>NJDG01000006.1 GCA_002254885.1 Thermoplasmatales archaeon ex4572_165
GTGCTCTCAAAAGTAAGCCAATAACAAAGAATAAGCTGCCTAATAATTCAATCATTGCAGAAGTCAGTAGTAACAGACGATACTGATCCGAAAGTCCAACATGTTCCCCCACTTTGTGATTTAACTGAACTAACAAAATTTTCACCATTATAATCTCTTAAATCAAATGTTTCAGGAAGTTGAGATAATTTTATCTTATTTTTTCCATCTGTGAAATAATCATATTCTTCCGCAGAGAAAATATTTGTTCCTATGAATAACAGCAGTATAAAAAATGGAATTCCTTTCTTTAATATTTCTTGTATTTTCATTATTTGCCCCAAAATAACAATAGTGAAAGAATAATAAATACCTTTTGGTAAAAAAATATTAAGGATTACCTCTTTTTTTGATCAATTTACTATTATATTGATGAATTATATAATAATCAAGTAACTTTAAATAAATTTTATTTTTTTAAATTCTTATAAAATTTAATTGTTTTATTTTGCACAAAATGCTATTTGATAACGCATGTAAAAAGTAAAAACAATCATTCCTTAAAAAAATACCTATTTATAGAATAGAAATGTTAAATAGAACATTGACTATATCAACAATATATTAAAAAGAGTGATTTTGTGAGTAATAAAGAAATACAACCTGAAGAAACAATACGACTTCGTTTACCGAAAAAATACAATAATGAAATGTTTGCAATTGCTGAAAGACTTGTAGGTGGATCTCGCATGGATGTAATATGTGGCGATGGAAAAGCACGGCTTGCAAGAATTCCCGGTAAAATGAAAAGAAGAGCAAGAGTGAGAACAGGAGATCTTCTAATTATTAAACCTTGGGATATCCAAGATGCAAAAGCAGATGTTGTTTACCGGTATCGAAGAACACAATCTATTATTCTAAGTAGAAGAAATCTCATTCCTGAGGAAATAAATGTCTTCTGAGGAGACGTTTTTAACAAAAAAACAGAATAAAATAATTGACGATGCTATTCAAAAAATTTTTTCAAGAGAAGGTGTTGACCGGAAAACACTTGATGAAGTATTTGACATATCTACCCTACTTAGTATTGAAAAATTAATTTCAAACCGAATTATTGACTATCTAGATTTTCCAATTTCATCAGGTAAAGAGGGAAATGTATTTTTAGGTATAACTCCAGATAATAAAACAGTAGCTCTTAAAATATATCGCATTTCAACAGCTACTTTTAAACATATGACACAATACTTGGAAGGTGATCCTCGTTTTCAAACAATGCATAAATCAAGAAGAGACATTATTTTCAACTGGACTTCAAAAGAGTATAAAAACCTTCAAATTTTAGAAAGAATTGGGGTGAATGCACCAAGACCAATAAAAAAAATTAATAATGTTCTGGTTATGGATTTTATTGGACAAGATCGTCAGCCCGCACCCCTTATTAAAGATATTCAACTACCTGAACCTGAAAAGATATTTAAAACAATAATAAATACAATTTCAACAATGTATTTGAAAGCAGAATTAGTGCATTGTGACTTAAGTCCCTTTAATATTCTTTATCACAATAATGAGCCCTGTATCATTGATTTGGGTCAAGGAGTACTTCGTGATCATCCGCGTTCATATGAGTTCCTTAAAAGAGATATTCAAAATATCATATCATATTTCAAAAAATATCAGATACATGAAGATCCACATAAGATATATCAAGAAATAACTGGAAAAAAATGGTGAAATCAATTATGAGATATATTCGAATTCCAATGGACCGTATTGCAATATTAATTGGACCACATGGTAAAACAAAAGAAGATATTGAAAAACACTCAAACATTATTATAAATATAAATTCAAAAAATGGAGAAATTACATTTAATGATCAACAAATAGATGATCCATTAATGATTTTTAAAATTGAAAATGTAATACGAGCTATCGGTCGTGGATTTTCACCCGAACATGCAATGCTTCTTTTCGATGATGAAAATGATCTTGTGGTTTTTGATATCCATGATTATGTAAGTAAAAAACCATCCCATGTTCAACGATTAAGAAGTAGAATAATTGGAACTGAGGGCAAAACACGACAGATTCTTGAAGAAGTAACAAATTCAAAAATCTCAATTTATGGACATACCGTTGCAGTTATCGGATCAATTATTGAAATTGATATTGCAAAAAAAGCAATAGATAAATTACTTTCAGGCGCAAAACATGCAACCGTATATCAATATGTTGAAAAGCAAATGAAAAAACTCCGATATCATCAATAATTTTTTTTATTTGTAAAATACAACCTATTTATTATTTAAATGAATGAAATTACCATTAATCTTATAAACAATATTTTTATGTAGCCCTTACAACAGAGATCAAAATGAAGAATGAATCCCTATGAAAACTTAAAATAGATGATTTTATTCTCCATTAAGTTAATTAATCATCAATGCCGTCCTAGCTCAGTTGGTGGAGCACTCGGCTGTTAACCGAGCGGTCGCCGGTTCGAGTCCGGCGGACGGCGCTATTTTTTTTATTATTGAAACATTTAGATTTTTGATAACTCCAAAAAAATGATATAAGATATCAATAAAGATATCTAAACTCATATATATTAATAATAAACCTTATAATAAGTAACTTAAATATATAATATTATTATCAGGGGTTAAATTAGAGGCTTTAGTATTGATTCGAAAAATAAGAATAATTGGAATCATATGCATAATTTTTTTCTACTTAATTTTAAATCTAAACCCAATAATTGCCAATAATTTCTCAACAAATCAAAGTTCAATAAATGATTTAAATGAAGATAGTGAAGATTTTAATATAGCAAAAAATCTTCATTTTACATATCATTTTCCTAATCCTAAAATAACTATAAATGAATCTGAAAATAATTTCCAGCATGACTTTTTCATTGAAAAACTCCCAACAACATCAAAAGATGGAGGGAACAATTTTCCATTTAAAGAACTTGTAATATTACTCCCTCAAAATCATATTTATGAAAGTTATTCCCAATTAATTGATAATACAGTTCTTGAATATGATTCAATTAATACAGTCAAAAAACTGAATCAAGAAATATTTCCAACAGAACCAATTAAAATTAATGGAAATGCTTGTTATAGGGGCTATTCACTACTTTTTGTAACAATATATCCAATTTATTATGACACCAAATTGGAAAATATTATTTTTGCAAATGAAATATCATTTTCTGTTGAAACAACAGAAATATGTGATGAGAATTCATTATTCAGAGATTCGACCGAAGATATGCAAGGCATAATTAAACAAATAGAAAACCCTCTAATGAATACAACATATCATAAACAAATGTTGAACCCAACTTTACAAAATGATGATTCTTCAGATGACATTTATAAATATGTGATAATAACAAGCAATGAATTAGAAGAATATTTCAATAATTTTGTTGCATACAAAAATAATTTTATTAGCACTAGAACTATGAATCTATCATACATCAATTCAAATTTTTATGGTAGAGATTTGCAAGAGAGAATAAGAGAATCCATCCGATATGCATATCAGAACTGGAACACAGAATATGTCCTTCTAGGTGGAGATGTAAATATTATTCCATATCGTGGATTATTTGGAAAAGCAATTGATCATAAAGGAGAATTATTAATTGATTATGATATTCCTGCAGATATTTATTATGCGTCATTGGATGGAACTTGGGATGATGATGGCGATGGGATATATGGTGAAGATCAGCTAAATTCTATTTGTGATGAAGCGGATTTAATTGCAGAGGTTTATGTTGGAAGAGCACCTGTTGAAAACAAAGCAGAAGTAGCAACGTTTACAAATAAAGTAATTTCATTTGAAACTAGCCCTAAACCAAAAAAAATTCTACTACATCAATCAGGTGTTAACACAGCAAATGATCCTGATTCAACAGTTATACCTGAAAAGATTTCTAATTGGATACCATCAGATTATGAAGTTGATAAACTTTATCAAGTAAACCAAGTGATCACAATTGATGATTGGAAATCAGCTTTTGAAGATAATAACTTTATAATTCAACATACAGGCAACGGAGAAGAGGATCAATATTATATCGATTATCCGCTACAAACATTTTCTGTCTTTCAAAGCCTTACCCTCAATAACGAGTTCTATCCGATTCACACATCTGTTTCATGCCATAGTGGCGCATTTGATAATGATGATTGCTTAGCAGAAACACTTATTTTAAACCCTTATGGTGGTGCTTCCGCTTGTTTATTTAATTCACGATGGGGTTTTACTAGTGAAAATAATATTCATAAATATTCAGGTGAGTTAATTGAACGACAGTTCTATGAGCTTTTCTGGAAAAATGTAAGTAATCTTGGCAAAATTCATCAATTTGCAAAAGAATATTATTATATAGATGCAATGATTGATCCTGCATATCGATGGTGCTATTACACATTAAATCTGTTGGGAGACCCTGAAACACCAGTTCAACAAACAAGACAATATTCATTTAAAACTACTGATTTTTTTGTTGATGATGATTACGATAATAAGATAGACGGATGGAATATCACTCATTTTAATTCGATACAAGCAAGTATCGATGCAGCATCAGAATTAGATACCATTCATGTCATGAATGGAATTTATAATGAACGTTTCTAGTCGTGTTTTAATTAAAGAATTTACTATAATTCGAGATGAACTTTCTTTGGACAATAGTAGAATAGATGTATCAAATTCTAATTATGTGACAATATCTGATTGCATTATTACAGATAGCAATATTGGAATTTATGCTACAGGTTCAAATAATCTTTTGATCCTCAATAATACATTTACACATAATCAAAAATGCATTTATGCAAGTGTTGAATGTGGAAATATGTACATTATTGGAAACACATTTTCATTATATGAAAATAACAGTTATGGTATTTATTTACAGGCAAATGGAAAATATTACATTCATAATAACACAATAAAATCACATACTAATTTTTCGCATTTTTCATGTGGAATTTATATTGATGGTACATCATCTATAAAATCAAATATTGTAACAAATTGCCATATTGGTCTCTGGTTAACAGATGGAGTTCATAATATTGAATACAACCTATTCAAAAATAATAAACAAATAGGCATATATGCATATTTCTCATCAACAAATATAAATAATAACAATATTGAACAAAATGGAAATAATTTTATCACATATCAAAACAATCTAAAACCCGGAGGTATTATTATTTATGCAAGTAAAAATGAATATTGTAGTATTGGATATAATAAAATATCAAATAACCGTGGTTATGGAATATATCTCAATGGCATATATAACTCTGATAATAAAATAATCAATAATGATTTTTTAAAAAACTCACGGCAAGCTTTTTACATAAACTCACGATGTTACTGGCAACATAATTACTGGGAAAAAGAAAAACATTTTCCAAAAATAATTTTAGGTTTTATTCAGATTAATTCATTCTTAATTATTCCCACTTTCCAGATTGATTATAATCCTTCAGATACATTTCATTTCACATAATTGATAAAAAATATTTATTATTAAAAAAAAAATATCCATATCTTTATAAGAATTAATACAATATCATTTATGGTCTGATTATGGTAGTAAATATTGAAAGATTATTTTCAAAACGAGCAGGTCGTATGCGTTCTTCTGAGATTCGAGAATTATTAAAAGTTATTAAAATTCCAGGGATGATCTCTTTTGCAGGTGGACTACCTAATCCAAATGCATTTCCTGTTGACATCATAAAAAAATGTGTAAATAATATACTTGAAAATTATCCTGAAAAAGCCTTACAATATGGCACAACAGAAGGATCAGCTCAGCTCCGAGGGGAACTTGCAAAACGTATGAGAAACAAGAATAAAATAAATTGTGAGCTTCATAATATAATGATTACTAGTGGTGCTCAACAAGCATTAGCCCTTTCAGCCATTGCTTTTCTTGATCCAGGCGATACATATCTTACTAGTGTTCCAGCATATCTAGGTGCAGTTCAATCATTTCATGCATTTGAAGCAAATTGTGAGAGCCTCCCAATGGATGATCAAGGGATCGATATTGAAGCGTTAAGACGAAACCTTGAAAGATTACGAAGAACAGGAATTAATCCAAAATTTTTATACACTGTTCCCACCTTTCAAAATCCATCTGGTGAGACCGTATCAATGAGCCATAGAAAAGAATTATTACAAATTGCATCAGAATATGATTTTCTCATCATTGAAGATGATCCTTATGGTGAGCTTATCTTTGAAGGGAAACCAGTTCCACCTATCAAATCACTTGATACAAAAGGTCGCGTTGTTTACATATCATCTTTTTCAAAGATCCTTGCACCAGGTTTTCGGCTTGGATGGGTTATTGCATCCAGACAGATCCTTGAAAAACTTGTCCTTTCAAAACAAGCAACAGACCTTTGTACAAATGTTTTCAGTCAATATATTGCCTATGAATATATCAAAGGTGGCTATTTAGATAAGCATGTGGAAACTATTCGTAATATGTACAAAAAACATCGCGATATTATGGTTGATGAAATAGTAAAACAATTTCCTTCAACTGTTAAATGGAAAGTTCCAAAGGGTGGAATGTTCATATGGATTGAATTACCAAAAACTATTGATACGCGAATTATGTTCCAAAAAGCAATCTCTGAAAAAGTTGCATATGTTGTTGGAGAAGCATTTTTCCCAGAAGGTGGAAATTATCATTCCATGCGCCTTAATTTCTCTTATACTGATGAAAAATTCATCCGTGAAGGTATTCAACGTCTTGCAGAAGTAATTAAGGAAGAATTGAAAATTGATTATCAAAATGATCAATTACCAGAAGGAGTCTGATAATCATTCTCCCCTTAATACTCACTACTAAAATTAATCATTGATAAATATGGTAATGCAGGTACTGCTGCAAGCATAAGGTTTTTAAAAGATTTTTACATTTTGAAACTAGAATAATTAATATTTTATCATGGGATTGGTGGAATAAAAATGGGATGTCGTATAAAGACACAAGTTAAATTAGATTATATTCAAGATTTTGAAATGATGTTTGAACGGATGAAACTTCATCGTCCTCGAGAGGCAGCGATATATTACACGATTTTAATTGTTGATTCTCCAAAGGAATTCTCTGAATTTTTATCTATTGCAAAAAATTTGTCAAATCTGACTCGTAGGCCTCTTGAAACAGGTAGAAATTGTTTACTTACCAATGGTTTAATCGCAAAAGTTTTATTTGCACATGAACCAAAACATCATTTTGGAAGGGAAAGTTATTTACCAGTTCATCCCGAAGCAATATGGGAGTTTATTAAAGACGACATTAGAAACGTTGTAGCACCAGATACATTTCATGCTATTGAGCAACATCTTCACAAATACGCCGATTATTATAAAGATAATTATGATAAATATGGAATTAAACTGAAACGAAGTGGAAATGTTACCATTGAGTATTATGGAAAATGGACAATGTATAACATCCTTCATAACAGTATGGAACAAGGAAATGATGTGAAACTTCAGATCAGTGGAGATCGCTTTTTTTCAGAACCATATCTTGATTATTTCAAGAAATACTTAGAGCTTGATAAAAAAGTTCAAGTAATTGTTGATTCAGATCTTCCTATTGATCTGGTGAAAGAGTTCAATGAAAAATATAATAATAAACTTGAACTGCGGTATTTCCCAGATGGGTCTTCAGGAACACTTCGTAACTTTGTGTATGGTAAAGAATTTGCATTGAATGGTATAAAAATCCTACAAGACAATAAAGAAGAACCAACATATGTTGGAACTGCATATGTCGATGTTGAAGACATTAAAATATTCAATAGTAAATTTGACAGTCTTTGGAATATTGCAAAACCTGTGAAAAAAGAAAAAAATGATTAAACAAATCATATTGTAATTGATTACAAGATTAAAAATAGGTAATATGGCAGATACATCTGGTTATCCTGCCAATTATCTCATTTTTCATTATGCCTAAAAATACTCATGAATAATCATATTAATTTCTATTTCGCACCCTTGCTGAAAAAAAGAATTAATTTTTACATTTCTCTCCGATATTACAAAATCATTAAGTAAAAGGTATGTCTTTTTATGTTTGGGATGAGCTCTGCCATGTGTGTTGCATTGTCACAACCAATTTATGCAGAATAATTCATCTTTAGTAAAAAATATGAAAAGGTAAAGAAGAGATCAAGCAAACATTCACGTTATGCAGAATAATTCATCTTTAGTAAAAAATATGAAAAGGTAAAGAAGAGATCAAGCAAACATTCACGCGTCTTTTATGACAATAGGAAAAAAATAGTTAGGAATATCTCGCAGGGGTGCGAAATCTCGGATATTAACTATTGGTGCATTTAAAAAATAAACGTTTCCTATAATTTCTATTACACAAATCTTATAGTTTCAAGGTTTTTTAATGCGGTTGTACTAATTCTATATTTTTTATGTACGCTACTTGATATATCCAAACATTTAGATTCTTCACCATGACCAAATATTATACGTTCTGGTTTTGGTGACATATTGTTAATAAAGTTCATAAGTTGACGTCTGTCACTATGACCTGAAAAACCATCAACGGTTTCAATCATCATGGAAACCTTTATTGTTTGAACGTTTCCACCTGAGGTTATATGAATATCTCTCCATCCTTTCTGAATACGTCGTCCAAGACTTCCCTCAGCTTGATATCCAACAAACACAATCATACTTTTCTCATTTTCTGCCCATGCTTTAAAATATTCCATTATTGGGCCCCCTACCATCATACCACTAGTTGCAAGGACAATACAGGATTCAGTGTCATCAATTATTTTTTGTCGCATTTCATGGCCATCTACACGTACGAATACATCAGATAATAGAGGATTTTTTCCTTTTTGAAACGTTTGAGCTCGTAGTTTACTATTAAGAAACTCAGGATATGCAGTATGAATTGCAGTTGCCTCCCAGATCATTCCATCTAGATATATAGGTACTTTTGGAATTGCTTTATCTCGCATTAATTGCTCAAGTACTATCATTACCTCTTGACTTCTACCAACAGCAAAAACAGGCACTAGTATTTTTCCATTCTTTGATAAACATCTTTTAGCTAATTCCTTTAAATGTTCTGTTGCTTCACGACGACTTGGTTGAAAATCATCTTTTCCCCCATACGTTGATTCTACAAAGATGGATTCAAGTCGTGGGAAATGATTTACCGCAGGGTTAAATAACCATGTTTTCTCATATTTAATATCGCCACTAAATGCAATATTATACAATCCTTCTCCAATATGAAAATGCGCTATTGATGAACCTAGAATATGACCTGCATTATGAAGAGTCAATCTAATATCAGGTGTGATATCTGTTGTATTTCCATACTCCAAAGGTATGCAATGTTTGATTACCTCACGAACATGTTCCGCCGAATATGGTATTTTTTTTGCATCTGCTGCTGCAACTTTTAAATAATCCATATGTAAAAGAGTCATCATGTCCCTTGTTGGTGCAGTGCAATAAACTGGACCATCAAATCCATATTTATATAACAGAGGCAATAATCCAGCGTGATCAAGATGAGCATGCGTTATAATGACTGCATCGGTTTTTTCAATTGGTAACATCTCAGGGAAATGTAAATATGGTGATCCTGCCTTATCACTTGAAACATCAACTCCAACATCTATCAATATTTTGCTGTCTTGTGTTGTAAGAAGACTACATGAACGACCTACCTGTCGAAAACCACCCAGACTTGTGACTCTTACATATTGTTCTCCTTCTGAAATACCTCGATGTAATCTTCTTCCAACTTTTCGAAGGATTTCCTTTCTTGATTCACTCTCCAGCCTTAAAAAACCTCTGATATCTTTCACGGTTTTTGATTGCAGAGGCGGTGTACGAATAATACGTGGTGACCAGTGAATCTTTTTACGAATCTCATTTAAATATTTTCCTTGTTTACCAATAGCAACACCTGGTTTTACGGCTTCAATTGTTACCTCGCCCATATCAGGTTGAAAATAGATATTTGTAATCTCTGCTTCTTCTGGGATTATCCGATTGATTTCCTTTTCTGCTTTGTCTTCATCTGTAATTACAGAGGGATGAGGGCGAATCACAATTCGTTTCTGAAGCATTTTTGCTAGCTGTTTGATAAGATCATCCCTATCTGCAAATTTGTCAGGATGCTTAGTATATAAAGCAACAATAGCCCCTTCAAATTCAACATTTGAAACATCAATGCTAGGAGGAACTGTTGCTCTGACTTTTCCTTTTATTTCACGTAGTACATCTTCTGCGGTCATAAAAATCACACAATAAATATTTTGTTACTTGTTTTGTTTTAGAATATTAAATGAAATAATAATCCACTCAATTATTGAGTGGAAAGAAACCAGATTATTAGAAATAATTTAATTAAATTAATTGTTTTTGATGTTGTCTCTTCTTCTTTTAACTTCATCTTCTGGAATCTGCTTGAATCCATCTTTTGAAATAACAGCAACAGCAATATTTCCACCAGATGCCGAATCTCTTGCGATAGCTGAAGATATAGCACGGATTGCAAGGTTAACTCCATCATCTTCGGCCATATTATCGCGATAATGATCCTCTAGGACACCAAATACATATGGGGAACCAGATCCTGCAGAAGTATAATCATCAGGAATCGAGCCACCTGCTGCATCTAATGAATACACATGTCCGCCCGTTGTATCAAAACCACCTAAGACTAATTGAACATAGTAAGGCATAAATTTTCTTTGATTCATAATATTAGACATCAAAGTTGCAGCACTTTCCACCGGAATTGGGGTTTCACGTTTTAAGCGGTAAAGATTTGCTTCTGCACTGAGATAACGAGCAAGTACTTGTAAATCACCCACAAGACCTGCAGTTGCAAGAGCAAGGTGATCATCTATTCGATATAATTTTTTTGTTTTTTTATGGGCAATTAATGTACCCATGGTTGCTCGTTGTTCTGTTGCAATAATTACACAATCTTTGCAGACTAAACCTAAAGTTGTTGTACCAGTTTTTTTTAAATTCTCAGTTGACATTATATCTCCTCAAAATCTTGAAAAATTCAAAACCACAATTCTATTGCCTTTATAAATAGTTTGCGTAATTGTTCATTTAATTATTAAAGGAAATTTATATATAATTCTCGTGCACAATATGCTTAAATAGTTCCGGATACATTGCAATAATAAGAATATATGACAACATTAATACTCAACATCGATAGAGATGATGATTTCGGGAGAAAAGCAAATTTAAAGAGTCCAATTTTAGGCATTAATGAGAATAAACATGCTGCACAAGCATTTGGAGAAGCGGACCCTGAAGACTCTGATTTAAATGCAATATATTATGCAATTTCATTATTTAAAAGATTGAATCAAGAAGGGAAAAATGTTGAAATTGCAACATTATGTGGCCACATGAATGTTGGTATAAAATCAGATGAAATTATTTCTGAACAACTTGAAAAAGTTATTGAACAAACCAATGCAACAGATGTCATCCTTGTTACAGATGGTGCAGAAGATGATTACATCATCCCCATTATTCAATCACGAATTAAAATTACTTCTATTCAACGGGTTTCTATTAAACAAAGCAGGCAACTGGAAGACACCTATTATCGAGTCTTAAAAATGCTTGATGATGAAAAAGTACAAAAACAATTTCTTTTACCCATATCTCTTGTTTTAATTGTATGGTCCCTATTTGTTCTTTTTAACCTTGGTTCCAGCGGTTTTGGAGCTACCATCATGACCCTTGGCCTATATCTTTTAGTTCGAGTATTTCGCCTTGAACGAACGATTTCATATATGATAAAAGAAATAAAATCAGGGTTTTTAACAGGTAAATTAACTATTTATACAACCATCATTGGAATCGTGGTTCTCATCGCAACTCTTTTTATTGCATTTGCAAACTCTAATGCAACCTATGAAAATGAACTACTTGAAATATTAACATTTATGTCAAATATGGTATGGGGAATTGTAATTGCTGGATTACTTTTTGTAATTGGATATGTTGTTGATTCTTATGTGAAAGAAAAAAGGGCATTATGGGCATATTGGATTTATCCATTTTCTCTTCTTGCTTTTGGTTTTATTTCTTCTGCAATTTTTGAATCTCTACTCAAGGCATTAATAAACTGGCCAGAAACATTTTATATTGAACCTTTTTTCACCCCATTCTTCATTGGGAACACATTAACTGGCATTATGATATCTATTGTTGGAGCAGTTACATACCATTACATTAAAGACATGTATGAATTAAAACAAAATGAATTAACCATTGAAAATCAAACATTATAGAAAGAAAAAATTATGATTTTTAAGAACTGGGAACCAATTTACAAAGAAATCATTTCGGATTTTTCATTTTTAGAATATGATGACATCATTTCAGCAGAACTTTTGAACTCTCTCCTTCAAAAACATCAAAACTTTACTTCTTTATCTTCCATTTCCAAAATAATATACAATAAAACTGTTGTAATCATTGGTGCTGGATCGCAAGTATTAGAAATTATTAAGAGTCATCGGGAAATAATTGAAAAAAATGTTTGTATCGCAGCAGATGGTGCAACAACTGCATTGCTAAAACAAAATATACTACCTGAGATTATTGTGACTGATTTAGATGGGAATATTGAAGATCAGATATATTCAAATAAAAAAGGCAGTATTATTGTTGTTCATGCACATGGAGATAACATTCAAACAATCAAAAAATTTGTACCAATCATTCCAAAAACTATTTCTGGAACTATTCAATCAGATCCCCATCCATATGAGTATGTTTCCAATATCGGAGGTTTTACTGATGGAGATAGATCTGTATTTCTTGCAGAACATTTCAAAGCAAAATCAATATATCTAATTGGTTTTGATTTTCATGGCCCCATTGGAAAGTTTTCATGTCCAAAGAATAAAAATTTAGATAAAAAAAGAAAAAAACTTCTATGGGCTGAAAAACTTATTTCCTCAATAAATAAAAATCATTATATCCAATTTCTAGAATGAATAGTGTTGTTTTTTCAATTATTCTTTTTTGTGGTTAAATAGATACCAACAAAAATGATTCCGCCACCAATTAATGTAAATTTTGAGGGTATTTGATGAATCCAAGGTAAAATAAATGCAAATAATGAAGATCCAATAGGTTCACCAAGTAATGCTACTGATGCAACTGACGCACGCACTTTTCCTAATGACCAATTATAAAATGTATGGCCAAAAATACCAGATATTGCCGCCATTGATAAAATAATGATTAGATCACTTAATGAAATCATAATTAATGATGTATTAAAAAAGATACAGAAAAAGAAGAGAACAATTGTTGATATGCTATATACTACAAAAACATAAGGAATTACAGATATTTGACTACGAAGATGTCTTCCACCAAGAATATATAACCCTGCTGCAACCCCACCAGCCCATGCAAGTATATTTCCTTGAAATGAATCAATTGATGATACAAATCCATAATTACCATATACTAATACAATTACACCAAAAAATGAAATGATGATACCGATTACGTGAAAAAAAGATAATCTTTCTTTTAATAAAAAATGTGAAATTGGCCCTACAATAATTGGATGAGCAGTAACAAGGATAACAGAACTTGCAACAGACGTCATTTTTAATGATGTCACCCAAAAAGCAAAATGTACCGCAAGGATAATACCAATACCAACCATCATCAAATATTGTTTTTTTGAAATTTGAAAAAGTTCATCAAAATTTCTTTTTTTAACTAATAAAATACTCAAAATAATCAGAGTTGTAAAAAGCATTCGATAAAAAGAAATAAGCAATGCAGAAGCAGTACATGAAACAATCAATACTGAAGCAATTGAAACACTTAGAATTGAGATGAATAATACAAAAGATGCTTTTTCAACCATAGTAAATAAAATATTGATAAAAAAGTGACTTATTATTGTTTCTTAATAAGAATCATCATTACATTAGAAAAATTCATTAATAAAAGAAAGGAGGAAAGGAAAAATATAGGGGACAAACTTATAATAAAAAGTTGTCCTTCCCTCCTTATTCTCCTTTAGTAAATTATGCTATAGCTATTGTTATATTTAAGTTTTTTGAATTAAGTAAAAATAAAACTATAAATTTTTATGCAAAAATAATCATATTTTAATGATATATTCCATATTATAAAATTATTAATGATAATATGTTTATATAATCTAATATTAATTAAAATTATAAATTATTATGTCAATATGAACAATCAAATATTCCTTTAATAAAAATCATTCTTTACATTTTATAACTTAAAATATGCCCGTGTCGGGATTCGAACCCGAGTAGAAGGCTCCGCAAGCCCTCAGGATATCCAAGCTACCTCACACGGGCAGTAACCTTTTTTTTATTCCAGCAACGAATAATCATTCTTTTAATTTTTCCTTTCAAAAAATGAATATACTTAATATTATTTGATAATGTCAACCATTGCAACCTTTTCAAGTATTAAATCTTCTAATGAATCTTTTGATATTGTTTGTATCTCTTCTTCTGAAAAACTCCATTGTCTTATTTTTCCAATTGATTGTTTTAATACTGCATCATCTATTTGAATGTTGAATTTTTCAATAAATAATTCTATTGAATCATAAAAAATCTTTTTTTGATTATGTTCATTTATAAATATCGCAGCTATTGATGTTTCTCCTTGTTTTATTCCCATTTTTGGAATTGCATGGCTTAATTGACATTCTCCGGCAGAATAAAGTAAAATTTCCATTTCAATTGATTGTGTACTCATTTTTTTTCCATTCATCGCTCTAATTGCATGAAAAATAGCAGTCTCAAGATGGATTTTGCCAAAAATCATTTTCGCATTTAATAATTGAATATGGATGGAATGCTGTTTTGAAAATTGATGAACTAAACTCATATAATTTTCAACATGATCAATCTTAGTTGATCCTCCAATGATTTCATATACCATCTCTTTCATATTGCTATTCCTCATTAATGCCTTCTAATGTTGAATCTATTAAACTAGAATTTTCACCAATTTGATTTTTTATATTTTCAGCGATTTTTGGGCCAATTGTTTTCACTCGTGCAATTTTTTTAATAGAAACATCTCGTAAATCATTCAATGAAGTAAATCCTCCTTTATGTAACGCCCGTGCACGTATTCTTCCAATCCCTTTTAATTTTATGAGCGGCAGAAGTTCTTCTTTACATCCATTTTTTATCCTCATCAAAAGTTTCGTTAGATGCAATACGGCGTCGGATTGATACATCCGTGCATATTCCCTTGTCGCATGAATCAGCCAATTTGCTGTATCGACAATACCATGCACATCACCAGGTCCAACACCATATTTTGAAATTATAAAATCCTCAGATTTTTCATTAACCCAATCACATAGTAAAAAAGCAGTTTTCATATCACTTAAAAACCATTCATATTCTTCTTCATATGGCAAAGGAGGTTTTTTTAATAAATCATCCTGTATCATTTCAACGTTTTCTTCAACCCATGAATCATTTTTTCGTAAATACAATGATCTTACATCGGGTGTTGAACTGATAATATGAAGAAATGATATCTCAGAAAAGCTAGTTTTTTTGTTGGATTCTAAGGCACTTTTTATTTCAACTGCAGATAATGGATCAATATAAAGAGATGATGTTCTATTTCCAAAAAACGTTGGAATGAAACTTTCATTTTCAATTGTAATAAATTCATTTTGATTCAGAAAATCAATAGTTTCATCAATCGTATCATGAAGAGAGTATGATTCAGTTTGAAATGCATAAAACGTGTTATCAATGAATTGGTAGATATCCTGTTTATTATTCACAAAACCCGTTGCGATAGCTGCAAGTAAATGCATACGCAATGCTGCTTGATTACCAAGTTTTGAATAAATAGGTTCTACTTCACCATGAAGAAAATTATAAAATATTTTGTCTTTCTTTTGTTCATCTTTTGCAATCGTTATTGCTTCACCATAATTATCAAAACGTGGTCTTCCTGCCCTTCCTGCTTGTTGTTTATATTCAAGGACCGGAATTGGTTTCATCCCTGAATTCATATCATAGCGCCAGAGATCACGAATAATAACTCTTTTTGCAGGGATGTTCACTCCTGCAGCAAGTGTTGGTGTTGCAATAATTGTTTTGATGTTCCCTTTTTTAAATTCTTCTTCAATAATTCTTCGTTGATGACTCGCTAGACCCGCATGATGAAATGCAACACCTGAATTCATACATTCAAATAGTTGAGTATCAATTGATGTTTGTTCTGCATTTTGTCGTTTAATTTTGTTTATCCCTGTTTCAATGTTATGTTTTTCATCATCGGTTAATGATTTTTTGACGAGTGTTGAAATTTTTTTTGCAACTGATGAGGTTGACCTTCTTGTATTAACAAAAACTAGCACTTGTCCTTTATCCTTTAATGCATCATATACAATCTCCAACATAGGATCTTTATATGTTTTATCAATGATCTTTTGAGATCCATTTCCAAAAAAAATCGTATGATCATAGTGAACACCTTCGTGTAGTGGAACCGGCCTCCAATCTGATTGTATGAGGGTAGCCTGCAGCCATAAAGCCATCTCAGTTGCATTTGCAACCGTTGCAGAAAGACCTATGATTTGTATATGCTGAGGCATTGATTGAAAACGAGCGATAAGCACTTCTAATGTTGGCCCTCGTGTTGGATCATGTATTAAATGAATTTCATCAACAACTACACAATGAATTTCATCCATCCAAGCAGCTTTATGTCGAAAGAGTGAATCAGCTTTCTCTGACGTGCAAATAATGATATCATAGTTAGATAGTCGAGGATCTGAATCATCTAGATCACCTGTTGATATCCCCACTTTTATACCAATAGACTCAAATTGTTTTAATTCCTCATATTTTTCTTTTGCAAGAGCAATAAGAGGTACAATGTATAATGCCTTTCCACCATTTTTTGTTAGACTATGCAGCATAGCAATATATGCAACAAGGCTTTTTCCACTAGCAGTAGGAATAGATAGTAAAACATTTTTTCCATTGACAACATATGGAATTGTTTCTGCTTGAGGGGGATATAGTGTTTCAATATCCTGTTTTTCTATAATAGAAATTATAGATTTGTCTATTGGAATTTCAGAAACATGCATTTTTACACCCCCCAAAATGCGCTTATACGTCAAAAACTTTATTCATAATAACCTAGTTCCATGTCTTTGATATAAATGGGCCGAAGACAGACAATGCAAGAGAAGTATAAAATTCAAATGAAAGCTTATCGAAAGAAGAAAATGAAGGTTGATAACACCCCATTTCTTCCGGCTAGTGAAAAGGTATATGTAATGAATACCTTAGACCCAACAGATAAAATCAAAGCAGAAGTATTGAAGACAAAAGAAAAAGATCACCGCCTTACCATTACAAGCCTTGCATGTCCAAAATGTGGTGAACCCATGAGTTGGGATTCAAAATGGGAAGCTTTTACATGTTTAAAACATGAGAAAAAAGCTATTTTTGAGATTGTAAAAGAAGAATAACAATAAAAAAAAGATTTAAAAACTTAAATGAATTATCTGAGGTATTGATATAATGAAAGAATTAGCAGAAATTAGAACATTAAGAGTAAATCGATATATAATCATCGATGATGAGCCATGTAAAATCCTAAGTATATCAAAATCTAAACCTGGGAAACATGGTGAAGCGAAAGCTCGAATCGAAGCAATTGGAATTTTCAATGGACAGAAAAAAAGTATTGTAAATCCAGTCTCACATAAAGTACATGTTCCTATTATAGATAAGAGAAGCGCTCAAGTTGTCGCAATCATGGGCGAAAATGTTCAATTAATGGACTTAGATACATACGAAACCTTTGAGATGGCAATTCCTGATGAATATAAGGATAAATTGGAAACTGGAAAAGATATACAATATTTAATAGCACTTGGTCGGAAAAGAATAACAAGAATTTAACTATTTTTTTCAATATCTTTTTTTTATTTTATAGATTAATGATGAAAAAACAACCTCAATTTCCTAATTATTTTGCAGATGCTGAATCGGACTATTCAAAGGCAAAATATGTGATTTTTGGTGTTCCATATGATAAGACATCTTCATTTCGTTATGGTTCAAAAGAGGGTCCAGATTCGATACGCCATGCAAGCTGGAATTTTGAATCATTTGATCTTCTAACTAAAATTGATTTTTCAAAATTACCAGTTCACGATTATGGAAATATCGATGGTATCTCTCAATTGAAGCCCAAGGATATGATAAAGAAAGTTAATGATTTTTCAAAAATGGTTTTACAGGATTCAAAAATACCTATTGGAATTGGAGGTGAACATAGTGTTACCTCCGGCATTATTAAATCGATTCCATCAGATACATTTGTAGTTATTTTTGATGCACATCTTGATTATCGTCAATCATATGAACAGGACATCTATAATCATGCATGTACCATAAAAAGGATTTCTGATATTATTCCTCATGAAAATATTGTAATTTTAGGTGTTAGATCAGCTGAAAAAAATGAATATGAAAACGCAAAAAAAGATAATGTTTCGTTTATAGAATCTTCAAAAATCATTAAGGAAGGAATGTTATCAACCATTAAAGATATTAAAAAACAAATTGGTCAACAACAGATATATCTTTCAATTGATATCGATGTTATTGACCCAGCTTATGCCCCTGGAACTGGAACACCTGAACCTTTTGGTTTAAATCCATATGAAATTTGTATTGCATTTGATATCTTAAAAGATAATTTAATCGGTTTTGATGTTATGGAAGTAAATCCCCTATTTGATCATGGACAATCCTCGATGCTTGCAGCAAAATATATTCGATATGGAATAGAAATAATGAAGTAATAAATATAAATAGATAGTATTTATAATTGATTTGAATTTTTTTAAATGGATCGTTATTGAAAGTAATACTTTTTAATCATAATATTATTATTTAATATTGATATATTATAATTCATAAGATATTTATAATATAACTCTATTTAACTCGGCCATGCAAAATGAAAAAATCGCAGTAATAGCGCTTATTGTAATTATAGCAGGTGCCTTATCAATCTATTTAGTAGCAAATAATGATGTTTTTGAAAATCTATTTCCTCCAAGTGGAAAAGATACCGGAGATGCAAACACAATAGAAGATGGCGATTGTGTTGACCTTCATTATATTGGAAGGTATGGATCCAATGATTCCGTTTTTGATTCATCATATGAATCAGTCGATGAAAAAACTGGTGGGAATCCCCTACAAATTTTTATTCCTTCAAGTACACAAACAACCCCACCTGAAGATTATCCTGAGTATTCCTCTGCAATAATTGATGGACTTATGAATCAACTTGTAGGCCTTAAATTAGATGAAACATATGTTCTTGATCCAATATCGCCAGAGGATGCATATGGACTTTCATTTGATGTTGGTGACACCATCGACAGTATTGTATTTAATCAGAATATTATTCATTATACAAGCTTTATTAATCAGACACTTCAGGTTACACAAAAAACTGATAATAATATTATAATGAAATGGATTAATCCACCAGAGCAAAAATTCTCTATTCCAAGTATTATTATATTTGGATCTCTTGATTTAAATGATCCCGATCCTTCTTATGATGATGTTTTAAAAATGGGTCCACCATTTGCAATTTGGGAAAATTCAACAGAAATCATTGAAACAACTGATGAAAATTATGTTACAATAACTACTCCAACCTCAACAGAAAATCTTGTAGATAATATTACTCAGATTCCATTAGATCTAATGGGTGGTGAAACATTATTTATTTTCCCCGATGCAACAACAGTAACATATGATGATACATTAATTACGTTTCATTTAGACCCCGTTGAAGGAAAAGTTTATTCATACACGGAAGAAAGTATGTTTGGTGATATAAACGTTGAACTTACAGTTAACACTGTTACAAATGATTCTGTAAACATATCTGTTTTTATCGTTGAATATAATCAATCACAATTTTATGACATAAACCGAGAAATGAGCTTCAATAGAACATTTGATTATCCTAGAATATATGATATGGATATTGATTTTCTACAACAAGCCCTCCCACAATTTGAAATGGATTTACAACGAGAAGGATATAGTCTTTCACCTCTTGCAGGTGAAACATTAATTTTTGAGGTATCTGTTGAAAATATTATTAAACCATCTCAAGAAAAAAGCTGATTTTTTATTTCATTTTCAAAGGCGGTTAAAAACGCCTCTTCTTTTCCTTTTGGTATTGTTGCTCCTGCTGCAATGTTATGTCCACCACCTACACCGTCAACGGTGGTTGCTGCATTTTTTATGATTTCTGAAAGGTCTATACCTTTTTCAACAATATCCTGGGTTGTTCGAGCAGAAGCTTTTACTTCACCTTCATTTTTGATTGCAAAACCAATAAGGGGAAGATCATTACGAGTTTCTGCATCATTTAATAACATATTTGTTACAATACCTACAATAGTATCTCTAATACCATTTTTTGCATGAAAATATTGTACATACTCCCGGATATGAATTCCTTCTGTTTTTGCAAATTGCATTCCTTCAACTAGATTATGTCGATGACCTTTCAAAAGAGAACGAGCAGATGTTAATGCCTTCTCCCTATCGCCCATGCAAACCTGCAAACCAACTTCATAATCTCCATATCTAGCCGTAGAATTCAATAATGTCGCAAATTCTTTTGCATCATGAAGTTCTGACCCGAATGTTTCTTTTGATAAAATATATACATTTCCAATTAATCTCTTAACATGTTTATGACCAAAACCTTTTGAAAGTAATAAAGATGCAATTTCCGAAAGGATAATACTTCTTTCATCATTATTTAAATCAATCCATCTCCTCCAGGTTTTTCCATCTTTTAAAGGAATAGAAAGCTTAGTTAAAAAAGAAATAGCGTTTGATTCTAAACCAGTTACACCTGGAATTATTGGATCATTTGCATACTGGAGTAATTTATAAATCGGTCTTGTTTCACGTCCAAAATATTGAATATCAATTTTTTCCTCAATAACACCAGTTTGTATACCATCCTTGAGAATATCTCTATTTAATCCAACGAGTTTTTGATGTTTTCTTTGTTGAAGGTCCCCATTTGCACCAACTATGGCAAGCATTGAAAGATCCATATTTTTTTTATCTATCTCTTTTGAAACAAGATATGTAACACCCGCACCACTAATCATATAACTTCCATCAATACCAAATAAATGAGGATTACAATGAAAATCATAATCAGTTTTCATTTCACATACATGATGATCTGCGATAATCTTTGAAAAAACTGTTTTTTTATCTGCAATACTACTTCCAAGATCAGTAAACCAAACAAGATCATGATTGTTTTTTTCCAACTTCTCAATTGTCTTCTTGTCAACTTGTTTTATAAATTCAATAGAATATGGTTTATTCAATCGATCTAATGTTTTAGCAGCAATAGCACCCGCAGTTATCCCATCTGCATCAATATGGGTAACGATATGAACTTTTTCATGATCTTTGATTATTGATGCTAATTCACTTGCTCTTTGTATTAATCCATCCATAGAATATATCCTCACCAAATCCATCTAATTTGAAATAAAACTACTTCCAATTTCTTTTGATATGAAATTTGGAATTAATTACTCCCACCTCACATCATTTTCTGAATGATTTATTATGTTAAGAATGTTACGATATTATATTTCTAAACACACCATTTTCTACTTCGTTTTACCTTTGAATAACAAACGCATCTCATCTTTATACAATGAAGGTTTAAGACCTAATGAATATGCATAAGAATGTATTGCATTGTTTTTTGTTAACAGTAATAATCTTTGATATATCTCAAAAATCAATTCCTCATCAGGAACTCCTTTCTTTTTATAAAAATCTAAAAAGGAATTTAATTCTATGGAAAAATTGTTAGTATCAAGTTTAGAACCCAATGAATCAGAACCTATGTTTTCTTCTAATTTTTTCATTTGTTTGTATAAAAAATCAATTGGTTTCTGGTTTTCAACCTCATTAATAAAATCAGAAAGTTTAGCTAAATTTTCTTTTATCATGAATAACAAAATACCCCAACATATAAAAAAATGTTTTAAAAAAAAAAAGAAAAAAAGAAGGGTTTTGCAGATTATTTAATCTGCAATAGTTTCAGTTTCTTCAAATTGCTCAGATAAAGCTTTATATTTTTTATATCTTTCATTAACATCTTCTTCTAATTGTTTATGTAGACGTTTTGCTTCTTCTGGAAAAGTTCGTGTTAATGAATTATATCTAAGCTCACCCATGATGAATTCATGAAGTGTTCCATCTGGTGCTTTAGATTCAAGTTGGAAAGGATTTTTTCCTTCACCCTTTAACTTTGGATTATACCGAAACATGGGCCAATATCCAGATTCAACTGCAAGTTTTTCTTCTTCTTGACATTTTCCCATTCCTTTCTTAATACCATGATTAATACATGGAGCATATGCAATTATTAAAGAAGGACCAGGGTAAGATTCTGCTTCCTTTAAGGTTTTTAAGAGTTGATTTTTATTAGCACCCATTGAAACACTAGCTACATAGACATATCCATAGCTCATAGCCATTACACCTAGATCCTTTTTCTTTGTTTTCTTTCCAGATGCTGCAAATTGAGCAACGGATCCAACAGGTGTTGCCTTTGATGCTTGACCGCCAGTATTTGAGTACACTTCCGTATCAACAACTAGAATGTTAACATCTTCACCCATAGCCATCACATGATCAAGACCACCATATCCAATATCATAAGCCCAACCATCACCACCAATTATCCAATGAGATGGTTTTGTAAACATGTCACGAGCTTCCCAAATATCTTTTAGGATTCCATCATGATTGATCATTTCAAGTTCCTGCTGTATCTGCAAAGATTTTTCTTTTGATTCATCACCATCGTTAAAATGTTGAATCCATGATTCACAAAGTTCTCTAAGTTTTCCTTGAATCTTTCCTTCTTCTAATGCTTGTTCAACTTTCAGTTTCAAGCCTTTTCGTCTTTGAGTTGTTGCTAGGTTCATACCAAAACCATATTCTGCATTATCCTCAAAAAGACTATTTGCCCATGCAGGACCATGACCATGTTTGTCAACAGCCCATGGAACAGAAGGTGCATATCCACCCCAAATTGATGAACAACCAGTTGCATTTGCAATGATCATACGATCACCAAATAGCTGAGTTAGCAATTTCACATATGGTGTTTCACCACATCCCGCACAAGCACCAGAGTATTCTAATAATGGTTTCTTAAACTGGGAGCCTTTTACACTATACTTGTTGAATTCTGCCATTTTCTCAGGTAGACTATCTAAATAATCATGTAATGGTGCCTGTACCTTTGTTTGAGTTTCAAGAGGTTTCATCACAAGTGCGCTTCCTTTTGGTGCAGGACAGATATCAGCACAATTACCACATCCAGAACAATCAAGAGGTGATACTTGAATACGGAATTGATATTCATCAACCCCTTTCCCTATTGCTTTAATACCTTCAAAACCATCCGGTGCATCCACTATCTCATTTTCTGAAACTAGATATGGTCGAATAGCAGCATGTGGACAAACAAGAGCACATTGATTACACTGAATACAATTCTCTTGTTTCCATTCAGGAACCTCAATTGCGATTCCTCGTTTCTCATATTTTGTTGTTTCAAGTGGGAAGAAACCACAAGGTGCAAAATCTGAGGTTTTCAACTCATTTCCTTTCAATGAACTCATCATATCAGCAATTTTTTTAACAAATTCAGGACGTTGTACCCTATCAATTTTTTCTTCTGATTTAATAGCGTTTTTCCATGATTCAGGATACTCAATTTTCTGGACACGTTCCAAAGCAATATCTACTGCACGGTTATTCATATTAACAATGTCTTCACCCTTATGACCATAACTTTTCATAATTGCATCTTTAAGCAAATGAACCGCTTCATCAACAGGGAGAATACCTGCTAGTTTGAAAAACACAGTTTGCATGACCATATTAATACGCTGACCAAGACCAACCTCTTTAGCAATCGATATTGCATCAATATTATAGAAATTCAAATTTTTCTCAGCAATTTTCCTTTTAAGTTCAGCAGGGAACATTTGTTCCATCTCTTCAAGGGACCATGAAGAATTCAATACAAAAGTTCCACCTTGTTTAATTCCCTTTAAGATATCATATTTATCTACATAGGAAGAGTTATGACATGCAATATATTCTGCGGTGTTGATAAGATATCGGGATTTAATTGGTTCATCTCCAAATCTAAGATGCGATTGAGTGACACCACCTGATTTTTTTGCATCATACTCAAAATATCCTTGTGCAAATTTTTTGGTATTATCTCCAATAATTTTAATCGCATTTTTATTTGCACCAACTGTTCCATCACCACCAAGCCCCCAGAACTTACATCGAACGGTTGATTCTACTCCTGTATCGATTTTTTCAGATAAAGGAAGTGACTTATGTGTAATATCATCCACAATTCCAATTGTGAAATTATTCATTGGAGTATCATTTTTTAAGTTATCAAAAACAGTTTTTGCCATAGTTGGAGTGAATTGTTTTGAGCTAAGACCATATCGGCCACCAACAATTGTTCTTGTGTCTTTTTTCTGTTGAAATACTGAACATACATCAAGATATAATGGTTCACCAAACGATCCAGGTTCCTTAGTTCGATCAAGAACAGCTATTTTGTTAGCAGTCTTTGGAATTACATTATAGAAATCATCTGCGGAAAATGGTCGATATAAACGAACAATAACTATACCAACTTTTTCACCATTTTTATTTAAATAATCTACAACTTCCTCAGCAGTTTTTGACCCGGCTCCCATCAAGATAATAACACGATCAGCCTCAGGATGACCATAATAATCGAATAAATGATATTGACGACCTGTAAGTTCTGCAACACGATTCATTTCTTGCTGAACGATTTCAGGTATTTTTTGATAGAACTCATTTCCTCGCTCTCTTACCTGAAAATAGGTTTCAGGACCCATTGCACCCATACGAATATGCGGATGTTCAGGGTTTAATGCTCTTTCTCGATGTTTTTTGATTGCATCCCAATCAGCAAGTCTAGCCATATCATCATAGGATATCATTTTTATTTTTTGGATTTCATGGGAACTACGGAAACCTTCAAAAAAATGTAAAAAGGGAACAGATGCTTTAAGCGTAGATAAATGTGCAACTAATGCTAAATCCATAATCTCTTGTATTGATGCTGATGCAAGTTCTGCAAAACCTGTTGCACGAGCAGCCATTACATCTGAATGATCTCCATAAATTGAAAGAACTTCACATGCAAGAGCTCTTGCTGAAACGTGAAAAACCGTTGGCATGAGTTCTCCTGCAATTTTATACATATTTGGAAGCATTAACATAAGACCTTGAGATGCAGTAAATGTTGTTGTAAATGCTCCTGCTGAAAGAGCACCATGAATTGCACCTGCTGCACCTCCCTCAGATTGCATTTCAGAAACTTTAACTGTTTGGCCAAAAATATTTTTTCTCCCTTGTGCAGACCATACATCTGCAACTTGTCCCATCACCGAGGATGGCGTAATTGGATAAATTGCTGCTACATCACTAAAAGCATAAGCAACATGAGTTGCAGCATTATTTCCATCAATTGATTTCCATTCTTCCTGATTCATTTCACTCATTTTAACGACCTCATCACCTATAATTTTTTTATTCACACATTGTAACTTATTTTCACCATATTTTTTTAATTATTTAATTTAAATATGGCCTATTTTGATAGCTGAGAATCTTAGTCTATTACATAAATATTTGGTTTAAAAAGGATAATTAAAAAAAAAATTAAAATCTTATATTTGAAATATATTTGTTAATTTTATTACCTTATTCATATGAATCATAATTATTATTGAAAATCGTTTAATGACTATTATTCCAATGATTTTTTGTTTCAAAAAATCCATTTTTTCTTTTTTGTCTAAGAGCCCAATGATACATAACAAGAGGTAAAAGGAAAATTGATGTTAAAAATGAATATACTATCGTGATTGATAGGATTAATCCAAATTGTTGTTGTGGTGGAATTGGTGCAAATACAAGAATAATAAAACCTAATGCTGTTGTTAGCGCAGCAATAAGAAGAGCACCACCTGTATGAGAAATGGTTTCAATTACTGCTTGTTTGATATCTCCTGTTTTATCAACAATAAAACGGAATCTTTCTGTTGCATGAATCGCATAATCAATTCCAATTCCAATTGTAATACTTGTAACTGTGATTGTTAGAATATTTAAACTGTAACCAATATAATACATGGTACCTAGAATCCAAATAATTGAAAGTCCCACTGGGATAAGTGTGATTAGGCCAAGAATGAGATTTCGGTAAACAAGTATTAGCACAAATGCTGCAAGAATAATGGAAACAATAGTTGATAGGATTTGGCTTTCTGTTAAATTGTTTGTTATTTCTAAATTAATAAGGTTCGGACCTGTTACTTTTGCTTGTACAGGACCATATGATGCAACATCATTTTTGATTTCTTTATTTAACACGCCTAGGTTATCTAAAAGATTTCCTTCACTATTTGAAAATGAAGAATCTAGATACATTCGAATAAGAGTTGAGGTATATTCATTATTTTCTTTATGAAGAACTGTCTTTATCTCCCCATTAAATAAATCCAATGATATATTCATTGAATCAGGCATCATTTCATCCATCATATCCGAAGAGATAGATTCTTCCGTTGTTGAATGATAGAGATAGTCATAAAGATCTTTCACATCAGAATCTGTTTTAGGTATCAATGTATCCGGATTGATATTAAATGTGCTAAGAACGCTTTTATTATTATTTACTATTTGCTCAATATATGAATAAATACTTGTAACCTTTAATGAACCATCATTATTTTTTGCAATATATGTATCATCCTTCATATTTTCATGACTTTGTTTTATTCCTTTTAATGTATCAACGGTTGCTACATTACCTTCAAGAAGAATATAATTTTGTGTTTGACTTGAAAAAGGGAATTCCTCAGCAATTATATCAAACCTTTCGTTTAATAGTAACAGTTGCACGTTTATCTAAAATATATCTTAACGCAGGCAATAAGGTAATTGAGGTTATAAATGTAAATGTAACACCCAATGCAAGTAATATTCCAAAATCTCTAATTGGTGGAACAGACGCAGTTAGAAACGAAAGAAATGCAATAACGGTAGTAATCATTGCAAGAAACATCGCTGTTCCAATTTCACTTACTGAATTTTTAATTGCTTTTGCTGGTGTTTTTCCATTCCGTAATTCTACTCGATAGTTATGAAGTATATGAACTGAATAATCTACACCAAGGCCTAAAATCAGCGGAACAATAGCAATAGCGATGACATTGAAAGATATACCCAATAACGACATCGCCCCAAAAAGCCATATCATTGATACGACAAGTGCAAACATTGGAAGAACAACATAAGAGAATCTTCTAAAATTAATTAATAATACAGATACAATGATTATGAAAATTGAAGGTGCAATAAATCTATTAGCATCTGTTGTTAACTCGTTAATTTCCGCTGAACTAATCCCCATACCGGTTACCCGTGTCTTAATATATGAATTTTTATCATCAATCTTTTGAATTTCTTTTGCAATTTCTTTGTTCATTTTTATAATTTCATCATAATCCTTTGTTGGAGTTAACTGAATAAAAATTAAGGTCGATGATGGTTGATAGTTTTCTTCAAAATCAGTTGATAAAAAAGACCTAATGTTTAATTGTATATCTTTATAAAATGCAGGTATAATTGAAAACGAAATATCTGATATTCTAGCATCATCTGGTGCAGTATCTGCATATATCCATTTACTTTCAATATCTTTTAAAGCAAGAGTATCTGGAATCATTGATGTTGATTCCATCATTTCATAATATTCTTCAAATTCTTCCCAACTTAAACCACCAAACTTCTGTAACAATGATTCTGTAATCTTGCCAAAGATTGGTTTTGATTGAAATTGAAATAGTTTTTCAATAAATGAATCAGTATTTGCTGAGATTCTTCCCCCACCATGTTTTAGAAAAGAATTTTGGTAATATCGTGTCCCTGCTTGAAAATTTGACAATTTAGCCGGAAGGGCAAATGAACCCAATTGAGGAGCAATACCATAATTGCTTAGTTCTTTAAGTGAAACAGATATTTCAATTAGATTATCATTATTATTAAATGTAATATTGCCGGTGGATAAAGAAATTGGCAACGAAAAACTTTGTCCAGCCGGTTGAACCCACAGATACACCTCTTTTTTATAATTATTAAATAAGGTTTTATCTTTTATCTGTTGTATTATTGTTTTAAAATTATCAATTACGCCATTTCCAAGCATCCATAAAGATTGTTGTGGTTCTATATGTGCAGCTATTTTATATGTTATATTAAGTTCTTCAATCGGCATTATTTGATTCTGAAAAGATACATACCATTCCATAACATTTACCTTTGGAAATACAGGATTTAATGTGGAAGATATATCTTCTAGATCATAGACCTCAATTGAAAATGTAATTTCTTCTTCATTTTTCGATATAATACAATTTTTTATATCTGCACTATCTATTGATTTCCCTTTTTGAATACGAGGAAAACGTACGTAATCTATCTCTTCATTAGGGTCATTTTGTTGCAATAATAAAAGGTCTTCAAGTGCATTATCTAACAAAAGATCCTGTAATGCTGTTTCAATTTGATTATCTGTACAATCCATTAAAGTGGATCCATATTCAATAAAACAAATCATGTCTAAAAATGTAACAATTGAAAAACTACCTTCAACACCCGGTTTATTTTCTAATTCTTTTTGCAATTGATATATTTCCCTGATCGCATCTGATTTTAGAACATGTTGACTGTTTTCTTTTGTTGCATAAATAAAGATAAGTTGTTGACCTTCTCCAAAATATTCCTGAATTCGCTCATTTGCCTTTACTATCTCATCATCAGGGGTAAAATCATCAAAATCCGTTTTAAATTCAATTTTAGGGATAAATATAGAAAAAGCAACTGTAACCATGATAACAATCAATATAACAGTCATTGGATGTTTTTGTACAATAGTTCCAAGATATGGCAGCATTACAGTTTGTCCCCAAGTTTAGACTTGAATTTAATATTTTTTATTATTATATTATATAACTATTTTTAATGTTTATATTATTTTGCATTAATTTTTAGAACAATTCAAATTCAATTTATTTAAATTAACTAAACATATTCAAAAAAATGATAATTGTTAAATAACAAATATCAATTCATCGCAAACGGTGAATACCATATGGATGTTTATACACTATTAATTCCAATAGGCGGAATCGTTGCACTTCTTTTCGCAACATTTATCTATTTTAACGTTAAAAAGCAAAGTCCCGGAAACGAAAAAATGCAAGAATTAAGCAATGCAATACGTGAAGGTGCCATGGCATTTTTAAAAAGTGAATATAAAGTGCTAATGATTTTTATTGCCATTGTTTCAAGTCTTCTTTTTATTGCTTCGTTTATTGAGGGAAGTAACATTGAAATTGGACTATCAATTTCATTTATAATTGGTGCAATATTCTCTGCTCTTTCAGGCAACATTGGGATGCGTATGGCCACCATGGCAAACGCAAGAACAGCAGAAGGAACCAAAAAAAGTCTTTCAAAAGGTCTTTCAATTGCATTTTCCAGTGGAGCAGTTATGGGAATGTGTGTTGTTGGACTTGGGGTTCTAGGAGTATTTGGTTTGTTCTATATATTCACACAACTCTTCTCATTTGATATTGTAACATCAACAAACATGTTGTTTGGTTTTGGTTTTGGTTCATCATCCATTGCATTATTTGCAAGGGTTGGAGGTGGAATCTATACAAAAGCTGCTGATGTTGGTGCAGATCTTGTAGGTAAAGTTGAAGCAGGAATACCTGAGGATGATCCTCGAAATCCAGCAGTAATTGCAGACCAAGTAGGAGATAATGTTGGTGATGTAGCGGGAATGGGCGCTGATCTTTTTGAATCATATGTTGATTCACTCATTGCAACAATGGCGCTTGCCGCAATCTCTGGAGGTTTTGCATTGACTACATATGGGGCAGCTGCACTATGGCTTCCGTTAGTTGTTGCATCAGTTGGTATTATAGGTTCTATTGTTGGAGTATTAATTGTCATTATGGGAAAAGGAAAAAACATATACAGTGCTCTAAGAAATTCATTATACAGTGCAACAATTCTTACCGCAATACTTGCAGGTATAATGACTTGGTTAATGATTGGTTCATTAAATCCATTTTATGCAATATTATCCGGTCTAGCAGCAGGAATGATCATTGGTATGAGTACTGAATATTACACATCAGAAAAAAGAAAACCTGCACAAAGTATAGCAGAAGCATCAAAAACAGGACCTGCAACAGTTATTATCCAAGGTTTGCAAGTTGGAATGATAAGTACAATTATACCAGTTATTGCAGTTGTTGCTGCAATGCTTTCAGCATATTACTTTGCAGATTTTTATGGAGTTGCAATTTCTGCTGTTGGAATGCTTTCGATTCTAGGTGTATCTCTTGCAACAGACTGTTATGGTCCAGTTGCAGATAATGCACAAGGAATTTCTGAAATGGCAGGTCTTGGTAAAGAAGTAAGGGAAAACACAGAACAGCTTGATGCTGTTGGTAATACTACTGCTGCAATGGGAAAAGGTTTTGCAATAGGTTCTGCTGCAATCACTGCCCTTGCTTTAATATTTACATATATAATAACAGCTCAAAATGTTTATAATTATAATTTGTCACTTAATCTAGCAGATCCAAATGTAATCGTTGGCATTTTCATTGGTGCAATGCTTCCATTTGTTTTTACCGCATTAACAATGGGTGCTGTGGGCCGTGCTGCATATCAAATGGTTGAGGAAGTTAGAAGACAATTTAGAGAACTAGGTCTTTTAAAAAGCGATGAAAATAAACCAGATTACAAAGGTTGTGTTGAAATTAGTACAAAACAGGCACTTAGAGAAATGATTTTACCAAGTGTTCTTGCTGTAATATCACCTATCATCGTTGGAATTATCCTAAAACCCGAAGGACTAGGCGGACTTTTAGTTGGCTCTATTTCAACTGGTTTCTTACTTGCAGTATTTCTTGCAAACTCTGGTGGTGCATGGGACAATGCAAAAAAATATGTTGAATCAGGAAATCTTGGTGGAAAAGGATCAGAAGCACATAAAGCAACAGTAATTGGCGATACTGTCGGTGATCCATTTAAAGATACTTCTGGACCATCTTTAAACATTTTAATTAAGCTAATGTCAATTGTATCACTTGTGTTTTTACCATTGATTATTGCATTTACTTAAAAAACAAGGGATTATTATCTCTTTTTTCTTTCTTTTTACTCCAAAAACATATAAGGAATAATAGTATTTCCCCCTCGTCCTATATTATTAATAAAGGTAGTGAAACTGATGTATTACAAAGTAAAAATTGAGGATACTATTCGAATTATGCCTGATTTATTTGGTGAAGACCTTGATGAAGTAGTAAGAAATATCGTCCAAAAAACTTTTGAAGGCACCATCCGAAAAAATCATGGGATTATTGTCGTTGCTCAAAACATAACTCCTGTTGGTGATGGTATCGTTATTCATGGCGATGGAGCTATGTATCAAAAAATCTCTTTTGATGCATTAACCTATAAACCTGAAATACAGGAAGTTGTTGATGCATTGATCTGTGAGATCGTTGAATTTGGTGCATTCTGCCATATTGGCCCAATTGATGCACTTATACATATGAGTCAAATTATGAATGATTATGTACAAGTTGATTCTGAAAGTGAGATTATTACAGGGAAAGAAAAAAAACAGAAGCTTCAAGTTGGTGACCCAGTGAGAGCAAGGATTGTTGCTATTAGTCTTAATGAAATCTCTGCAAGAGAAAGCAAAATTGGTTTGACTATGCGTCAACCTGCACTTGGATCCCATACATGGATCTATGAAAAAGAGAAAGAAGAAAAATCCGGATCAAAAAAGAATAAGGGTAAAAAACAGAAAAAGGAGGGGAAATCATCGTAAAAACAACATATGCATGCAAAAACTGTCATGCTTTAACAGAAGAAAAAGTATGTCCAACCTGTGCAGTTCCCACTTCAAAACGATGGCGTGGTTATGTAATAATTCGTGAACCAGAAAAATCCCAAATTGCCCAAAAAATGAATATAAATAAACCTGGCCGTTATGCTTTAAAAGTTCGATAATTCTTATGGAACCAACACAATACAAACTTCCAGATCATCTTCGCTCTTTTTTAAAAAAACCTATTGGATCTCTTGTATCAGGTAAAAATCTAAAAGAAGATTGCAAAGAATATGATATTATTATATCTGTTGGCGATCATGTTTCTGCATCGTTAATTAAACAAGATGTTTTTCCTCAACTTATGATTATTGATTATAAAACAAGAAGAGGCGCTATTTCAAAAACCCAAAAATCAATTTTAGAGAATCTTCAAAACTATAACCATATTAGTGTATCTAATCCCCCTGGATCATTAACAAAAGAATTAGTTGATACTATTCAATCCATCTGTTTAAAGATTAATTCATCTGACCATATCCAGCTTATAATTAAAGGAGAAGAGGATTTAGCAGCGTTACCTGCAATACTTTATGCCCCTTCAAACGCAACTATAATATATGGAATGCCTAATAAGGGAGTCGTTATCGTATCATCAACAGAAGAATATAAAGAAAAAATTCGTTTAATTCTATCCGAGATGTGAGTACCATGGAAATAGAAATCACAGATAAAAAAAATAATCAGTTGTTCAAGAGAACAGAAGTTCATTTCATTATTAAACATAAAAATCAAGGAACACCAAATAAAGCCATTATGAGAAATGAACTTGCAGAAGCCTTAAATGCAAAAAAAGATCAGATTATCATTGATCATGTTGAATCAAGTTTTGGAATTCAAGAAACCAAAGGATATGCAAAAGTGTATTCCTCTAGAAAAGAAGCAGAAGATATTGAACGTAAACACATTCTGAAAAGAAATAAAGTATCAGAAAGCAAGCCTAAGAAAAAAGAAGAAAAATCATCTGACCAAGATACTGCAAGTGAAAAGAAAACAGAGGAAAAACCCGTTGAAGAAAAAAAGAAGGAGGAAGCATAAATGAAAGGACGAGAAGTATTCAAAGTAGATGGCGGAAAAATTACACGTCAACGCAGACATTGCCCAAAATGTGGTGATGGAGTATTCTTAGGTGAACATAAAAACCGTGTAAACTGCGGGAAATGTGGTTACACCGAATTTAAAAAATAATTCTACTTTTCCATAAAATTATTCAATTTTTTTTTTATTTTTTTTGTTTTACCATAAAGTTTATTAAATATAAATATTATTATAATTAATTGTTAATCCTGTATGGTGGAAAGATATTTTTCATCTCTATGAAAAAAAGATGGATTTAGATCAATTAATGTGACAAACTGTATGGGAAGATAAGACAATTATTTCATCATAAAACAGAGGAGTCCTGCTTAATATGAAAAAAGATACAGGTAAAACAACAAACGGATTTATTGGACAACTAAATAATAACAAGTCATTTAGAATAAAGATAATTGCAATTTCTATCATCACACTTTTACTTATCTCAGGAATCTCTGCAGTTATCTTTTTAAACAAAGAAGAACCAGAAGAAAAAATCGTTGATACATCCTTTGAAATCGATGATCAGATAAGCCCACTAGTTAACCAGGGTTTAATCCTTGAAGTCCTTAGAATACGTCATAGAGGCCTTCGTGAGACATTACAAACCAGGGGAAATGCCTGGAAAACAGCACCTACATTTTATTTTATATCAAATATGGATGGTAATGAATTTTTAAGCAAAAATGTTGCACAACATACAGAAACCACAGAAGTATTTTTCAATACATGGGATTCGATGTTTCAAGAAAATAAAATTGTTAAAGACTCAGATGAAGAACAAGAGACCTCAATAGTAACCCTTCAGATTGTTGAAGTTGAATCCTCAGGAATTCTAGGTATAAAAACAACAGACGTAATTAAAGATGAATTTACCGTTACCTATGATTATCGAACTGGTCGATGGAACGGTGATGATTATTTCGGAGACTATGATGGATACGGCTATTATCTAGGTGAAACCTTTGAAATCTGGTTTAACTTATATCAATTAGATTACGACCAAGATTATATCCCATATTGGACAGAAGTAAACGTCCTTGGAACCGATCCAACTGTTGATGATTCAAAACTTGATCCAGATAATGATGGAATTCCAACAAGTTGGGAATGGAAATGGGGATATAACCCATTTATATGGGATGATCATCTTAACCTTGATCCAGATGTTGATGGACTAGAAAACCTTGAAGAATACAAAATGGAAGCATATTTTGCAGACCCATATACCCAAAATGTCTACATTGAAGTAGATTTCATGGAACAAGGTGGCATCTTTGATCCACCCCATACACTACCAACGGAATGTCAACAGGTCATCATAGAAGAATTTTCAAAACATAATATCAAAATGATCTATGATGATGGATGGCCAGACGGACCAGGAAATGGTGGCGGAGAACTCGTTGCCCATTATGAACAAATTTCTCAGGATTCAGGAGCAATTGCACAATACTACTATCATCATTTTCCAGAAGACAGACGAGGTATCTTTAGATATATGGTAATCGGTCATGCAGGTGGATTCAATCATCCAGGAATAGGAAATATCTATGATACTACATTTATACCTGATTATATCAACAAATACACACCATTTACAGCTATTAAATATTTCATCACAAGAGGTGTACGACCATCTGAACGAGGGCAGCATATTGCTCTTGCAGCAGTAACAATGCATGAACTTGGCCATAGCTGTGGACTATCTAATGTAGATTTTGAAGGTATTGATAATATGACACATAAAAGCTGGTTATTTCCTACTGATGAATGGAAAAACACATATATCGATTATCGAAGTGTCATGTGTTATTATGCTATGTATGACCCAAGTGTTTTATCATATTCAGATGGAAGCAATGGCCCACCATACGATCAAAACGACTGGGAGCAGTTCTTTTTACCAACATTTCAATATAACAATAAATATGTTGAAGAAGCAGGTTTATATTCAATACCAGACATAATTGAAAGTGAAGAGCGATTTCCAAAAGGATATGAATTTAATCAGAATCTAACAGATATCTTCAATCAAACAATAAATGACGAATCACCCGTAGATCCAATTCAAGTCGAATGGGCAGTCTATTCAAAAGAGACAGGATATGAAAATAATGAAGCAAAAGATATAAAAGTCTTTGTTAAACCAATAGTCCACGCAAGTAAATGGGTACTATCAACAGAAGGAGATCTATCACCAGATAATCAAATGGAGTTCTACGGAAAAGAAGATATCTATAAACAAGTAATTGAATTTATCGAAGAGGAAAACCTTGATATCACACTCATCAAATAAACCCTCTATCAGATATTTCAAGAAAATCATATTAAACAAAGCTTTCATTACAACTCGTCATTGTTAAGGATTTGTAGTGTAGCTTGGATATCACCGAGGCTTCCGGAGCCTCTGACTCGGGTTCAAATCCCGGCAGATCCGTTTGTTATATGGAAATAATAAAATTGTTTTCTGTAATATTCTCATTAATTAGTTGATTTAATATTTCAATAGATTGTGAAAATGAGATTGAAAACTAAATTTAGAGTTATTTTTATCTCAAAAAAAAATATATTATTATGAATAAAATATTTAAGGATGATACTAATATTATTATTTAGGGGCAAAATATGATTACTACACAAACCCAAAAAAGATTAGCTTATGGAATAATTTTCCTTTTTATCTGTATGACACTCCCGGTTTCAAGTAATACAACCAACAATATCAATGAAACCGTTTACTCAAATTTATTAGATATTAATTATAATATGGAGAATGAAAATCAATATTATTTTGTGATGGATTATATTGAAGAATCACCTACAAATGAAATTTCAAGAAAACCAAAAGTTCAAACAAATCTAATCTCAGAGTTTAGTTGGAAGGATTATGAAGGCAAAGATTGGACGAGCTCAGCAAAAAATCAAGGTCCCTGTGGAAGCTGCTGGGCATTTGCTGCTGTAAGCTGTCTGGAAAGTATCATAAATATTGCATGGGATGATCCAAATCTTGATGTTGATCTATCAGAACAATATATCCTATCATGTCTTTCTAATTCTGGTAGTTGTGGAGGGGGAAATTCTTATTCGGCATTCAAATATATTAAAAGAAATGAGACCTCAGGTAATGATTGCAATGGAATAATAACAGAGGATTGTCTTTTTTATCAGGCAGATGATTCGGTCTCATGTAATGAAAAATCAATAGATTGGAAGCAGAATCTTGTACCAATAACAAATTATGGTTATTGGCGTCCAAATTTTCCAGAAGACATCGATGCGATAAAAACTGATTTAGTTAATAGAGGGCCACTCGTAACATATTTCTTAGCAACAGGAGATTTTGCTCAATGGGGTGGAACTCATCATTCCCCTAATGATTATTATCCCTATGAACAAGGTAATAGTGCAAATCATGCTGTTATTATAGTTGGATTTAAAGATGACCCATCAATAGAAAACGGTGGATACTGGATATGTAAAAATAGCTGGGGTACAAGTTGGGGATATGATGGTTTTTTTAACATCGAATATGGTAGTTTAAATATTGATAATGTTGAAATTACATGGGTTGAATATGAGCCAAATCCCAATGTTGATTTTTCACATGATCCAAAAAATCCTAAAAGCAAAGAAACAATTATTTTTAATGATATTTCAACTAGTTTAAAAGGAGAAATTGAATCATTATATTGGGATTTTGGAGATGGAACAACTTCAACTCAGAAAAATCCAATGAAATCTTATTCTGAAATTGGAACTTATAATGTTAATTTAACGGTTTCAGATAGTTTTGGTCACATAAATTCAGTTTCTAAAAATATATATGTTGGAGATGAAATTCCACCAATAACAACCCATAAAATAACTGGAACATTAGGAGAAAATGATTGGTATTTGAGTACTATTGGAATTAGATTAGACGCATCAGATTCTTTTTCAGGAGTTGAATGTACAATGTACAGCATTGATGGTTCGGATTTCCAAAAATATACACCATTATTCTTATCTGCCAAATCATATCAAGGCGAACATACATTGTCATATTATTCCATTGATAAATCTGGAAATATTGAAGATGAGAAAACCTGTTCTTTTAAAATTGATAGTTATAATCCAGAAGCAACTATCTTGAAACCATTAAATGGCACATTATATCTTATGAATGTCCCATTCATTAAAAAATTAGATGATACAATAATTATTGGTCCATTGATTCCAAAATTTGAGTTTTTTGATGCTGCATCGGGAATTGATGAAGTTCATTATTATCTAAATAATAGAAGAATTGATGTTGATGATCATCCACCATATACATGCATCATTAACAGATTACATCTTGGAAAAGAATGCTCTTTTAAAGTTAGAGTATATGATAATTCAGGGAGAAGTTCAGAATCTGAAACAATATACTTCAAACAGTTCAGTATAGGATTATTAAAAGACATATTTTAGGGTGTTGTTCTAATGTTTTTCAGAAAAGTAAAATTCTGATTTTGAAATTTTTACTATTCATCAATAATATTATTATAAATAATTATAAATATAATAACATCTTATTATCGACTTGATGAAAATAAAAGACATACCATGGGATAATAGACCAGGTATCAGACTTAAAACAGAAGGCGTCTCAAATCTTGCTAATTCTGAACTTCTTGCAATTGTTATTGGCCGAGGTAATTATAAAGAAAATGCATTAGATATCTCCAATAGGGTCCTAAAATCATATAATTTTGATAAAATGTCAGATCTTTCTTTTCATGAGCTAAAAGATGAATTTAAAAATCAGGTTCCAGCAATGAAAATACAAGCCATGTATGAGATTTTTAGAAGAACCAATAAACTTAAGAAAATTGGATCAAAAACTAAAATAAAAACAGCAGAAGATGTTTATAATTATTATGTTGACCAACTGCATGATAAGAAAAAAGAACATCTCTATGCCTTGTTTCTTGATACGCAGAATCAAATCATCTCAGAAGAATTGATATCAATTGGAATCCTAAATGCATCCTTAATTCATCCACGTGAAATTTTTAACCCTGCAATTAAAGCATCTTCAAACTCAATAATCCTTATTCACAATCATCCAAGTGGTATATGTACACCAAGTAAAGAAGATGAAACAATCACAAAAAGATTATCGGATGCAGGAGATCTATTAGATATTAAATTATTAGATCATATTATTGTAGGGAAAAACGATTATTGCAGTCTAAGGGAAAAAGGACTCATTGACTGATTACACAATTCAACAAAGATGATTATTAAATTAAAAAGAATGCTTTAACTGAGAGATTTGATAAAATTATAAATTTCATTTGAAATAAGTTCTGAATCTGTATAAATATGATGATTACCTGGAAAAGTTTTCATTGGTGCATGATATTTCTCTGCAACTCTTTTAACAATTGAAGGAGATATCATTAAATCATTTTGTCTTGCAATGAAAAACATTGGGCACGATATTTTTTTTTCATCAACACTTACTTTTTGTTTTAATACTTCATAAGTAACTTTTGCAGATTGTTTTTGTAACATGTTATAACGTTTTCTAGCATCTTTCACCGAAAGATCATTTAACAAACGATCTTGTGCAAGAGAAAATGTTGGTAGAAATGGAATACGTGCAATAATAAAAGGTATATATCGTATTTGAGATAAAAACGATAGTGATCTTAAATCAATTCCCCTCGGTGGTGCAGGACATATACAAACACCAGCTTTTATTTTTGTTGTTTCCATAACTTTTTGAACGATTAAACCCCCCATTGAATGTCCAATCACAATATCATCTTTTGAAACCATTGACATAATTTTATCCACATAATCCTGAAAACATGTTTTTCTTAGATTCATTCCTTCTTTTAATTCTACGGCATTGCATTGATATCCTTTCTTTTTAAAATATTCAATAAATGGTTTCCATTCTGATGCAAATCCATTTAACCCATGGATAAGATAGATCATAAATTCATATACATTTAATATCGTATAAATAAATTTAGTGAAAGACTAAAAAATAAATACCATTTAATCTATGATCAAATCTAAAAAATATGATTTAAATCTTCATATTTTATAAGGGATATATCATAGAATTTAATCAGAGATCAAACTTCCAGATTATCATCTCGTTTTCAGATATGATTCCTGTATTATCAATAGCTTTAATCTTTACTTCGAAACGTCCAAAAGAAGTGTCATCCCAAAACCATTCATATGGAAAAACATCATCAATATGCATTAATTCATCATTTAAATAAAACTCAATTTTTTCAATTCCTTCCCTGCTATATGCATTTGCTTCAATAGCTAAATCACCAATTACAACCGTATTTCCAAATAAAGTCTTCATGATATGTTTATCATTAAGGAATAAATAATTTGTATCCGGTTTTATAAAATAGGATCTTGGTGTTATTTCAGGTATATTATCTTTAAGAGGAGTAATAATAAAAACAGCGGGAACGATAGTATAAACATTAGGTATATTCAAGTAATCCACTAGCCAAAAATAATCTTTTTCATCAGGGAAAGGGCTTGTATTATTCACCCTATAAATATCATGAGAAACAATAGATGCATCATTATGTTTTGTCATATCATTTGTATGATTTGCATTATCAAAATATGGATCACTTAAAGCTATTTGAAAATCATTGATATTTACACCTGCAACTGATACCCAATGACTAATGTAAACATTTTTGTCTTCATCATAACCAGTTAATCCTAGAACAACAAATGAACCATTGATGATTTGATTTGCAAGATTTTGAAAAGTTAAATCCTCCGTGGAACTTATTGGAAATTCTGTTTCTAAAAAATCATATGATCCAACTAAATTACCATGCGTATTATTCGAAAAATATGATGATATATGGTTACCAGAGGGCATAATTGAATTTGAAGTAATTGATTTGGGATATTTAATTTCTAATTTAAAATAATCCAATAATCCGGCATCATCTAACCATTTACTCACACCTTGATGCATAGAAATAATCGGTGTTCCCCAAATATTATTTCCAGTTCTACATCCATTTGTATCCACATACCAAGCTACTCTTTCAATAAGTTCATTTCCAAATATCCCCTTCTCATGATCCCAAACTGATGTTAAATCATTGACATTATTAAAGTTATGATCATCCTTATTTAAACCTGGAATTGGAGTTCCTTGAGCATTATAATTCAAAACCAAAGGAAAAATATCTTCATTATCTCCTGGACATCCATATGAATTAGAATAAGAAGAATCAATATACCAAAAGATATTTGCAACAGATACAGCTCCACAAAATGTCCATCCATGATTATAGGGGTCTTTCCAGTTGTTTTGTTTCTGATCAAAATCAGGCATCCCTTTTGGTGAATAATTTTCATAGGAGGGATAAAAAAACCATTCATTGTTTTTTGATTCATTTACAGCATTAATTACTGGAAAAACAGTAGTAATCATACATATACATATCGAAATACAGATTATTTTTTTCAATTAAATACCACCAAATTAAAAAATAGATATTTTAATATTGGAAATAATTCATAAAAAATATTATAAATTTTATCTATCTTAAAACCTTTTGGCATACTAATAACCAAAGGATCTGACCACTCACTTTCAGCTCCAAAAATATCTTTTGTCTTAACTTTTATTTCATAATTACCTTGTTCAATCCACTTATGAGATATGCTTATCTGCTGACCAGAATTATATGGGCCAACCCATTCAATATCTCCATCACCCCATGAAAAACAATAATAGACATCATCGTTATCAGGATCAGTTGTAACAGTTGAATAGGACAATTCTTTTCTTGTTTTTCCAGAACTGGACCCATTAGGCGTTTCTGGCTTCATTGGTGGGTTATTTTCAAGATTTGAGGAAATCCCAATATCAGGATTTCCAAATAAAGACCCATGGACAAAGGTTTCATACTTTAATGCATCCCATAATCCCCTTGAATACATCTCCTTTATTGCATATTGATGAGCCGCCCCTTGGGTGAATTCACCTGAGGTTATCGATGAAATAAAGAAATATTTGAATGATTGATCACTTCCATCATTGACATCATCCCATTCAGTTTGATATGGTGTTGCTTTATTTGCTCCTAAGAAACCAATTGCACCTTGTTTCATCATAGCTTGTCCAATATTAAGATAATCCGTGTCTGAATTACTACATGAAGCACCACTGACAATTGAGGGATAATCATCATTTAAATATTGACAATCATCAACAGAGATGAAATTTCCAGAGCCGAAAGGGTTTCCATGTGAATGCCAACTTACGATACCAAATTTTCCCTCTGACCAAACATCTCTTACATTACGATTATTAATTATGTAATCATAATCATATGTTGAATCTCTTTCATACATTCTTGTTTTCATCCAGGAACTCATCCATGGATGTATTTCTTCATTTACACAATACTCCATGAATGTTGCTCCGTCTGTATTCTCATCAATAAAATTTGAGAGGAGTAGAATATTATTTTTAAATGATGGATCTGAATTTTTCTCATAAGAAATTGATTTTTCACAAATATGTTGGACCGTTTCAGGATCACTCCATGGTATTCTTCCAACATTTATCTCACCAAAAAAATCAATTGAATCAGAATTTTCTCCATATTTATGGTCTCCATCCATATCCCATGATTCACTATCAGGCAGGGAGAGCTCTGCATAATAAAAATCTGTTTCAGCACAGCCTTCTTCTTGAAACCCCATTTTTTGAGATGTCTTTCGCATTGGGATATCATCCCAATGACCAATAATACAAAGATATTCAATCCCCCATTCATCCAAAGGAAATTTTTCTCTTAGAAAATTCCTAATTTTTTCAGCTAAATCATATCCTTCATAGTTTGAATCAATCCAAGATATTGTTTCAACTTTGACTGTTCGTCCTTTTTCTTCCTCCCAACTGACAAGAGGTTCAACAGTATCTGTTAATGAATCTAATGTAATAATGACATAATCATATAAACCTTGATTTGAAGTGCTTTTTTCTTGATACCATTGTTTTGTTTGTTCATAATTCATTATTATTTCTTCTGCGTTTTGTTCAATATTTTTTGTTTCTCTATTTATGTTTATATTTAGAGGCTCATTTATTTGATATTCAATGTTTATTAAAATTTCAGAATGAAAAGATAATTTCCCAGTTGTTGGCATATATGAGAAAGGAATAACTTTTATATCAACTAGATTGTAGGATCTATAAGCACCGCTTCTTTCATATGTCACAATGTTTTTAGGAAATTTGTTATTTGATTTATAGAACTCATTATAATTCTTTGAATAAATTTCAGAAGGATAAATTGAACTGTATTCATCATTTTCAAAATTTGGTGTAGATGCAGGTAGAATATTAAAGGTGTTTTCTAAGATTTTGGTTTCAGTAATCTCATAGTTTAAACTAATTGGTATTGCATCAGGTGGAATTGCAATAGTAAAAATCCTTACTGGTAATTTTGGTAAACCTGGATTTTGAATGACACCAAATTTTTCTATGTTTAAGATATCTTCATTTACATTTCGGTTAATATCAAATGGATCAATTGAAAGAGAAAGATCAAATGAATAGATATTCTGATTTGGATTTTGTTGATTAATCATTTGAGAAATGCTATTCTCTTCTTGACTTGTGCTTGTAATTGTAAGTGTTGTACATAATAATACAACTGTTAAAAATAATATTTTTATTTTTTTCATGATTTATTCCTCATTTTCTTTAATATAAAATCAAAACAATGAATATGAAATATTCTATTAAAATATTGGACAATCATAAAATATTTATAGTAATAATTTTAATATGATTAAATAATGAAAAAACTTACTCTAACAGATCATAAAATTCTATATAATCTTGATTCAAATTCAAAACAGTCCTTACGATCACTTGGTAAAAAAGTAAAACTATCAAAAAGCGTTGTTCAATACCGCATTAAAAGACTTGAAGAAAATGGAGTTATTAAAAATTATTATACATCTATTGATTTCTATAAACTTGGCTATACAAACATTTCAATTCATGTACGTTATCAATATTATACACCCAATATAGAACAAGAAATTATTAATCATTTTATCAATAATAAACAGACTTGGTTTATTGCAAATATTCAAGGTGAATATGATTTAATCATTATGTTTACTATAAAAAATATGAATCAATTTTTTTTATTTTGGAAAGAAACTCTCAGAAAATTTAGATTTCATTTTGAAAGCGCAGAAATTTCATTTTTTACAAAAACGTTTCATCTACAAAAATCATATCTAATCGATGAATCTTCAAATAATAATCAAAATAATAATATAATAATTGATAGTTCAAATAAAATTGACATTAAAGAAATAGATTATGGTATTCTTAAAGAAATTTCATTAAACCCCCGGAAACCATTAACAGATATTGCTAATAAATACAAAATGTCATCTGTTACAATTGCTAATCGAATTCGAAATCTTGAAAAAAAAGGGATAATAAATGGTTATAAAATCAATATTGATTACACAAAACTTGGTTTACAATTATTCAATGTTTCATATGTGTTAAAAAATTATGAAAACATGAATAATATTATCAAATATGTTATTAATAATCCAAATCTAGTTAGTATTAGTGAAGTCATTGGAAATTGTGATCTTAGTCTCAATTACCATATGAAAGATTTCTCTTCGCTTCATCCAATAATAAATGATATACTACATCAATTTTCAGATGACATAAAAAATCGGATAACAACAAGCTATCCAACAATATACAAATATAATTACATAACAGAATTCAAATAATATAAAATTTTAAAGATATTCATCTACAAGTTTTCTTGAAGAGTTTAAAGAACAATTAAACCCAATTCCCATTGCTTTTACGCCATCACCAATAACATAAAAATTTTCAATAGGTGTTTGGATCTGTGGTTTTTTATTATCAATTGTTTTTGCCACACCATCTAAATGCCAAACAGATGGATAAATAGCCCAATTTAAAGATTTTTTATAATCTGAGATAAGATAAGATAAATTCAAGTCTAGTATATTTTTCAATTTTTCAAGGGTTTTTTTATCCTTTGCCTCACTTGGCGTACAAATAAGATAGGATTGAACCAAGAATTTTCCATTGGGTGCTATTTTTGAATCAGAAGACGCGCTCATAAAATCAATCATACCAACAGCATCATTACCATCAACACCACAATCACGTTCAATAAAATGAAATGTTTTTCCAATAATATCATCTGGAACATCATTAAGAGAATAATAAGCACAAAGACTACCTGTCCCAGTAAGTGATTTCATCATTTCAACATATGGCTCTGGAAACTTCGATTCATCCGCGATTCTAAAAAGATGTTGTAATAATCCAGAATAAACAACAGTTTCAAAAAACTGTTTTTTTCCATTATGTTCAATTCCTTTAACTCTACCATTTTCAATTAATATTTTTTCTACGTTGGCATCTAAATGAATTGATCCACCATGTGATTCTATAATTTCAGCAAGTTTCTCATGGATACTGCCAAGTCCACCAATTGGATAACCCACGGGTTTAGATCCTCGATACAGATTTCTTTGAGCTCTAAACATTTCACCAGTAGAAATTCGATCAAGATTGTTTACTGTTGTAATTGTTCTAGAAAAAACTTCTAAAATATGTTTCATTTTTCCTTTTCCATATCTATTTATTGTTTCAGTAATTGAGATGGAGTCTAATTTTTGTAAGGTATGTTCACTTGCAAATAGTAATCTAAGGATATTGGGTAATATTTTTAGTTTATCAATTTTTGATAGAAATGGAAAATCATAATGATTTGAGTGAATTAATCCCACATATGATTCAAGAAATTCTATTGATTCATTAAACTCAGATAACACATCATTAAGATTTGATAGGACACCTCCACCTATGGCATGATATCCAAGATCCAGATAATAATTATCAAAAAGTTTTTTTTCAAATATTGTTTGTAGATCCGGAGTTGAAAAAGGAACAAAGCAGTTATTTGATGCTAATGCTTTTTTATATTCATCAATTGTAAGATTGGATCCATTCAATGCAAGAGCTCTACCACCCAAAGTTGATTGTTTTTCAAAAATAGATACATCGTATCCTTTTTTACAGAGCAATGCACCAGCAGTGAGTCCTGCAATTCCTGCACCAATTATAGCAATTGATTTATTTTTTTTTGTAACCATAAACTTTTTTCTTCCTTTTTTACATCGTCTTTGGCTGTAATAAGGTTCCATGAAGTATAAGATTTGATAAAATGAATCCTAAACCTGGAAAGAACATTAGAAGACCTGCCCAGGGATTCAAACTCATTAACATAATTGGTACAATACAGAAATTTACCATATAATGACTGCCGATATATTTTCTTGCTGTTTTTCTGTTAAATGTTTCCATATGTAATAACTTATATGATAAAAAGAACATTAGTATTGCTATTATGGTTAATAGTAACCATTGTATATATGTAAAAGCGGTAAATTTTGTAAAACCTTTAATAATAAAGTATGGTAAAAATACTAACACAATATCTATGAATTGAATTCCAAATGCAACTCCTTGAAATGCAGAAGATACACGTAACTTACCATCTTGGATTCTTACACCCAGTTTTATAGCACCAGTTCTTGCACCTTTCTTAAAATCATTTTCAATATCCTTAAATCCTCCCGCAACGATTTGCATAAATAGCACTTGAACAGATCCAAGGATACATACAAGCCAAGCAATAGGAGTTATTTCTGAAAGAGATGATACTTGTGTTGATGCCCCATACATGATAAATAAAAACACTCCAATAGCAACAAAAATATCCATAAATGGAATTTTTTTACTAATTAAATCATAAAGAGCAATTGATAATGCAGAAAATACTAGTAGTATTATTGGAAAGTAAATACCACTTTGATATGCAATATAAAATGCTATTATGAATGGTATTATTAGAGAGATTATTGCAAAAATCCATGCATTTCGTAATGATATCGTTCCACTTAACAGTGGCCTGTCACTTATTTCTTCTGATGTTTTATCAATATTGTAATCAATGATATCATTAAAGACAAAACCAAATGTATGGCCAAAAAACCCAATAAGAAACAAAATCAACAAGGTAAAAATATTGTATTGTTCCATTGCAATAGCGCCCATCACAGGGGAAATACCAGTTAATATTGCGTTAAATGATCGTGCTAATTTTAGATATTCTCTAATCATCAATATATGGAAACAAAACTAAGAAATAAAAAACCATCGATACAAATTTCTTTTATTTTATATATTTTTATTATTTTTTATGATTTTTTGAAATATTAATTTTGATAGTAAATTATGTATACCTCTTATGAATACTTGATTTTATCTTCTCAATTGGGGGAATAGAATACAATGGTCAAAAAATCAATGAAAAACATTCTTGTAACAGGTGCAGCAGGTCAAATTGGAACTGAACTTGTTATGGCTTTACGTCAAAAATTTGGAAATGATAATGTACTTGCCACAGGTAGAAAAACAAAACCAACAAAACAAGTTTTAAACTCTGGACCTTTTGAATTTGTAAATATAAATGACAAGGAATCAGTTGAAAAACTAATAAAAAAATATGATATTGATACTATCTACAATATGGCTGCAATTCTCTCAGCTGTTGGAGAAGATAGACCAGGACTTTGTTGGAATGTAAATATGAATGGATTAATAAACATTTTAGATCTAGCAGTCCAAAATGATCTGACCCGTGTTTTTGTTCCTAGCTCAATTGCAGCATTTGGACCAGAAACTCCAAAAAATAATACCCCACAAGAAACAATTCTTAAACCAACTACAATGTATGGAGTAACAAAAGTTTCTGGTGAGCTGATCAGCGATTACTATTTCCAAAAATTTGGGTTAGATATCCGTGGTATGAGATACCCAGGCATCATCAGCAATGAAACACTTCCAGGTGGAGGAACCACAGATTATGCAGTTGAAATATTCTATGAAGCAATAAAAAATAAAAAATATGAATGTTTTGTAAATAAAGATACAGTTCTTCCAATGATGTATATGCCAGATTGTATCAAAGCCACTCTTGATTTAATGGATGCAGAAATCTCATCATTGAAACACCATAGTGATTTTAATGTTACAGCAATGAGCTTTTCAGTTGAAGAACTCGCAGATGAAATTAAAAAACATATCCCAGAGTTTAGATGTACTTATAAACCTGATTTCAGACAAAAAATCGCTGATTCCTGGCCACGTAGCATTGATGATAGTGCTGCACGAAAAGAATGGAACTGGAAACCAGAATATAATCTAGCTAAAATGACAGAGGATATGATACAAGTTCTAGGTAAAAAACATGAAAAGGGTAAATTATAAATTTACCCTTTTTTTTATTATTTTAAATTAAAATAATTTAATTTTAGGAATACTTTTTTATTTCATTTATCCATTACCATTTTCAATAATATGGGAATGTAACAAGCTCCATTTTACAGGTTGAGGAAACATATATGGCAAAAATTACTGCTCATGATCTTGCTAAGAAACAAAAAGAAATATCAGTTGCAGAATTCTTTGAAAGAAATAAACATATTTTAGGATTTGGAAATCAAACGCGTGCTCTTGTAACTAGTGTTAAGGAAGCTGTTGATAATAGCCTTGATGCTTGTGAAGAAGTAGGAATACTTCCAGATATTTCTGTATCCATACAAAACAATGAAGAAGATGAAGAATGCATCCTTATAATAGAAGATAATGGACCAGGGATAGTAAAAGAACAAATCAAACATATTTTTGGACGTTTACTATATGGATCGCGATTCCATGCAATTCGTCAGAGCCGTGGTCAACAAGGTATTGGAATTTCAGCAGTTGTTCTCTATGGTCAATTAACAACAGGAAAACATGCACTTGTAACCTCTAAGATTTCAGAAGAAATGCCTGCAGTCATTCTTGAAATTGCGATTAATACTAAAAGAAATCGGGCTGAAACAGTAAGTAGTACCACTACACATTGGGATAAAACATCAGGTACCCGTTTTGAAATTCCATTGAAAGCAGATTATGTTCGAGGGAAACGTTTTATTTATGATTATTTAAAAAATACGTCTATTGTTAATCCACATGCACAAATCACATTTAATGAATCTGATGGTAAAACTCATGTTTTTGAACGAACCTCTGAGGTTGTTCCAAAGGAAAGCACCGAAATTAAACCTCATCCATATGGAATTGAACTGGGAACCCTTATTAAAATGGGTTCTGCCTCGACATCTAGAAAACTTTCCTCATTTCTAAAAACTGATTTTACCAGCATGGGAAATCGAACAATTAAACTTGTATTAGAAAAATCAGAACTAAAAGATGATTTAATCCCTAAGAAAATGAAACGGAAAGACTTTCTTTCACTCCATAAAGCATTCAAAAAAGTAAAAATCATGTCACCACCAACTGATTGTTTAAGCCCTATTGGTGAAACCCTCATTCGAAGAAGTTTGAAACATGAGACTCAAGAGATATCACCTGAATTCATTATTACTTCTTCACGACCGGCAACAGCATATTCTGGAAACCCATTTCAGGTTGAAGTTGGTCTTGTATATGGTGGTAATCTCCCTAAGGATTCCCAAGTGAAAATAATGCGGTTTGCAAACCGGGTACCGCTACTTTATCAGCAAGGTGGATGTGCAATCACCAGAGCCATCTCATCTATTGATTGGAGGCATTATGGACTTGATCAAAAAGCAGGTAAAGGGATACCTACAGGTCCTGGGATCATCATGGTTCATGTTGCAAGTACTCAAATTCCTTTTACTTCTGAAAGTAAAGAAGCAATTGCAGATATTGATGAAATTGAAAATGAAATAAAGCTTGCACTTCGTAGTTGTGCAAGAAACGTGCAACGTCATATAAGAAAGAAGGTTCGAAGGAAAAAAACAAAGGATAAATTTGTTCTTATCACAAAGATCTTACCTGAAATATCTAAGAAATCTTCAAAAATGATTGGTAAACCACAACCTATGCTTGATGGAGTGATCACAAAAATCATGGATGTTATCTGGATTGAGGATCTCATTGAATACGAGACTGTGAAAGGAAGACCCGTACAAACAACACTTAATAATCCAGATCCAACCAATAATAAGGGTGGAGTTATTACAAAAAGTTTGATACGAATCGCCAATTATAAAGAAAAACCACAAAAATTCTCATTAATTGCCTTAATTCCAGAAGACGCAGTAGTTGGAGAAGTAAATCCCACACCTGTCAAAATGACAGATCATTATCTTAAATGGGATCTTGAAGCAATCCCTCCTGCTCAGAAAAAAGATGTAATCTTTGAGCTTGCAGGCCTTCAAAAAAATGATTTTGATGTAAATGATTTATATGTTCAAGATATCAATCCTGCTTATATTATTGGTGCTGAAAAATGGGAGGGGGAGTAGAACAATGAAAAAGAAATATCAAAAAGTGATCAAAGAAATCGACAATATTGCTGAAAAGATCCATGCAGACCTTGAACATACAACAATTCCCTTTCTAAATCTTCCTACCCGCTCAAAAACAAATATTCTCTTTGATGAACGTCTTAATGTTTGGAAATATGGTGCTAACACAATTGAACGAAGTGCAAAATCACTTAATGGTGCATATATGCTGCTTCGTACCATGTACATGGCAGATTTCATCAAGGAAATGATCAAATCAGAGAAATCCTCAACGTTAAGAGAGATGTATTATATCTCTGAAGGATGGGATCTAGCAAAATTTAATTCACAAAATGAATCTAATATGCTAGCAGAAGACCTTGAGGTAATTACAAAGCTGATGAGAGAAGATTTTAAGCTCAGACCTGAAGAGGATGGATCCCGAGTTATTGGAGATCTTTCTATTCAAGAAACAACAAGAAATAATACCAAACGAGTGATTCACTGTCAGAATGATGTTGGTGATTCAGGATATTCAATCCCTTATAATGTTGAATCTGAAAAAGTAGTATTTAAAAACGTCAATATTGATTTTCTAATAGCTGTTGAAACTGGTGGTATGTTTGATCGTTTGGTTGAAAATCATTTTGATGAAAACTACAATGCAGGAATTGTTCATCTTAAAGGACAACCCGCTAGATCCACCCGTCGTTTCATTAAACGACTTAATGAAGAAAAGAATCTTCCAGTAGTAGTATTTACAGATTGTGACCCATGGAGCTTTCGGATATTTTCAAGTGTTGCATATGGTGCGATTAAAACCGCTCATATCTCAGAATATCTAGCCACGCCCTCTGCATCATATCTAGGTGTTACTCCATCAGATATTGAAAATTATGATCTTCCAACAGATGATCTTACAAAAGAGGATATTAAATCATTAAAAAGTGAACTTACAGACCCTAGATTCAAGGATTCTTTTTGGAAACATGAGATTAAGCTTCAACTGAAACTAGGTAAAAAGTCAGAACAGCAAGCTCTTGCAAAATATGGACTTGATTATGTAACAGATACATATCTACCAGATAAACTAGTAGAAATGGGTATGATAAAAAAATAGAGGTTTTAAATGAGTTTTTCTTTCTTGTTAAATATCAATGCCATAACCTTACAGGTTTAATTAACTATTACTAAACAAGAGTTTAATTATAAGTATACTAAAATTAAACTACGATTCAATAATAGTAATATTTTTATATCTTTAACTCATAACTATACCATATGTATGTTAAAAGAAACATAAGAAATAAATTTGATAAAATTTCCAAGAATTATAATATGGTTGCAGTAGTTGGCGCAAGACAAGCAGGAAAAACTACTTTTCTTAAAAAACAGATAGAAAATAAAAACTCTTCATATATATTATTTGACGATCCAGATGCTAGATCCCTATTTGAAGATGATATAAAAAAATTTGAAAAACAATTCATTTCAAGCTATAATATTTCTGTTTTAGATGAAATTCAATATTGTAAGAATGCCGGTATAAAATTAAAATATCTTGTCGACTCAGACCATCACCTATGGATTACATCAAGTTCAGAAATAATACTGTCAAAAGAGATTCTATCATTTCTTGTGGGCAGAGTATCAATTCTAAAATTATTCCCATTTTCTTTTAAAGAATTCTTAACTGCCATATCTCAAAAGGAAGTAACATCTAAAATTTTAAATCGATTGATCTGGGAACATGCAACTTATGGCGGTTATCCAAGAGCTGTTTTAACCGAAGACATTGATATGAAAAAAACAATTCTAAGCGACCTTTATGATACCATGCTATTGAAAGATGTTGCACGTACCTTTTCTATTGAGGACATAAGAACTCTTGAAGAATTCTCCAAATACCTTGCTTTTTCTATTGGAGATATCGTATCATATGATAAAATTAGTAGTGATCTGAATATGTCATTTCAAACTGTTAAAAAATATTTCGATGCCATGGAAAAAAGTTATTTAATTTATAGGGTTCTGCCATTTTTTACAAATAAAAAAAAGGAGATTGTTAAACAACCAAAATTGTATTTTGTAGATACTGGTTTAAGAAATATTATCGCTAAAAAGTTTGATGTTAACCTAGATGGAAAGTTATTTGAAAACTATGTTTTAACTGAATTATTAAAAATAGGTTTTTCTCCTAAGTACTGGAGAACAAAAACTAAAACAGAAGTTGATTTTGTAATTGAAAAGGAAAACAATATAATTCCAATAGAAGTAAAAATTCAAGCAGATATTGGAAAAATAGAAAGAAGTATGCGATCATTTATTGAAACATATAAACCAAAAACTGCCATTGTTGTAACACTCAAAGGAAAAAAGGGAAAAACCAAAATTAATGATTGTGAAATAATTTATACAGATATTCTTAATCTTGAAAAACAATTAAACTAAGCCCTCTTTACAAAAATAATTAATTCATCAAAAAAAAAAAATGAATTATTTTTTCCAAATTTCTTCTTTTTTAATCATAAGATTTCTAATACGAAGAATCTTGTTTTGTTCAATTTGAACATAGGTCTTGCTGAATACACCACCCTTTACACCAACTGGATAAGTAAATTCATGGACCTGTTTTCCATTGCGATTTTCAATCTCTGGTAATTCAACTGTGCTAAATTCTAATTTAGATTGATCTACAAAAAAACGTGGAGTTGCATATAAAATGATATCAATAACAATGAATATCCCAATAAAAATAGATACCATCAGCAACCATAAAGAAGGTGAAAGACCTGCCCAATCAGGTTCAAAAACACCAAACATCGGACCACTAAGAACAATAACAACCCACATGATCAGAACAACTGTAATAACAAGAAACAATTTTGGAAGTAACAATAAATCCTTTATTTTAAATTTTGATTGTTTTGTGTTAATTGCTCCCATTTGCATAATACTCTTTCACACTCTCGTATTGATTTTGAAGGGTTTATAATTTTCTATAAATTTTTAGTAAAAAAGCAAAATAATTCTTCATTTTAAATAAATATATACAATCTGAGGTCTTTTTTACCATATAACCTTATAAAAGACTGTTTTATACTTCATCTCATATGAATAATAGCCCCTTAAAAGAAAACATAAAGCAACATAACATTCACTGGATCCAACTTCATTTCACAGACCTACTTGGAAAATTACGAGCAGTTCATTACCATTCTGATCAATTCATAAAAGATAACATAATCGCCCATGGCTGCGGTTTTGATGGATCATCCATAGGTGTAAACCCTGTGGAAGCATCAGACATGCTTGCAGTTCCAGATCCAAGTACATTTCTAATCCTACCTCATGAAAACCATGAGGCACGTATCATTGCTGACATCTATGATACAACCCATGAACCATCACCTCTTGATTCAAGAAACACATTAAAAAAAGCAGTTTCTGATGCAAAAGAAAAAGGCTATCAGGACATTTTTATCGCACCTGAAATGGAATTCTTCATTTTACCAGATGAAACAAAAAATCTCTATGAACCCCTTGCAAATATGGCATATTTCACACCACCACCAGTTGATGATGTAAAAGATTTTCGAAAAAACCTTTCAGGAGCTCTCTTAAAAAGCAATATTGATGTGAAATATCATCATCATGAGAACGGCCGATATCAACATGAAGTCGAAATAAAGCCCCTTTCAGCAGTAGCAGCAGCAGATTTCTGTATGTATTTCAAATATCTCTCCAAAGATCTTGCAAGTGACTCAAATATGCAGGTAACATTCATCCCTAAACTCTTTGCAGATGAATCAGGAAATGGAATGCATGCTCACATTAAACTATTAAATGAAAATCAAAACATATTCTATGATGAACATGATGAAAATTATCTTAGTCAAACAGCAAAATATTTCATCGGAGGGATTCTGCACCATGCAAAAAGTATTGCAGCATTTGCAAATCCAACAATGAACTCATATAAACGATTGATCCCGCATTATGAGGCACCTTTATATATTGCCTGGGGAAGTCATAATCGTAGTAGTCTTATTAGGATTGCTGAGAAAAAAAATATTGATATTGAAGTAAGAAATGGTGATCCATCTGCAAATCCTTATCTGTTTTTTGCTGCATTAATCTATGCCGGCCTAGATGGAATAGAAAATAAACGCCTTATTGATCCAATAAATCAAAATATATATGAAATGTCTGCAAAAGAATTAGATTCACTAGGTATAAGTCGACTACCTTCTACACTGTATGAAGCATTGCAAGAATTAGATCAAAATGATTATCTAAAACAAGCAATGGGAAAAGAGCTAGTTGAAACCTATATCCAACTAAAAAAAGAGGAATTAAACAAATATCTTTCAGAAGTATCTGATGTTGATGTGAAATATTATTTACACTGTTAAAATTGAAAAATATTATTCAATAATATCAAAATAATCATATCGCAATATTTTTATTTAGATATTTCATATATTATGAGAGATATCCTGTTTACAAAAAGGAGGGCATGATTATTTGGAGAAAAAAATGAGTGAAAATAGAACCAGAGTGCTTATTGCATTAATACTTTCAATTTTAATAATTCAAATGGTAATATCGACTAATCAAATTAATGTTAAAGGCGAATCTTCTGGTTTGATTGCGTATTGGAATTTTGATGAATCCGATGGTAATATTGTATATGATTCAATTAACAATAACGATGGAATTGTACATGGTTCTTCAATTGTAGAGGGAATTATTGGCAATGCTCTTGAATTTGATGGTATTGATGATTATGTAATTATTAATGATTCTGATGAATTAGATTTTGATAATACAAGTTTTACAATATCTTTTTGGTGTTATCCCAAAGAAAATGAAAGACAAATGAGATTCTTATCTAAAACATATACAGGTTTTAATGATGAAGGTTCATGGGGTATTAGATCACATAATGATGATCTAACAATTACATTTGATAATTTAGATGGAGGTACATATCCCGGATATAGCCTATCAAATCTACAAATTTATCAATGGTCAATGGTTACAATGACTTATGATCATGATAATGATGTTTTTAAAATTTATATTAATGGGATTTTAGATTATCAAACTTCAAAGAATTTTAATTTAAAAAATACAGATAGGGATCTATACATTGGTTCTAGGTTAGGAACTGGATTTTTTTATGAAGGTATAATTGATGAAATTAAAATATATCATGAAAATCTATCATCATTTGAAATTAAAACAGAATATAATCTTATTGCAGACCAAGAAATTGATGATAATGAATATATTTATGAAGTTAAAGTTTTTGAAGAAGGATGGAATAGTTATTTTATTGATAGGGATAAATGGAATTTTGTTGATAATGTACTTTTAAAAAATCTTGGAAAAAAAGCATTTATTTTCAATAAAAAATTGTATATCAATGCATATAATGATTGGACACATTCTTGTGGAATTATTTCAAAAGAAGGTTTCCCATTAGACACAAAAGTTACACTTGATTTTCAAATACAAGAAATTAGAGTTTATAATGAATATCAATCAATACTAAAATTTTTAGATTCAGGAGAGATACACAATTCTGGATGGCCTCTTGGAAATAAGTATATTGAATTAATGGCTGGAAATGATAATAATCGAATTCTATTTATTCGAGATCTGGATGGCGCTCAATATCAACTTGGAAACTATATACCAGAAAAAATATATTCCATGGAGATAACATTTTCACAACATAAAACATCAGTCTCAGTAAATGGATATGATATAAAAATTCAAAGATCGTTTCCAAACTATTATATTCATTTCGGCGGACATGTTCAAAAAACAATTTTTGATAATTTAAAAATATTAGGAAAATATGACGAAGATGATCCATCATCGATCCCTGATCTTTATTTAAATAATCAAGATATTGTGTTTTCAAATAATAATCCATTTGTGGGTGAAACAATAACAATTTATGGTTCAATTCATAATAATGGATTATTCGATGCTACCAGTGTAATTAATTTTTATGAAGGTTCAAATTTCATTGGATCAGATTATGTTGTAATACAAGCAGGTGAATCTACTATTGCCTCAGTTGATCATGAAATTGATGAGTATCGTTCTCATGAATTCATTTTAACCATTAATGATTCATATCCACCTGAACAAAACACAAATAATAATCGTGCAAGTAATTCATTAATAGTTAATAATACAGGATTTGGAGAAAATTCTCAGCTTGTAGTATCAATTGGTAAGTGGAGTCAGGTAGAGATTCTAGAAAATTCATATAAAAAAGTTCCAGTATCAATAATTTGTTATAATGGATCAGTTAGCAATGTTTATGTAAAGGTTTTAAATCAAGAGAACCTTTCAATAACTCCAATCACCCCTTTTATTAACCTAATTGATTTAGAAGAAGTTAACTATTATTTGAATATTTCAGCAAATTCTCTGCCAGAGAATACATCTTCATTTACTGATTTAATCTATTTACAAGCAATTGGAGATGGTGGAATTTCAAGCGACATTGAATATATGCAAATAACCGTTCATCAAGGCATTATAGACTCACCAGGTTTTTTAATACCCACAATGATTGCTGCATCAGGAATCGGAGCTCTGGTTGCTATTTTCGTTGCTCTAACGGAAACAGGGAAATACAAGCTGTTTTCATTGTTAATACCATTTGTACCTCTTTTTACAAGAGTGAAAAAGAGTGAATCGCTTGATAATTTTGTCAGAGGTAGGATATTTGGTTATATTGAATCCAACCCCGGGACAAATTATACAGAAATAATGAATAAAATAGGAGTTGGAAATGGAACCCTTTCCCATCACCTGAATATGCTTGAAAAAATGGAAATGATAAAATCAAGAAGAGAAGGAATAAGATATCGTGTTTTTTATCCAACTAAGATAAAGTTTCCCAAAGATGAAAAATATCGATTTTCAAACTTACAACTTGAAATTATAGATCTAATAAAAAATAAAAACGGCATAACACAAAAAGAAATAACGGAGAAAATTGGGAAAAAACAGCAGACAATTAATTACAATATTAAAATGATGGAAAGAAATGGAATTATTAAAATTGTAAAAAAAGGAAGAAATGGTCATTGTTACTATTCAGATGAATAATCCTATTGATCTTTTTTAAGGTTACTTTTTTTAATATTATTCTTTAATTATACAAAATATGAACTTGCCCAATATTGTGTGGTAATTTTATATTTTTTTAAAATACCAAAAAATTACTGTATTTGAAATTCTATAACAGATGTTCGTGTTGGGATGCATTTGCTAATGATTTGGATTGATAGAAAACAATTATGTTTGAGGTGGAAACTGTGAAAATTCCACAGAACATTAAATCTTTTAATCCTGATGAATTTGATTTTAATGATATTGATAAAGTTAAAGCCTTGTTTGGTCAATTGTTAAATTTTATTGAGCTGCAAGCAAAAGCAATTGAGAATTGAAACAGGAAAATAAACAATTAAAAGATGAGATACAGCGTTTGAAAGGGGAGAAAGGTAAACCAAGTTTTAAGCCAAATGTTCCAAATTATGATGTACGTCCGGGTTTCAGGAAAGCATCCAAATTATGATGTACGTCCGGGTTTCAGGAAGGCAGCTAAGAAATGGAAGAAAAAGGGTAAGAAAGCAGATATTAAAATTGATCGTGTTGAAAAAGTTCAAATTAATCAAGGCGTACTTCCAAGTGATGCTGTGTTTAAGGGTTATCGAAGTGTTACGGTTCAAAATATCAAATTTATAACTGATAATGTTGAATATTTGATTGAACGATATTATTCACCTAGTGAAAAAAAGACTTATGAGGCAGTATTACCTAAGTGTGTTGATGGTGAATTTGGACCG
>NJDG01000007.1 GCA_002254885.1 Thermoplasmatales archaeon ex4572_165
GGAGAAAAACATATTGGATATTTGCGTATCAGAAAATGGTTACAAGACCATAAACTCTAATTTTTCATAAATTTTTTTTCATTGAGGAAATTATAGAGTTTTTCTAATGATTTCCCCCGATGTGAAAACTGATTTTTTTCAGAAGTATCCATCTGCGCAAATGTTCTATCTGAACCATCGGGAATAAAAATAGGATCATATCCAAAACCCTGCGAACCTTTTTCTTCTTTGAGTATTTTTCCGAGGCATTCTCCTATAAAAAAATGTGGATCACCCTTTGGTTCTGCATAGGCAAAAACGCTTCTAAAAACTGCTGTACATTTCAATGTATTAGCCAATAAATCAAGAATTCCCTGTAAACCTATGGTATGATATACATATGAAGAATAAACCCCTGGAAAACCCTGCAACCCATCAATAAAAATCCCTGCATCCTCTAAGATGAACCCATGATCTATTCCCTGTTTTTGAATATGAGTTACACCATAAGCTGCAACATCTTCAAGCGTATCTGTCTGTATCTCAGGATAACCCAAGTTTTTTTGTCTGATGTTAATTCCAAGTGGTCTGAATTTTTCTGTTGCCTCATGCACTTTTCCCTTATTTCCCGTGATAAAATAAAGTGTATTCATCGATATCTTCCCCTTTTTACTATATCCTCTATTTTCTTTTTTACCCGTTTGATATCCCCATGATACTCTTTTTCATAGCCCTCTAAGACAAACTCAAAATCATTGGCATTCTTTGAATGTGTTGATTCCATTGCCTCCATGAGAACATGTAAATCAACACCCTTGGATTCCAGTTCATGATTGATCTCACCTAGGCCAAAATCAATAAAAAAAACCTTATTATCTGATAATATCATATTTGAAGTTGTAATATCGCCATGAATAAGATCATTGTTATGCAGTCGTGCAATATTTTTCCCAATCATAATACAAAGATCCTTACGTTTCTTTTTATCTATGGTATCAAAGATATCTTTTACTCGATCCCCCTTGATATAAGACATTGTGATAATACCATTTGTTAGATCAACATCAAATAAAGAGGGTACACAAACTCCTTGTTTTCTTGCTAGATGAATTAATTTTGCTTCTTCTTTTGTCCGGGATGATATCAATACTTCATCTATTTCTTTAATGCGGTAGGTTTTCTTGATCCTATGTTTCTTAACAACCGTTTTAGAAAGAAACGTTGATAGGATTATTTTTGCCTCAGCTCCTTGATAAATAAGTTTTTCATCATTCATCGCCAGCTCACATCCACCATATCCGTTCGAAATCTTTGATCGATGCCTGTATCTTCAAGCATCATACGAATTCCACTCTGATACATCACAAGACCAAGCCATGCAATCATTGCACCATTATCTATACATAGATCAATTCTAGGTGCAAAACATCTTGCATCCCGTTCTTTTGCCATTTCTTCCACCATCCCTCGTAATCTCTGATTAGCAGCAACACCACCACCCAGTAAAACCTCTTTTTTTTCAAGTTGAGCCATCGCTCTTTCCGTAACCTCAGTTAATGCAGCAAACGTTGTCTCCTGTATAGAATAACAAACATCTTCAACTGTTTCACCATTTTTATAGTATTGTTGAGCAGCAGTCAATAGACCTGAAAACGCAATATCCATCCCTTTGATACTATAAGGCAATGGCAGATATTTTCTGCCCTTTTTTGCATATTTTTCAATGACCGGGCCACTTGGGAATGGTAACCCTATGGTTCTTCCAAATTTATCTAAACAATTGCCAATACCAATATCAAGAGTCTCACCAAACACCCTGTATTTCCCTTCTGCAAAAGCAATAACTTGGGTGTTAGCACCAGACGTATACAACAAAACCGGGTCATCACAAGAATCTATTGTTCCTCTACCAATCTCCAAATGAGCAACACAATGATTTACACCCATGATTGGTTTTTCAAGCTGTAATGAAAGAGTTCTAGCAGCGGTTGCCGCCGTTCTTAGGCAAGGACCTAGACCCGGGCCCTGTGAAAAAGATACTAGATCAATATCTTTAAAATCGATTTCTGCTTTTTTCATTGAATCTTTGATTACATCTGCAACATATTTTGCATGATGATTAGCAGCTTCACGAGGGTGAATACCACCAGATTCAGGATGAAATGTTTTTATCATATTTGATAATACAATACAGGCATTATCTTTGTTTTCGACTATTCCTATTGCAATGCTATGAGCAGTTCCCTCAATACCTAGGCTTATCATGTTTTACAATTAAATGGAAAAAAACATTTGTTTATAAGGAATTTGGTAGAAAAAAAAGAAATTATGATGAGGGAGATATCGCTATTGATATTTCATCATCATCAATCGTCCATGTTTTAACAAGAGATCCTTCTTGCTTTGAGCTGAATTGAATGTCTTTTGATCGAGTTTCCTCTTTAACATAACCTATCCATGAATCAAGCATCTTTTTGTTATCTTCATTTAGATGAATAATTATCTCTATCTCTTGTTCCACATCTAAATCTAGTTCCTTTCTCATAGATTGAATACGTCTGACAACCTCACGACAGAAACCTTCTGCTTTAAGCTCATCAGTTAATATTGTGTTCATAAGAATAATGATACCGCCTGTTTCAGTTCGGGCAATACCCTCTTTTTCTTTTTCAACAACCTCAAAATCATCTATGTTTAAAGAAATTTCTTCACCATCAATATCAACATTATATGATCCTTTTTCCAATATCTCTTGATATAGCTTATGTTTGTCAAGGGTTTCAAGAACTTTGGATACAATTCCTGCTTTTTCCTTAAACCGTGGTCCGATTACCGCAAAATTTGGTTTTAGCTCTTTATCCATATAGCCATCAGTATTTTGCTGGTACTTAATTTCCTTAACATTGATTTCCTCACGTAACAGCTCAACAAGACCTTTTATGGAATCTTCTGTTTCTTTTGAACATATAAGAATTGCTTCTGATAAAGGATATCTAACCTTAATACCAATTTTTGATCGAAGAGCCCTTCCCACTTCAACAAGATCTCGTATCTGCTGCATTCCCGATTCAAGGTCATCATCAATAAATTCCATATTTGTCTTTGGATAATTGCATAGATGAATACTTTCTTTCATATCACCAGATCGAAGATTCTGATACATCTCCTCAGAAATAAAAGGAGTAAATGGAGCTAGCAGTTTAATAAGACTAAGAAACATCTCATACATTGTTGTGTATGCTGCTAACTTATCTTTTGTTTTTTCCTCAACCCATAGTCTTTTTCTTGAACGACGAAGATACCAGTTAGATAGATCATTAAGAAGGAATTGTTCGATGATTCTAGCGGCCTTATGAATCTCAAAGCTTTCCATATGTGTTTCTACCTGTTTGATGAGCCGGTGAAACCTGCTATGGATCCATTTATCAAGACCTGACCAGTGAACTTTCTCCACACAATCAGACTTTGGATCAAATGAATCAAGAGAAGCATATGTAGTAAAAAAATTATAAGAATTCCATAGCGTTAAAATAAAACGAGCCAGAGTCTCTTTAACTGCCTCCTCATAGAACCTGGTTGAATTCCAAGGAGCATTTGCAGAAAAAAGACTAAACCCAATGTCAAGACATTGTTATAACATGGCTTGTTGAAAAGCACAGTTGATATTGCAAGTAGCGAGTAGAACCATCCACGTGTTTGATCTAATGCTTCACTGATAAAATCCACAGGATGATTATCATGAAAGACCACCTTGTTTTCAAATGGATAATGCCATTGAGCAAAGAATGCAGCTCCTGAATCATACCAACAATCAATAACCTCTGTTTCCCGTATCATACGACCTTTACATTTAGGACAGTTGACTTCTAAATCATCAACAAATGGCTTATGAAGATCATAATCCTCTGAAAAATCTTTGCTTAACTCACGTAACTCATCAACACTACCAACACATATCTCATGTTTACATGAATTGTTCTCACATCTCCATATTGGAAGGGGTGTACCCCAATACCGGCTTCTGGAAAGAGCCCAGTCTTTTACATCACGTAAAAAAGATCCAAATCTACCCTCCTTTAAATGAGGAGGATACCAATTGATCTTATCATTATTATCTAATAGATCCTTTTGTACTTTTGACATTGCAATAAACCATGATTCCATAGCATAATACAACAATGGTGAATCACATCGCCAGCAAAACGGATATTCATGCTCATATTCCTTTACCCCTTCTAAAAGTCCTTTGTCCTCTAAATGTTTAATGATTTTAGGGTCTGCATCTTTTACAAACTCTCCCTTCCAGAGCGTTACACTTTCTTTAAAGGTTCCATTTTGTTTTACTAGTTGAATTACAGGTAGATCATTTTGCATACCTACTTTATAATCATCTTCCCCAAATGCTGGTGCTATATGAACGATACCTGTTCCATCATCCATAGTTACAAAATCTGCACAAATTACAAACCATGCTTTTTTCTCTGGTTTTTCAAATGAAAACAATGGTTCATACTCAATTCCCATCAGTTCTTTTCCTTTGAATCCATCAAGAATCTCATATTGTTGACCTTTGAGAAGTACAGCTGCTCTATCCTCACCTAGGATCATCTCTTCACCATGAATCCGGATTTTAATATAGGATTCATCTGGATGCACAGCCAAAGCAACATTAGATATAAGAGTCCATGGAGTTGTGGTCCATGCAAGAAAAAAGGTATCTTCATCTTTCAATTTGAATTTTACAAAAATAGATGGATCTGTGACAGTTTTATATCCCTGAGCCACCTCATGAGCAGAAATGGGTGTACCACATCTTGGACAGTATGGAACTACCTTATGACCCTTGTAAAGCAGTTTTTTCCCCCATGCCTTCTTCAAAGACCACCATACTGATTCAATATAATCATTTTCAAGCGTGATATAAGGATGATCCATATCCACCCAAAAACCAATTCGTTCCGATAGTTTAACCCAAGCATTTTCATAGTTGAATACACTTGATCTACATTCTTCATTGAATTTTAAGACACCATAGTTTTCTACATCCTGTTTTTCCTTAAGGCCAAGTTTTTTTTCAACCTCAATTTCAACAGGTAAACCATGAGTATCCCATCCAGCCTTACGCAAGATATAATGATCATTCATGGTCTTATGTCGTAAAACAAGATCTTTTACTGCTCTCGTAAGAACATGACCTGGATGAGGCATTCCATTTGCAGTTGGAGGACCTTCAAGAAATATGTAGGGTTTACTGTTTTTTCGCTCATCAATTGATTTCTGAAAGATATTGTTTTTTTTCCAGAATTCAAGAATGTTAGATTCTATGTCCTTGGGATTATATTTTTGTGATGGTGCTGAAATCATATTTTAAATCACCAATAATTAATCTTACTATTTGATTTTTTTATCCAACATAAGATAAGAGTATTTAATTTATTTCCAAAAAATATGCTAATTAATAGTTACGAATATCTGTTGCTTTCATTATCTCACGAAGAAATGATGTAGCATAACATCCTTTCTTTAAATCAAATTCTAAACGTACTTGCTTCATATCAGGGTTCAACGAGTCCTTTTCTATTTGATAAGAAACATTTTCTAATGGAGTATAAACCCCTCTTCGGGTTCCCATTGATGATGCAAGAGGTAGTTTTGGGATTATAAAATCTCTTTTATCAATTGATTCCTTTTCAAAAATCGATTCTTCGATCTCACCCATCTCTCCTTTTGAAAATTCTGTATTAGCACCTATTAGAACGCTACTTACTACTGCTTTCCCTCGTTTTATCTGTTTATTGACTTTATCTAAATTATTTGAGTTTACCTGAAAATAGTTTTCTGTGTTTTTCTCTTCTCTAATTTCAGTAACCGTATCGCCAATCACTGCCTGATTAAGAGGGAGGCCCATGGTGATTCTTCGACTAAGCATCTTGTTAAATAAATATGATTGATATGCATAGACAAACATAGTTATCAGATTCTTAGGTAATTCCTTTAATGCTCCAACAAAATCATCAGGATGCACCTGTAAATGATTCAACATTGCCTTTTCATAATTTAGATATGAGGGGAAACTATGAAATGCTGCTTTAAAGTCATTTGTTTCACTTAGTTGTTTTCTTTGCTGATATGAATGTATATCCTCATGTTCATCTAGAAAAATAAGATATGTCATTACTGCCCCTTCAAAATCATCCTGTACAATCTTTTTACCTACAATATGAGTGATTGGTCGGATAATTCCAAATCTTTGAATACCAAAAAAGTTTGGAAAACCACCTATATCCTGCAATGGAGTAATGATATCTTTTAAATTCTGTTCTGTTTTTTCAGAAGAAATATTTCGAATGCAGATATTGAAATGATTGCCCTTTAAATTACCAAGAAATAATTTCTCAGAAGATAAATAAATATCAGAAATTGTGACATCCTTTATGGAGAGTTGCTGTATCTTTTCAACAGAGACATCATAAAATGAAAAAAGTTGAGTGCTTACTGCCCTTTTATCTTTTGTTCCAGCAAAATGAATTCTTTTCCTAGATACCTGAAGATTTTTTCCAATTGTTCGAACTAACTGATTTGTTTCCCAATTCTTTGATTTAATTGTTGCTATGCAAAAGGGTCCTTTCTCATCATGTTTTGGATGAGAAAAACGTTCTTCTACAATAAAATCCTCAGGAATAGATCTAAGTTTCCCGCCAATCCCCAAAGTTTCTGTATAAAATGTTTCAAGACCAACATTTTGTTCTTCTTTCAAAACTGATTTCATAATAGTAAAAAAAAATTATTTAGAGGGTATTGCCTTGTTAAGTTCTTTTTTGAAGTCGCCTGTGACCTTTTTCACCTGTTTCAATGATTCTTTTATTACCTTAACGGGATCTTTTTTTGATCCTTTTATTAATCGAACAAATAATCTTCTATATGTATCATTTGGATGATCTGTTTCAATTGTTGCATATTCAACATCTTTAATTCTTAAAAGTTCCTGTACAAGTGGGTTTAGAAGTGTTTCATTTTCACCTTTCACTTTTATCTTAATTTGTCTTTTTGTACTTTCTATAACTTCTAATTCCATTCTTATTCCCCATTCTTATTTTAATTCATTTTTAATTAAATAATTATAATTTATTTAGATCATAGCTGCCATAATCTTCTGCAATTTTTCTTCTTTCTTTATGGCCACAATTCTCACATTCTAAACCATTATCTGTTTTCTTTAAAGATTTCTTGCATTTCTGACATATAGATTTGATTGCGCCAAACTCTTTTCCTTTTGTTGATAATTGAATACTAGGTGAGCTCTGAATTACTTTTGCCCGGATAACATCCCCAATTGAATACTTTTCCTCAGGTGATTTTACATATCCATCAGAAATTTCTGATACATGAATTGTTCCATTGGTATCTCCTGAAATCGCCCGGTTTTTTTGAGTAACATGAAAGACTTCCGCAATCACCATCATTGATCTTACACTTGATGCATATGCTAAGACAACATCCCCCTTATTCACAAGAATTGGAATGCTAGTCAAAGGTTTTACAACAGCCATTCGTCCTTTTTCATCAACCTCATAAGAACCCATACGATTTGCACGAATAATGCCATCTTCTTCAAAAGTTCCATCACCAGATAGCAATTCTTCTGATGTGGAAAGTTTATCACCGGGAAGTACAATATTTCCTGTCATTTATTAACCAATATCCTTTTTTTTAGGATTATGGCAATAGTCATATGATTTTAAATCTTGTGGTCTTAATTATGGTTAAACTAAGGTTATTGTACTGTTTTATGCATCCCAAAAACCTCTGGTTTGAGCATACTTTATCTCAGCTTTATGGATATCTTTGATAAGGTCATATAATGTGTCTTTGTTTCTTTGAAGATCCACAGGGTCATATCGCCTCAGTAAACGTGCAGCAGTATCTGGGCCAATACCTCTCCCCATTAATGTTATCAACGCAGGTTTTCCATAGGACAATATAAGACTTGCGTTTTTATATAATCGTTTTATCTCCTTCTTATCAGCATCAGTTGTTTTCTTTTTCTTTAATACATCCATTTCATTTTCACGATACTGCGGAAGAGCAGCGATTTTTATTGCATCGCATTTTGGACAGATGGGATGTGAAGGTGCGTTTTTGATATGTACATGCCATTTTTTTGTACAATTTATACATGCAAGAGTAATACGAGTTTCTTCGATACGATTTTTTAAAGCCTTTAAAATTATCCTATCTGCTCTTTGTGGTGCCATCAACCCCTTTATTGTTTCCATACCAGCTAGGCCAATGGGAGATAATTTTTGTATCACAAGTGTTATGTTACCGTCTTGTATTTGTTGAAAAATATATTTAGCATGTAAAATATCCATACGTTCCCAAATTAATTTATCAAGTGCCTCATCAAAAATAGGGGTATGATCAAATAAAGTAAACAATTTTTTAATTCCAATGTTTTTATAATCAAAATCTTTTCTTAAAGCTCCAAATTTTCTAGCAGCATGTACCAACTGCCATCGTATAAATGTTGAATTTTTCAACATTGTTGAAAGTAAATATTCAAGAGAATCAGCAGATGTCGAAAAAAATAGATCCTTTATTTTTTCAGCTGACATCCTATATGGAAGCTCCAAATGAATACGATATGCATCATTTGTTATTCCAACACTTTCACCAATTGATTGTGCTAATAATGCAGAAAGAATACGACCAATAGTTTCATTTACCTTAGTACCACAACATCCATTGATAATAAGATGTCTATTTTCAACTTCAAGAGTAAAAATTTTGTCAGATGGAACAATAAGGTTTTTTTCTTTTTGATTTTTAATCTGGTTTTTTATTTCATCTAATGTTTCTATGTTGCAAGGATAATCTGGAAGATCTTGATTGTGGTCAATTAATCGTCTTAACTTGCCAACCTCCATTGCTACATCAAAAGGAACTGGGATATCTTCACCAGTCCAAGATGGTGCTTCTCCAAGCTCTTGATCAGGGGCAATCAATACTTTTTCTTCCTCCATCTGAATTATTTTCCATGGCCTTCCACTAAGAATAAACCTTTGCCCTTCAACTCCCATGTTTAAAACAAATCGTTCATCAAGCTTTCCGACATTTTTTCTTGAAGAAATATCCACAGCAACAAAAAATTTTTCATCAGGAATCATTGAGATATTATCCAAAAAATAATTCCTTGAATTTCTTCTTTTACCTAGATATCCATTTTCATACCAGATGCTTCTTTGTCTAATAAGCTGGTCAACGATTTCATGAAAACGTTTTTCTTCTAAACTAGAAAAAGGATATGATCTTTTTAAGATTTGAAATAATGTTTCTTCATGGATGCGACCGGTTGCTAGACTAGTTGAAATTATCTGATTACATAATACGGACAATGGATTTTTTCGTACTGAGGATACTTCAAGCTCCCTTGCAAGTGTTTTTCGTGCAATAACTAGTGATTCAGCTAGATCCTCAGGCGTAGTTGAAATAATAACTCCTTTTGATGTTTTTCCAATACGATGCCCAGATCGTCCAATTCGCTGAACAATTCGAGTTACTTCTCTGGGTGAATTATATTGAATGATAAAATCTGTATCGCCAACATCAATTCCCAGTTCAAGAGACGATGTACATATCAGGGTTTTTAACTCGTTAGATTTAAACTGATCTTCTGCTTCAATTCTTGCATGTTTTGATAAAGATCCATGATGAACACCTATAGGATAACCCGGAGCCCAAATATGAAATCTTGAAGAAAGAATCTCAGCACCATCACGAGTATTTGTAAAAAATAGTGTAGAAACATGATCATCAATAAGAGTTTTACATCTTCTAAGAGCCGCAAAAGACCTTGGATCAAGAGTTAATCGAGCAGATTCTACAAAATCCCGTTCCTCCACCTTTGGCATTTCAACAGTCAGATCAATCTTTTTAATTGCATCAATTGAAACTGTTTTAACCGGCCTAAAAATGTTTTCTTTACACAAACCACCCAGATACCTTGCTACTTCTTCTGGTGCTCCAACCGTTGCAGATAAACCTATTCGTTGGAAACTATGGGATTTTTGTTTTGTTAACTGTTCCAATCGTTCTAATGCAACTGCTAACTGTGCACCACGTTCATCATGTGCAAGTTCATGTATCTCATCAATTATCACCCATCTGACCTTATGAATATGTGAACGAAGGTTTTTTCCCACAAAAAGAATTTGAAATGTCTCAGGGGTTGTTATTAACATATCCGGAGGTTTTCTTGATTGTTTCACCCGTTCACTCTGAGTTGTATCACCATGTCTAACGGCAACAGAAATATTCAAGGATTCCCCCCATGAAATAGTTCTTTTCAACATATCTCGATTTAATGCACGAAGAGGAGTTATATAAAGAATTGAGTTTCCAACCTCTTTTGAAAAAGCCTGATTTTTTTCTTTTTGTTTTAGAAATTCATGAAAAACTGGAAGTAAAGCAGATTCTGTTTTTCCATGACCAGTTGGAGCAATAAGAAGAACATGAGATCCCTTTATTATCTCTGGAACAGCTTTTTTTTGAGGTTCAGTTGGGTTTAAAATCTGTTTTTCTTTTAAAATCTGTTGAATTTTTGGATGAAGCTTAGAAAAAACTGTTGTATTCATAGTAATTACTTACTTTTAATGTAAATAGAATGAAATTAAAAAGATTTAGGAGATAAATTTTTCAGCTTAGTTAATTGCTTTATAAAATATCATCCCCATTCCAAACCATGTGATTGTAAGAATGTAAAACAATGCATTCATAAAACCAGAAACGGCTCCTATGAATATTAATAGTAAAGGAAGTAACATCAATAAAAATATTGTTATTGCGCCCATTGTATCTTCGTTTAATGAAATGTCCATATTATTCAAACCTCTAAATTGTTATTTATTGAACTTTTTTTGATAATACTCCTACAATATTTAAACCTTCACATCATTTATTTCTTAATTGTTTAAGAGTCCCAATGCTAGTTCCATCCAATAAATAAATTTCAGCTTTTTCTTCTACTACTAAATTATCAATGGGGCCGACAATACCCTCGACATTAACTGCACTTCCTCCACAAAGTGGGTTAAAAACAGGCAAAATCACCATGATCATATCAAGATTATATGATTTATATCTCTCTTTAACTGAGTCAATGTTAATAGGAGTTTTAATCCAACAAGGTTCATAACTATTATAACCTAGTCGATCAGTAAGTCTAACTGTTGGATGAGTATGGCCACAGAAAACATATTTACTCTGCATGATCTTTTCACTAGGCCAACGATGACCATGGATAAAACCACAGATATCTTTTTGATATCCATCTGACCCATGAATAATAATATTATCTGGAACCATCGTATTGATACTTCCATCATGATTACCAGGAATAATATGGATTTTTGCATAACTTTGCAATCTTTTTAAAAATTCAAATAGATGCTTTTTCTCATAAAAAGGTGTTGAAGGTATAGAATGTTTAATATCTCCTAAAAGGATTATTTCTTTTGGTTTATATTCATCATACATCTCCTGTATCATAGATTCCATTTGACTTATTTTTGAATCTGCATATACACCATATTCACGAAGTTCATTTTCAATTCCAATATGCAGATCAGATAATACAAGTGCTTCAAATTGAGGGATGAAAAGTGCGGGTTTGTTTGATATTGGCTGAAAAAACATCTACATTCAAAACTAAGCTAGTGTTTTTATATCATTGCATTAAATGGATTGAACAACAATAATACAACATTGATTAACATTGTAAGATAAATTGCAACAATAGGCCATATAAATAGATAAGTAGCACCTTTAAAGAAATGGCGATAAGTCTTATCAAAACCAAAAAATGATAAGAGTTTTGATACAATAATACCAATGGGTAATGCTGCAAATAAAAATCCCAAAACCCATAAGACACATTGAATTAATAAAAAAACTCCTGCAATCATTGTAAAACCATTTAATGATATTTCTTGAAAAAAACTGATACCAAATTGATGTTGAACCACAGAGTTTAGCAAAACAAATGCAATGATGAAACCTGCAATATGGATAATTATTGATATGTAATGTATTTTTTTATCATTGATAATATATTTTTTATCTTGTTTCTTTAAAAAAAACTTGAAAAGAATTAAACTAATTATAGCACCGATCCAAAATATTATTGGAAAAATCGGTAATCCAACCCCATTTTCTGATGTTGCTGCTTGTGATGAATAGAAATGATCACCTAGAAAAATCAATGAATAATCTGCATCAACCAATACACCTGATTCTGAACTGCTTATCGTTGCCTGATCAACCCTTGTGAAACCAAAGTTTTCAAAAGAGTTACTTACTCCCTCGATTTTAACGTTTTCTGAATGATTAACAAAAATAATTCCACCATTTAACATTGATGAAAGACTCGTTATAAATTGTAATCCTCCATCATTTTCTGAGATAAATGGAATATTATTCATATCGAAATCTTCACCCAGTTCATCAACATGTTGTATCATAGCCATTATGTTTGGTGTCTTCTCAGAAGGACCTATTTTACATTGAATTGTTGATTCTTTTGATGAACTATCTAATGGAAGAATGTGGATTGGTGAATATTCAACGATCTGGAAATAATTATTATCTAAGTAAAGCATACTTTGAGATTCATGATTATTCCAAATTTCCTCACCGGTTGAAGAAAAAATTTTTATTTCACCCTCATCTGAAAATGAGTATATGATGATATGATCTTCATTGTAATCATATGATGCTGTTGAATTTTGTTCAGATAAATAAAAAAATGAATTCACCGATTCAAAACCTTCAAATGGCAATGATATGAAACCAGTAAAACATGACTCCTCGTTGAAATCATATTGAATTGGATTATCTGATGTACCAATTAAGAACAACCCATTTGAAAGGGATATAGATACATCTGAAAAATATCTAATTTCACCAACAATGTCCATCATATCTTCTAATTCAATTGAACCCATTATTTCATTTGGTATTATCGTAATATTTGAAATATCTGCTATTGTACTTGAACCAATTAATGGAAAAACATGTAAATTCTCTAATAAATCAGAATCTATATATGATGATACAATTGGATTATCTGCTAATTCTTGAACTGATCCAAATAACTCATCGTTTTTTATTCCATAAAATGTTCCACTAACATCAGTTTTTCCTAAACTAAAAAGCATACTATTAGGCGATACAGTTGTTTGCATACCATAATTATTTTGATTTTCAGCAATTCCAGTCAAAGAAAACAAAGCAATAAAACTAATGCATCCCAACACTATGACGATACGATTCATCATAAACCTAAAAAAAGTGTTATTATAAATACCTTTTCAAAACTTCAGGTATATTTTCAATTACATCTGTTGCACACATTCCATAGGAATATTTTTTAAAGGCAATATTCCCTGCTTCTCCATTGATAAATGCTGCAATTCTCATTGCATTAATCAATGACGTATGTTTTGAAAGTAATCCTACAATAATACCTGCGAGAACGTCGCCGGTTCCACCTACCGTCATAGCTTCATTATGAATCATGTTTAACCTTGTTATTTTTCCATCACTAATAACATCAGTTGGCCCTTTTACAAAAATTCCAATTTCTAATTTTTTTGCCCAATTTTCTACTTGTTCTATCTGATTTTCTAAATCCGTTTTCAAAGTTTCACTTGAAAATTCATGAAATTCCTTTGCATGAGGCGTTATTATTGCATTACTTTTTCTTAATATTTCATGGTTGGTGGAAAGAGCAGTGATTCCATCAGCATCAACAATAACAGGTATTTTATTTTTAGAGAGAAAATCAACTATGATTTTCACAGATTCAATTGTTTCAGATGATAAACCTAGACCCGGACCTATTAATACAGCATCAACCTTTAAACAAAGTTTTTTGATGAGATCAGTATCCGCAGGTGAAAGATAATCCTCGGAGTTTAATTGTCTTACAATTATATTTGGAGAGAATGCTGCAACAGTTGACATGATATTTTTTGGAACTGCAATCGTAACAAGATCTGCACCCACCCTATAAGATGCAAGTGCACTTAGAACAGGTGCTCCTATATATGGGCCGCCTCCTATGATTAGAACACGACCGTTTTGTCCTTTATGTGATTGTTTTTTTGGTCTTGGATAATATTCAGAAAGCTCACCTGGCCCAACATAAATTGATGCTTTTTCTGGAATTCCAATCGATCTTACATGAATTTTTCCACAAACATTTTCATCCATTCCTTCTTTTTTATCATGAAATGTGATAGTATGATGTGGCATAATTGTTGTATTAAGTCCCATTCCTGTTGGTACATCACATGAAATTATGGTTTTATCTTTTGAATTATTTATTTTTTGAACTATTTTATCATATGGCTCTCGAAGATTTCCTGTTAGTCCAATTCCAAGCATTGCATCAATAATGATTGTGTTTTTTTCAAGTATTGAATCTATTTTAGATAGAGATCTAACATCATATATTTTTAATGGTATTTGTTTTAGTTTTGTAAAATTCATCTGAGAAATCGAGGTATGAATCTGTTTTTCTTCTCCAACTAAAAAAAGTGATACAGGATGATTTTTTGAAAGATATCGTGCAGCTACAAAACCATCCCCTCCATTGTTCCCCAGTCCACAAAAAATTGATATCAATGGATCTGTAAAGTTATCTTCGATAAATATAGCAAGTTGCCTTCCTGCTTCTTCCATTAGTTTTTCTTGAGGGGTTCCAAAAAATTCAGCATTTTTGTCTAATACTTTAACTTCTTTACCCTTGATCATACCAAAACCTATAACAATTCTCAGTGTATATATGCTTCGAATATTACATTAAAATATTTGGAGGAAACAAAATATGCTTCCAAGAGGTATGAATCCTAAGCAAATGAATCAAATGATGCGTAAACTAGGGATTAACGTAAAAGACGTGAAAAATGTTGAGAAAGTTATTATTCAAACTGATACAAAAGAATACGTTTTTTCCGATGCAGAAGTTACTATTATGAATGCCCAGGGTCAGAAAACATTTCAAATAGTTGGCAACCCCGTTATAAATAGTCGTAAGGAAGAAATCCCTAATGATGATATTAATTTAATAGTTGATCAAACTGGGAAGACTTTTGAAGAAGCAAAAGAGGCACTTGAAAAAACTCAAGGAGATATTGCTGAGGCGATTCTTTTACTAACTCAACAATAATTTTAATATTGTTTTTATCATATACAATGACATGAGAAAAAGAAGATGTCAGAAATGTCGATCTCTTGTTTCAGAATGTGACCTTTCAAATCATCAAAAATTTGGACTCATTTGTAAAAAATGCTATGATACTTTAAATAATAAATAAAAAAATGTATAAATAAGTATCATAAATGACATAATTATATATTTTTAACCGATATTTTTTATAATAGAATTTGATACATGATTTCAAGCAGGTGATAATATCAATGGCTCGAAAAAGCGAAAAACAAATAAAAAAAGATGAAAGCAAAATTCTTACAGCATTAAAACAAAACGCTCGAGGCAGTATCGAAGAAATCGCAAAAAAATATCATTTTTCCAGACAAAAAGTATGGAGAATCATAAAAAGATTAGAAGAAACAAAAGAAATATGGGGATATTATACTGTTGTTGATGAAGAGAAACTTGACAGGAAAAGATTTATCATCCTAATAAAAAGATCAACTGAACCTATTGATAATGCCATAAACAAAATCATTGATTTAACACTCCATGAAAAAGGAGAAAAAATAGGAATTGAAGTGGAATCAAGCAGTTATCTTCATGGTCGATATGATTGGATGTTTATCATAACTGCTGATGATATGAAAGCTGCAAAGCGATTCAGTAATCTCCTAGTCAAAGAATATCAAATGTGGATTAATGAAATCCATATAATCGAAGATATTTTTTCATTAAAAAAATGTGGAATTATAAATCCAAATTCAGAAAAATTGAAAGATTTTTTCTAAAAAATTTAATTTACTTTCATTTTTTTCTTTTTTTATATTTATCTATCAAGATATGAAATAAAATATATAAACCATTTCTTTTTTCTACATACCTCAATGAATACGGTATTAATCTTTGATTATGATGGCGTAATCGTCGACTCACTTGATATATTTATGAAACTATTTATCAATGCATGTAAAGAAAATGGATGGAAAGAAATCTCATCAAAACAAGATTTCCTCTCATTGTTTAATGGAAATATGTATGAAAAAATGATGAAACTTGGGATGACAAAACAAGACATTCTATCAATTGTTCTTTTGGTAAAAAAAGGTTTATTGAACAATCTGGAAAAACTCCCGCTTTTTCCAAAAATGAAACAAACATTAATAGATCTTTCAAATCAACATACAATATGCATTTCAACCTCAAATGACACATCAATTGTAAAAAAATTTTTAAAAATCAATCAAATATACTGTTTCAATCAGATTTATGGATCTGATATAAATCACAGTAAAATCAAAAAAATTGATATGATTAAAAAGAGATATCCTGCAGATAACTATGCATATATCGGAGATACCATAGGAGATATTGAAGAAGGGAAAAAAGCAAATGTTATTACAATTGCTGCAACATGGGGATGGCATTCAAAAGAAAAACTGAAACAAAGCAATCCAGATCATATTATAGACTCCATTGAAGATCTACCCCAGATTGCTTCATTAATCAACTAAGCAACGATTTTTTTTAATCTTTCATCAACAACAGAACCAAGCCGTTTAATACCTTCCTCAATTTTATCATCAGATGAATATGAAAAATTCAATCGAAGAGATCTAGCACCACCATCATCAACATAAAATGCTTTTCCATGCACATATGCAACTTTATGTTTTATAGCATCTAGAAACATTGTTTCAGTATCAATTCCATCTGGAAATGTAACCCAAGTGAACATTCCACCTTTTGGTCTATTACAAGTATAACCCTCAGGGAAATATCGTTCAATTGATTTAATCATGATATCTCTTTTTGGTTTATACATCTCGCAGATTTTCATGATGTGAAGGTCTAAGGAACCCTGCCGCAAGAACTCATTTACAATATACTGAGTAAATGTATTTGTACATAGATCAAGAGCTTGTTTGCATATTATCATTTTCCTTGTCAATTCAGGTGATGCAACAGTCCATGCAAGTCTAAAACCCGGAGCAAGAATCTTTGAAAATGTTGACATATAGATAACACGACCCTCATCATCAAATGCTTTTATTGGTTTAATATGTTTGATATCATATGCAAGTTTTCCATATGGATCATCTTCAATGATAACAAGATCATATTCATTTGCAATATCAATTAGTTGTTTTCTTCGTTTTTCAGACATGACCACCCCTGCAGGATTTTGAAATGTGGGGACTGTGTATATGAATTTTGGAAGAATGTTCTCTTTTAATAATTCAACAATTTTATCTTCAAGAATATCTACCACCATCCCATCTTCATCTAGAGGGATACCTTTAAGATAACACTCATAACTTTTGAATGCGTTAATTCCCCCTAAATAAGTTGGAAGACCAACAATTGCAGTATCACCCGGATTCAAAAACAATTTTCCAACAGTATCTAATGCCTGTTGTGACCCATTTGTAATTATGATATTTTCTTCGGATATGTCTTTCATTCCCTCTTTAAGTGAACGCTCTGCAATTTGTTTTCGTAATTCTTGAACTCCTTGCGTGGTTCCATATTGTAAAGCCGCTGCACTATGATTTTTCATTATATCTGTGGCAATGCTAGTTAAATCATCTTTTGGAAATGACTTTGGATTTGGAAGTCCTCCTGCAAAGGAAATGATTTCTGGATCCTGGGCAACCTTTAACAATTCTCGAATAACAGACTTTCTCATTTTTCCGGCTCTATCTGAATATAGACGCTCAATATTGGACATTATGTAAACCTCCAATTGATTCAATCTTATTTTCTTTTAAAGAATTTTCGTAAAAAACTAGATAAAGAATTATGTGTTTAGTGATACATTATTTTTTATCAGGCCAGAAAATTTTGCGAAGCGGCTCATTAAAAGCAGGTAATGTTTCAATTGTATCCATATCAATATTGAAACGATGCATGACATGAAGCGCAATATCCTCATCAGAAGTTAAAAAACTAGCATCATTTGAAAATAATTCTTCCAAATTATTGATTTTACGTACATCTTCATCCATAATATCACAACATCATACCATTCATTTCACATATAAAACTTTCTAATAATCAAAATATCTCACTTTTAATAAAAAATAAAAATAAATTATTTGTTTTTCCACCCATAAAATATTTATTACCAATTATTATACTCACCTCATTAAACAATATCATATGGTGAAATTAAGGATGGAAGCAATTATTTTATCAGGCGGATTTGGAACCCGATTAAGGCCTTTAACATATACACGAGCAAAATCATTATTACCTATTATGAATAAACCCATGGTATCCTATTTAATTGAAATGTTACCCGATTCCGTGGATACGGTAATTCTTGCTGCAAATTATAAAAAAATTCAATTAGAAGAATATTTTGAAACCTCAAACACAAATAAAACAATTATCGTAAATGATGAACCAAAACCTCTAGGAACTGGTGGAGCTGTAAAGTTTGCTGAAAAATATCTATCAGATGAATTTTTTGTATTAAATAGTGACATTATATGTTCATTGAATCTATCAGATATGATGACGTTTCATCGAAAACATGATGCTGTTTCGACCATTTCACTTTGGCCCGTTGAAAATGTCTCAGAATTTGGTGTGGTAGAAATTCAAAAAAATGGAAATATTACAAAATTTGTTGAAAAACCAAAACAGGAAGACGCACCATCTAACCTAATCAATGCAGGAGCATACTTCCTTGAATCTTCTATCCTTGATTACATTGAAAACGGCAGATTAATCTCAATGGAAAAAGAAATTTTTCCTCAGATCATAACAGATACAGAAAGTTTTTATGGATATCAATTCAAAGGATATTGGATGGACATTGGAAGAATAAGAAGTTATCTAGATATCCATCAAGATCTCCTTATAAAACAAAATAAGAATAATCATTTTGGTAATAATATTGTAAACAATGGGATTGTAAATAAAACAACGGTTGGAAATGATGTGGTTATTGGTAAAAACTCAAAAATTGAAAAAAGTATAATCCTAGATAATGCAATAATTGAAGATGATGCCATCATATCAAATAGTGTCATAGGTGAAAATTGTACGGTTTGTTCAAAGAGTCAACTTTCATGGGTTGTCGTTGGAGATAATGAACAGATAAGCGCAAATACCATTGAGGAAAATAAATCTTTTTGGACTCAAGAAATACCAAAAGAATTTCCAAAAAAACAAATTGGAAATGTCATTGGTGAATAAGAATTTCCTAAAATGGTTTGTAATGTAATTAAAAAATAATTTCAAACAAAATAATGAGGGTAAATAATATGATAAAAATTAATCCTACAATATTTAGATCATATGATATTCGTGGAATATATCAAAAAGATATCGATCAAAATATTTTTTATGAAATAGGCCTATCAATTGGAACATATATAAAAGAAAATCTTAAAGGAACATCATTAACAGTAGGTAATGATATTCGAAAAACAAGCGAATCATTATCATATGCTTTTATCTCCGGAGTAACATCAACAGGCGTTAATGTTATAAGCACAGGTACCTCCTCATTTGGTCAAACCTTGTTTTATGGATGGAAAAATAATCATGATCTAATTAGCTTTATCACCGCAAGTCATCTGCCTGCTGATTGGAATGGAGTGAAATTTTATTATGGTGATGGAGTTGGACTTCCAGAAGAAGAATTAATGAAAATACGAGATATAACCCTCCAGAAACAATGGGAATTAGGAACTTGGAAAAACAGTGGAAGCATACAAAACTGTTATCCTGCACCATCTTATAAGGATTTTTTAATTGAACGTTTCAGCTATAAGAAAACCATACGAGTAGCTGTTGACTGTGGTGGTGGAAGTATGACACTATCTGCACCCGATGTTTTAGATGCAGCAGGTCTTACAGTAATTCCTGTATATTGTGACCCAGATCCATTATTTTCTGTTCGACCTTCAGATCCAAAACCTGAAAATCTTTCTACACTTGTTAAAACCGTAATAAAAGAAAAATGTGATTTTGGAGTCGCTTTTGATGGAGATGGTGACCGCTCAGTTATTGTAGATGATAAGGGAAATATCCTTTCAGCAGATCAAACAGGAATTATCATTGGAACTTATGGCCTTAACAAAAAAGATGGTACAATCATTGTAAATGTTGAATGTTCAAAAGCAGTAGAAGAACAACTCAGCCCGCTTGGTTTTTCGATTAAACAAATTCAAGTTGGACATACATTTCTAACACTACATGCAAAAAAAGAAAAAGCACCTCTTGGTATTGAATCATCAGGTCATCTGATTATTCCATCATATTTCCTGTTTGATGATGCCCTTATCATTCCTTTAAAAATCGCTGAAATACTTGATAAAAGCTCAAAAAAATTATCGACTATACATGAAGAGATTCCTATTTATCCAAGAAAAAAAGTTGAAATATCTTGCGATGATGAAATCAAGTTTGATGTAATTTCTAATCTTAAAGATAAGTTGTCAAATGAATATGATGATGTAAATACTCTTGACGGTATTCGTGTGGAACTTGAACATGGCTGGGCTCTAATTAGAGCATCAAATACAAGCCCTATAATTCGTTTAACCGTTGAAGCAGATACAGCATCCCAGATTAATGAGATTGCAAAAAAGTTTCAAAATGAGACAGAAACATGTATCAAAGATACTATATCATAAATGTTAATGTAAAAGGTTTTACTATTGAATATTTGTTAACATAATTGTTAAAATACCATCAATCATAGTTTCTAATTTCATACCATTATTGTTATAATCCTCTAGATGGGGTACATGAATAAAACCCATCGGAGTTTTAATGTTACTTTCAGTCAAATAAAATAATGTTTCATAAAACACTGCATTACAAACATATAATCCTGCTGAAAAACTAATGGATGCTGGAATATCATTATTTTTTAAATCCTCAAACATGTCCTTTATATCTAACCTAGTTGGAATAATAAATGGGCCGCCCCTTTTTAACCTTTGAAATGTTTGTAAGGGCTGATTATCAGATACGTTAAACTTTAAATTTATACTTAAAGCTTCAAGTGTGATTGAATCGCAATTTGAATCTAAACCTAAACATATGATCAAAGAGGGATCAAGATTTTTAATATCCCCTTGTATAAGTAATGGTGCTTCAATAAAATCAACGGGTAGAATGCGACCTATAATTGAATAATTTTGAATCATTGTTTGATTCAATTCATTAACAATACTCTCAGAGGGATTTACAGAATAATTAAAAAATGGTGTAAATCCTGTAATATAAATAATATTATTAGATTTTATTTCGATTTGATTTAAATCTGAATCTGAAATCTCTGCATGTATGATAACCTGATGAGGAAAAAGAAAAAATAAAATCAATAAAAATATCAAAAAATGTAGATACTTCTGATTAAATAAAATATAATTGACCATTAATTAACTAATATAATAAAATGAGTATATTAAATTAATTGACTGTTATCAGGGGTTATATTGTATTTAACAAAAATGATTATAATAATTATTATCAATTTAGATATCTTAATACGAATTTTCCAAACACTAAATGATCGTTCAAGATTCCTTTATACTCTTTGTCAATAATAACTCTTACCCCATAATTAAATATCTCAAAATCAAAAGGCGTAACACTTAGATATACTAATTTATCTGAAAATAAACTTATTTCATTTTCTTTTACGGTTCTACTATCAACTTTTCCCAATAAAAAAACCTGTAACCCTTCAACTGTTATATTTAATGGTTCTGATAAACCACTCAATAAACCTTTCATATTTTGAGCAATTACCGTTATTTCATATGTTCCTGGTTCATTCCACATATGTGATGAAACTCCCATTCTACCTGAGTTAAAAGGACCAATCCATCCAGAGTTTGTTCCATCTCCCCAATCAAACCAATATATAATATTTCCATCATCTGGATCAGTTGTAACCGTAGAAAACGTATATTCCTGACCTGTTTTTATGTTAGTTTCACCAGTTGGTCTATCAGGCGGAAGTGGATTTTCGGTCCGAAATTCCCCAATACCCTCATAACCCAAGGTATATCGCTTTATTTTAAAAACATCTTTTAAAGGATTAAATAAGGGATATTGATTTTGATATTCCCATACTGTTTCTTTATTAGATGATACTTCAAAAAAATATCCATCATCACCCTCACATATCAACGTATTACCATTTGAGATACGTTGAGCACTAGAAATATGGTTAGAGTAAAAATCTGTTTTTTCTTCTGCTGTATATGTCCAAACAAGATCAAAAGGTCCAAATCTTCCAGATTCGCTGAAATAATATTGGTATTCATTTTCAAGAGGAGGATTTATTTCATCAATTGAAGAATACGTTCCTTGAGGCCTATGTGGCCCATTATTAAAAATTAGAATGTTCCCTTCACCTGGCATTCCTTCATCTATCCAATTTGCATCATGCTGGAAATATAACTCTCTATCTTCAGATGTTCCTTTATCATAGGTTTCTGGATTTCCCCACCTATATAAGATATCACCACCCTTTCCACTTATTCCCCCTTCATGAGACATAGATTGACTTGTTGTAGTACTATGATCAATAATCCAAATTTCATTATAATTTCTAACACTTAATAAAATTTGATCAAGTTTTTCATTATAATCAATCGAATTTATATGAAAATTATCCGGATTTAATACCGTTTCATCAATTTCAAAATTAATATCAACAAGTTCAGGGTGTTCTGAGACAATCCCATAATTGTTTTTTGATGAATCATAATCTTGAATTAGATGATCCCATAGATGCCATTCCCATACAATTTCTCCCCCATATGTATCATCTGGTTTTATTTCAATAATATGTTCTGATGCTAAGTATGTCCATGGGAATTTTTCAGGGTTTTTCCCCGCAGAAAGAACCTCATCACTTGTAATTAATTCCCATGCAATTAAAAGAATATTTCCATTAGGCAATACTTCAATATCATGATGAAGGCAAACATTTGAATCCGAGTAATCAAATTCCCATATAAGAGATCCATTCCAATTAAACATTTCCAATCTGCCAGTAAACCCACCAAATGGGAATATTGGATTTGGATACGTTGAACATGATCTAACTAGATTTCCATTTTTCAATAGCTCAATTCCAAGACCTTGAATATTATTACTTTCCCATCGATTAATCAATGTTCCATCATTTTTCATAAGATATATTTGTTTTCCATATTCTGGACCAAATAGAGTGTAACCTTCTAATGACTGATTATGAATAGAAGAAATTTCATAGTTGTTGTTTTGATTTGAGTTAGATAAAAAATTTTGATTTTTTGTATCTGAAAGTACCTGAATACTAAAAGATGAAAGGAAAATTATGAAGATTAAACCAATTGCATAGAATTTGCATTTCATGAAAACATATCAACCTTTGATGTTTTTTTATTTAATTAATTATAATTTACATACTATAATTAATTTTTGACATACAAAATAAGGTTTTAAAAACTAATCAATATTTAATAAAGCGTAAAATATTAATGATTCCTCTTACTTTATATTCTATTTATGAAACAAGAAAAATGTAATAATATTATGATAAACATCATTGAGTACTGCATTTTCAACTTGAATAATACACAATAAACAAATTTGACAATATATTTAAATCATGGAGCTAGAAAATTATGGGTAAAAAAAAAGTATTATTCATCATTAATCTATTTTTAATAATTTCACTTTTCCATGGTTGTATATCTCAAGAAATAAAAGAAAATCATGTTTCTCAAATAAAAATTTTTTACGTTGATATAAATGGTTTTGAAAATTATACATCAATTCAAGACGCAATAAACGACGCATCTGACAATAGCACAATCCATGTATCAAATGGAACATATCAAGAACAAATAATTATAGATAAAAAAATACATCTTATCGGATCAGATCCAAAAAAAACAATAATTGACGCAGATTTTACTGATGATGCTATCATCATTAAAGCAGACCATACAATCATTGAAAAATTTACAATCACACATAGTGGAAAAATTGGGTATCCCTACTATAATTCAGCTCTGTACATCACTTCAAATGATACCACAATAAAAAACAATATCATTACAAATAATACAAATGGAATTTATACTTATAGATCATCAAATAATATATTCGAAAATAACTCAATTTTATCAACAACAGATTATGGGTTATACATAGAAGTTTCATCAAATAACTCCATTAAAAATAATAAGTTTTCCCTCAATAATTATTGTTTAAAAATTAAAAATTCAATAAATTGTACTATTATTCAAAATCAGTTTTTTAATAGCATTCATGGCATGTATTTTTGCTGCGGATCAAAACATAATATGGTGTATCATAACACTTTTGTTAATAATAGCAAATGGCATTGTGATGATCAAGTTGGAGATAATTATTGGTGTAATGAGATTATAAAACGAGGAAATTACTGGGACGACTATACCGGCATTGACCAAAATGGTGACGGAATAGGAGATTCTTTTTACAATATTTCCAAAATTGGAAAACCTGATTATTATCCTTTAATAAACAAAATCTAAAAAATAAATATTAATTTTCATTATCGAATTATATGAAAAAAAAATTCCTTTGGGAGCCATCATACTTGCAAGCAAAAAATATACAACATAATTTATTATACATGATATCCTATTACAAAAAAAAAAATCATTAAATATAATATGTGATCAACATGAATGAGGAAGAAGAATTTCAACAATATGCAGGATTAATGGAATATTACAAAAATCAACTTACCGCAATAGAACAACAATTTTCATTTTTACAATCAACAATCAATAATTACTCACAAGCAAAAATCACCATTCAAAAAATGAAAGATGCGAAAAAAGGAACGGAAATCCTTGTTCCCATCGGTGGAGGAACATTTACATTTGCAGAAGCAACAAATACATCTAAGATTTTGACAGATGTAGGATCCGGTATTGTTGTAGAAAAAACACCCGAAGATTCAATTAAAATTCTTGATAAAAGAATTGAAATGTTACAAAAAAACCAAGAATCAATTACTGCTATGTCTCAGCAAATTAACAGCCAAATGGAAGAAATATCAAAAAAAGCACAAGAAATTCTAAAAAAGAATCAATAAGCTATTTAGATGATTTCTAGGTATTATCATGTTTAAATTTCTTAAAAGAAAAATAAAAAAATTTGAAGATCAGCTCGAAACTGAATTGGATCAATCCATAAAAGAGGAACTCGAGAACAAAATAGAAGAGGAATCATTTCAAACGGAAGAAATACCAATTCAGCAAGAGGAGAAAATTAAACCAGATAAAATAGAGATACCTGAAAAACAACCAACATCCATTCAAACTGAGAAAAAAACTGAATCGTTACGTGAGCAACGACGTAAAAAAAGGATGCAAGCACGCGATAAACGTGATAAAGAAATAGACCAACAAATAGAACAAAGCATCAAATCAGAGCTTAAACATACCCTAGAAACAAGAAAATCAATAGAAAAAAGTTTTACAAAACATGCCAAAAAAAGTATTATCAGTGATGAAAAACTTGATGATCTTTTATGGGGACTCGAAGTAGATTTACTTGAATCTGATGTTGCTTATAGTGTTATTGAATCGTTAAAAAACGATATTAAAGAAGAATTAAAACAGGCATCTTTTTCAAAGGGCAAAATCAATGAAATCATAGAACAGGTCCTTAAACATGCAATCTCTCATGTTTTAAAATCAAATAATTTTGATTTTGATGAATTTCTGATAAAAAGTGAAAAACCATTAACCATTATGTTTGTTGGTGTAAATGGAAGTGGGAAAACACTTTCAATTGCTAAAATGGCAACAATGCTTAAAGAAAAAGGTTTTTCAAGTGTAATGGCTGCTGGTGATACCTTTCGAGCAGGAGCTATTGAACAACTTGGAATCCATGCTAAAAATATTGGTGTAAAAATCATTAAACATGGCCCGGGTGCTGACCCTGCTGCTGTTGCATATGATGCTATTGAACATGCAAAAGCAAAACATAAGGATGTAGTCTTACTTGATACAGCAGGTCGTATGCAAACAAATATTAATTTAATGGATGAAATGGCTAAGATTAAACGTGTTGCTCAACCTGATCTCATTCTCTTTGTGGGAGATGCATTAGCAGGAAATGATGCGGTTGAACAAGCGAAACGATTCAATGAAATCGTTGGAATAAATGGTGTAATCCTTACTAAGGTTGATACTGATGCTAAGGGTGGAAGTGCTCTTTCTGTTGCTTATACCATAGGAAAACCATTGCTCTTTATTGGTGTTGGTCAAGAATATAATGATCAAATTGAATTTGATGCTGAATGGATGATTAAGAATATCTTCTCTGAAAATTAATTCCCTATTAGTATCTTATATAAAATTATTTGATAAAAACACAATATTTATAAATCTTTAAAATAACATTTTTAATATAAATATTATATTGTGTGAAGAAAATGGTGAAAAAATTCATTGTAACAGTTGTTGTCATTGTATTATTAGCATCCTTTCTGATGCCTCCTGTTATCTCACAAACTACATCACCCATAGATTCAAACCTAGGTCCTAATGCAGATCCTGGTGGGCCATACTATGGTAAAACATATCTTCCTCTTACTTTTGATGGATCAGATAGTTATGATTCAAATACCTCCATCATATCATTTACTTGGTACTGTGGTGAAGGAAATATTGAAACAGGGGAGATCACAAGTCATGTTTACAAATATCCTGGCACTTATACCCTTAGCCTTACAGTTGTAAATGAAAATGATATATGTGATACAGAATCCACTACTGTAACAATAAGTGAAGATGATGATCCAAGTATATCTCTTCTTTCACCAGAAGATAACTCATTTTATTTTCATAATTTATTTTTATTTCCTTTAAATAAAACAACAATCTGCATTGGCCCATGTACTATTACAGCGGATGCATTTGATGATGTTTCAATACAAAGAGTAGAATTCTATATAGATGATCAGTTAAAACATACTGCATATGAAAAACCATATACAATGGACTGGAAAAGAGGATCATTTAAGCACACTATCAAAGCAGTAGCATATGATTCAGCAGGTAATTTTGATTCAATAGAGCAAGATGTATTCAAATGGAATTTCCATCCTTTACTACTGATATCAACACTTTTGTTATTTCAAAATGAAAACAACAATGATGTTTTTGATTGGTTTTCAAATCAGGATTCAAGGACCAATACCATCCTTGATATAATCAAAAACATTGTTATATCAGATCCAAAAACAGATCCCTCATTACTTTCATTTCTACAATCACTTGAAGAAAAAATCAATCCAGATACAAACTCAAATATCCTAAATTTCCTTCAAAATCACCCAATAATAAAAAATAAATTCATTGAAAAATATCCTTTACTCTACCTACTTCTCATCATTGACTCATATAAAACAGATGAAAAAACATCGATTATTAAAGAAAAACCAACTCTATCAATCATTCTAAGTGCAATAATTCTTTCACGGTTAAAAAGCAGATCATCCGATAATCCAAGTATCTTTGACAATAATCCATTATCAAAAGAAACAAAACTTCTTGATTGGATCAATAATCATCCTCTTTTAACATTGGGGGCAGGAATCCTATTTACGTATCTAATATTAAATAGAAATATTGAACCTGTTTCTAGTATTGATGATACAACTAACAATCAGAATAGATTACCTCACTCAAACCCTGGAGGGCCATACCAAGGTAATATTTACGAACCAGTTCTTTTCAATGCAGAAAAGAGCTATGATGAAGATGGGACAATAACTTCATTTCATTGGGATTTTGGCGATGGAGAAACAGGTTCAGGAAAAACCACCGAGCATCAATATACAAAACCAGGGATTTATCTTGTCACTTTAACTGTAACGGATACCCAAAATGGAGAAGAATCCGACACCATACAAGTATCAATTACTGATGAAAAACCAAAATTAAATGATGAAGATAATCAAACGCTAATGAATCAATTCGGGATTATATCTGGTGCTTTATCATCCATCATGATAGCAGGTTTAATAATGTTAAAATATAGGAGGGGATTTTTTGAATAAACAAACACCTGATTTAAACATGTATATTTTCCTTTTTATTCTCTATATGATTGAAATATTCTTCTTTTTCATTGGTTTCTTTACATCTGGACTATTCTACCATTATGGATTCAACCTTGGAAACATTTCAATAATGCTTATTATTGGTCTTTTTTTAATCCAAGGAATTACCATTTACAGCCTTTATCTATTATCTTATGGCATTATACAAAAAAAGAAATGGGCAAGAAAATTTACAATGTTTTTTCTCATATGGGCATCGTTATGGGCAATGTGGAGTATTTTAATCGGTAATAATATCATCCTAAATGCAATCATTTTAATCTGTTACATCATGATGCTGTTTTACTTAACTTCTCCAACAGTTGTCAGTTATTTTTCAGAATTTTTCAAATATGGGAGATATATACTCTACACCCGCATGGTCAAATTAAAAAGTGGAATAGTTCTTCCAATATTTTTTTTCAGCTCACATCACCCTCATAGTGGAATACGTACACAATTACCAAAAGGATATATGGTTAAAGAAAACCCAACATCACATATGCCATACCTGAAAAAAGAAACACAGAACCTATCAAAAAACGATACAACTTCTAAACCATCAACACATATTAAAAAGCCTGTTATTTATGTTGTAAATCATTCAAAAAATCCTAAATATTTAAAAAAATGGGCATGTCGAAGTAATCAACAAATTCTCAGTCAACATCAAACAAAAAAAGAAGCATTGAAACATGCAAGAATCATTGCCCAAAAAAAGAAAGCGCGCATTCTTGTTCAAAATAATCATGGCAAGTTTATCTATGGTCTCAAACCACGCATGAAATAAAAACAAATTATCATAGCAAAACATAGCAGAAATTGCACATTTTTTTTATTAATTCAAGAAATGGAATATGATTGTATCGAAACCTGGTATCTCTTGTACAATAAATCCTTAATAAACAAAAAAACAAAATACTATTTTGAGGAATGATGAAAGATGATAATAGCAGGACTTATATCAACAGAAGATGAAGCAAAAGAAATTGAAAACATTAGCAAATGTTTCTTAATAGGAAAAAGAGCACGATTCTTAGCAAATCATATCTAAAAAAAAAGTGAGCTTTATGAAAACCCTTCAACAAAAGAAAAAACAGAATAAAAGAAATACCCCTGATGAAATAGTAATTACTTGGGTAAATATCTAATTAAAACTAAAATATTTTTTTTATCTTTTTGTCTAATTATTTTTGATTATTTTATTTTTTTAGTATTCATTTATTAATGATGTATCTATTCATCAATCATAGAGTTTTTATGAAAATAAAAAACCGCAATGAAGTTCTTTCCGACATCATTAAAGATGCAAAACACCACCCTAAAAATTGGAAAGCAGTTTTTGGTAAAGATACTAGTCAACTCAGTTCTGATTATTACCTATTCCACCCTCATGTAGGATTATATTTTTTAAAAGAATATGAAAAAAATCCATATGTTCGTAAAGGTGTTGGTGGAAAAATCGCAAGACATGTAGATGATGATTTAGAGAAATCAATCATTAAATCGTCAAGTGATTTTGGTATTATACAGGGAGATATCCATAAAATCGCGTCAAATATCAGTAAAGGCATTCATCCAAACAACATTATAGATGCAGCAATAAAAGGTAAAGATATGGGTTTACGTATTCCTCTAAGAGGAAAAATATCTCATGAAAATGAATCATACAATAGTATTAAAGAACAGCTTAAATCTTCAAGAAAAAAGGTTGATTTCGCATTTGAAAAAATGGCAAAAAAAGAAGGTTTATATCAATCCTATGAATAAAAAATGAAGATTTTTTTTATTCAACAATAAATTTATCAATGATTTCTCCTGCGTGTTTCCTCTTTTCATCAATATCTAAAAGAAGACGCTCCATCATTTCTGCGGCAAGTTTCTTACAATTCCCACACATTTGAGAACCATTCTTACAGGATTGATAAATTTCTTGAAGTTTATTATCATCCTCAATCAAATGATACATCATAAGCTCATAAACCATACATTCATCAGGTTTACCGCCATCTTTTTTCTGCTGCTCCAAGGTAACTGCACCACCAGTTTTTGCACGCATTATCTTCTTTTTAGCAACCTTGGGATCATCTGATAAAAAAATAGCGCTTTCAGATTTCGAAGAAGACATTTTACCCCCATTTAAACCAGTCATAAAACGATGAAATGTTGCAGCAGGTGGAAGAAAACCATAACCATCAAACATTGGTTCTGTTTTAGCTAGAGTATTATCAATCATCATGATTTGATCTTCTATTGCATCATCAATATAAATTGCCTTATATTCGGTTATTTTGTTTAATTGTTTAAAACCAAGATTTCTAATTATTTTTTCTGCATGATCAAGCAAAACAGATACATCCTCATCAGGCTTTACAAAAACACCAATTTTATTATCCTTTGTTCTTTTTACATTAAAAATACGATGAGCCTTAGCTACATCCCTACATAATCTAATATGAGGATCCTGATCAACACCAACAGGTACAAGAACAGGTCTGATACCACCAAATTCCTCAAGTTGAACATGTAAAATATCACCAGTTTGAATTAATGGTGCTAACACATGAGTCATATTTGTAGAACCATCAAATCCATATGTTGCTATCATCTGCGACCAATTAACCTTCCTACCCAGTAAAAATGCTAAATCCTTCACATGTTGATTCTTAGATTGAAAATAAATAGAGCATTTCTCTGGTTTAAGACCAAGTGCAATATAATTTTTAATATACTCCTCAATTGCAAGAGATCTTGTTTCCTTTAAAGAATACCCACGTGTGCCATAAGATTCAATATCTGCCACAGCAATAAAAATATCCGCACCGATACTCTGATAATAAATAACCTCATCAATAATCATCTTATGCCCAAGATGCATTTTACCAGAAGGCATTAATCCAGTAAGAATCGCCCAAGGCTTCTGATTATTGACTGCGTCAAGAATCATCGAAAAATCTCTTTGACCAAAAACAATACCTCTACGAAGAAGTCTATGAGGGTTTTGAAGATTTTTCCAATGATTATCAGAAAAAACACCAATACCAAATTCATCACGTAGACGGGCATAATCTTGATAAGTCGATGAACTCCATGGATCAATTTGCATATAATATCAACCCTGAAAAACAAAAACAGTTACAAAAACCTTCCCATAATAAAAAGAATGAGAGAGGATGAAAAAGGGGGCAAAAAATATGAAAAAGATTATTCATCAAGTAAGATATTGGTTAACTGTTCAATGAACGAATCAGCAAACATAGGAGAATAAGCAGGTTCAAAATGATCGATATAATCTTCATTTTTTTCTTTCATCCTCATCATCCCTTCACATTTCCAATTTTATCAACCATAGTTTTTATAGATTTCCTGTTAAAATACCAAAAAAAGAAAAATCAAAGAGAAATGATGGCATTAAATAAAACAAAGTTTGAAAAGAATAATAATGAAAAAGATTTTAAAGTGTTTTAAACTCTGGATGTTTTGTTGGGAGTAGGTGGACAGCTCACGGCCTTGTGCTGAGGAAAGTCCTCCCTCGCTCTGGACTGGGGACCTACACAAGTAGGAGAGGCGGGAGCCTCTGCAGAGGAGCAGAAACGACACAGCCCATGAAATATGCAATGATACAAGTCTGTTGTTGAGGTCTTTATGGGATTTGATGAAACGGCCAATCTGCCCCTGGAGCAAGCCTAAACAGTGGACATCAGTTGTCCAGACTGCCCCACAGGTAAGGCGCCTAGTAGAATGCTGTCTTAAAACAGAAGGAGGCTTACGGCCTACACCCAGCTCTTTTCAACTAAGCCTCATCCTTTTTTTCCAAAGTTCTCCTTAATAAACTTAATTTACGTTTTTGTTAGTCCCCCCCAAAGTCCCAAATGCTTGGTAATAGGTAGCATAACCTTGTTAAAATTCTAGGATTTCTTATCAGTTTTTTTCATTTTATCGATGAGTTTATATGCTACAAACATATAACCTAAATTGGTAATATGGTACGGGAATTACCTGGATGGGTATTGAAGCATAAAAAGAAGGGTATTGCTATCGAGAAGCGAGGTAATAATTACTATGCAAGTAGAATAACCTCTGTTTGGAATCCTTCAAAGGGACGGGCTCAGAAGAAGACGTTGGAGTATCTTGGTAAAGTTACTCCTGAGGGAATAGTTCCGCCGAAGCATAAACGGAAATTGAGGGTTGGTGGTATACTTGAAGCTGGTCATTTCATTTTTTTAGAGAGGTTTATTAATAATATATCGGAGCCGTTGATGGAGAGTTTTCCGGATGATTGGTCTAGTATTCTTTCTGCGGCTTGTATTAGACTTTGTTATCAGGAGCCTCTTTCAAGGTTGAAAATTCGTCATGATACGAGTCTGTCAGCTCGTTTTTGGCCTGCTGCTGCTCTTAGTAAGAATAGTTTGACTAGTTTGCTTCCTCGTATTGGTAGGCAATGGGAAACACAGAAAGAGTTTTTCTCTTATATTTCTAAGGATGAGGGTCATATGGCTATTGATCTTACTCATTTTTTTAGTGATAGTAAGAATATTTCTTGGTTGGAGATTAGTCGTAATCCTGAGGGTATTTGGCGTCCTCAATTGGAGCTTTTGTTGATGTGGGGTACTACGAGTCATACTCCGGGTTTTCTTAAGTTGCTTCCTGGTGCTACGCATAGTGCTAAATCTATTGCAAATGCAATTAAGGAATCAAAGATACAGAATGTTATTGCTATAATGGATAAGGGTTTTTACAGTAAGGTTAATGTTGAATATCTTGAAGGTGAAGAGATTCAATATGCTATTGCGCTTAAGCGTGATCTTTCAATAATTAAGCATACAGCTATATCGAAATATAGGGAGTATTTTCACTATAAAAAACATGCTCAATGGTGGCGTTGCACAGATCTTGGTTCTGGACGAATGGTCTATCATTTTTTGGATAAGACTCTTGCAGATAATGAGGAATCAATGAGGAATCATCATACTTATCTCTTGTTGACAAAGGAAAAGCTACTAAAACAAGTTACAATAAATTGAAAAAAAGATTTGGGACATTGTCCATTATCACAGATACTGGACTACCTGCCAGAGATGTATACAAATTATATAAGGAACGAAGAGAAGTTGAATATGCTTTTGAAGCTTTCAAAAAAACCCTCAGATCAGATGTCACATGGATGAG
>NJDG01000026.1 GCA_002254885.1 Thermoplasmatales archaeon ex4572_165
ATGATGGTAAGTGCCTTATCTAGTTTATTTTCTTCTTCTGCAATTGTAATGTTAAGCTTGATTATAAATCGGTTCTCTTCTTTTGTCTGAAACCAGCGGTAGATACCGACACTTCCAAGTCCTATTATAAAGATAAAAAGGGAAAAAAGTATTGGTTCCAGTCTGATTCCCCAGCTTGTGTAGTTTAATCCAAGTCCAATAAGCGGTACTACTGCTAGTGAAAGACCAAGGCTTAGAGCGATTCGTTCTATGATATCTATTCCTTGATCTGTTTTTTTTTCTGGAAACAATGCAAAAACAAGAATGTAGCCAGGTATAAATAGAATAAATGGAAGGCCTAGAATAATACGGATGGATCCTTCAACATCTAATAATGCGATAGGGAGAAGAATGATGCTCCAAAGCATGCAAACCATGACGTCAATTGGGTAATCTGGAAATGAAAATTTTAATTTCATCGTATTTTTGTTTACATGCTTAAAATGTTTATTATCTTTTCTGAAATAACAAAAACATAAGCAAGAAGGAAAACAATGATATATCCATCAAGACGATGTTTTAAAGTTATAGTTGCAAGATCGTCAGTAAGTTCCCGGGTGATTAAAAAACCAATAAAGATAAGAATAAAAAAGATTTCAACCTGGTTTCCACTGGTTATTACAAATAAAAGAAGAGTCCAAAATATTAGGATAATCGCAATTTTATCAGAAAGCGAATTCACCATATTTTTAACATATTTGTTAGAAAATAATTTTATTGTTTTTTGTTTAATTAGAGTTCCTTTTTTATCCTTTTTAAAATGCAATGAATTATCCACGATTTTGTTTTCTTTTCTTAATGATGGAGCATTAGACATAAACAAGAGAAGAATGGATCCAATTAGAATTAGGGTTATTGAAATTTTGATGTTTCCAAGTGTAGGATTTATTAAAAATGAAACACCAAAAAGGATCAAAACAAGTTCAACAATGTTAGAGGTAAGAAATGTTTGAATTTTTTTTAATGAAATTATTTTCTTATTACTTAACTTATTTTGTAGAGTTCCTGTTCTCAGTTTTTTTCCACAAATTGGGCAAGGAATCATTATTTTCTTGTTTTTTGTATTTGTGAGAGTGATAATTATATTGCAATGACGACAATGAATATTAGTATCACTTTTTTTGTTCTGTTGATTTTTTTCATTTTTATTTTTTTTTGGTATTGTATTAAATAAATGAGTAAATTTATGGGGTAGTTTACTATTTTTTGATTTTGATATTTTGTGTTTAATGTTTGAAGTAAATGAATTTTGATTTTTTTTCTTTTTTTCAGGCTTTTTTTGTAAAGCACCAATTTTTAGTTTCTTTTTACAACTTGGACATTTAATGGATATTTTCTCATTTTTTGTTTTCTCAAAAGTTATTATTGCATTACAATGTTGGCATTGAACCGTAGTATCGTTTGTGAGGCTATCCTGATTTTTTTCTTTTGTTTTTTTATGAAGAATTGAATCCACTCTTTTTGAGATCTGATGATATGGTTTATCTTTTTTTGAAATTAATATCCTGCTCCGAATAAGTCTATAATATTCATCATTATTTAAAAAGTATTAAATGATTGTCGTTAATATGGTTGTTTTGTGAAAATGTCATAAGACAATAATATTTATCAATGTTGAAATAATTTAGGGACTAATATCATTTAAGGATCTTGGAAGGGATGAGTGGAATGCAGAACTGTGAACATAGTGTTTGTGGAAGGGAAAATAGGGTATGGCTTCCAACAACTAAACCACGTTATGGATCTATTGAAAAGCATCCATGGTGTTTGAATTGTGGTCTTGTAAAAAATATCTCTGATGACCAACCAAAAAGTATAGGGTATTGGATGAACCTTCTTTCCATTATTTCAACAGATCATGATCTTAAACAGGTACAAAAAAGATTAATTGCAAAAGAAATTGAAGATTCAGATATTTTTCATGATTCCTTTGGGTCCTTTGGATCTGATCAGAAAAAAACCTTTATCGGTATTCTTAAAAAATATATTCTGCTCAGCTCCATTGATATTGACTCAATAACATTTATAAGAAAATTATGAAAACATTAACGTCCATCTGATTGAATTGATCCAAAACAACAACATCTTTGTTGATTGGAGATGACAGGAGGCTTATGGATATCTTAGCGATAGCCATAAATAAAAGTTTTTGAGGTAATATTAAACGATGAAAATTGCGCTTATTTTAGGGACACGACCTGAGATTATTAAAATGTCTCCGATTATTCGTTTTGTATACAAATTTTTAAATAGTAAGATAATCTTATTTATTATGGTGATGAAATGAGCGAAGTAACAATCACAAAATTATCTTCAAAAGGTCAAATAGTTATACCAAAAACACTTAGAGATATTCTAGGACTAAAGGCTGGGGAAGTATTTGCTATGTTTGGTGAAAGAGATACTATTATTTTAAAAAAGCTTAACCTTCCTTCAGATAAAGAATTTGATGAACTGCTTATCTGGGGAAGTAATTACGCAGAAAAGAAAAAGATATCAAAAAAAGATGTTCTTAAAGCTATTTCAGAAATGCGTAAAAAGGAGAGCTAAGATTTGAATAGAGTAGTTCTTGATTCAAACGTTTTGATTTCCGCTTTTTTCTGGAATGGAAATGAAAGAGAAGTTCTCCTTAAATGTAAGATTAAGAATTTAAAATCTGTACTTTCACTTGAAATCTTAAATGAGACAAAAAGAGTTCTTCTAAATAAGTTTGACCTTCCTCAAGAAAAAATTGATGAATATATTCGTAATGTATTACTCTTTTCTGAAATCGTTGCGATAAAAGGAGATATTAATGTGATTAAAGAAGATCCATCAGATAATATTATTCTCGAGACTGCAATAAGAGGAAATGCAGAACTCATTATCACAGGAGACAATCATCTTTTAAAAATCAAAGCATATAAGAGAATAACTATTGTCCCAGCATCCAAAATAGTATATGAAAAATAAAGAAAAAATATTAATTCATTCAAATGATTGAACATAAATATTCAATAATGTTCAATTGATTAGATAAATAATCAAACTAATCTGTGAAATAAATGAATTTACAAAAGATAATTACATTATGTAGGTTATAACTTACATTGGAGATTATTATGAAAACAGCTATTGCAAAAATGAGTTCGAAAGGACAAATTGTTATCCCTAAGTCATATGAGAAAAGATCTAAATGTGGGGGAAGAGTTTCTGATAATCAAAGATCAACATCGAATTGTATTAAAAAAAATAAGTAATTTAACCGAAAAACTCAAAGAAAATTTACGGTTTGCAAAACAAGTTGAAAAAGCTTGGAATGATTATGAAAATGGTAAATTTGCCCAGAGAAAAGCACAGGTATTTCTTGAGGAACTCGATAGATGCTAAGCATCGAGCATCATGACCTTTTACTGAAAATAATTGGAAAAATCAAGAGCCAAAAAAATATATATCTTTCTTAATTCCAGTGAAATTAACTCTATAATTTTATAAAAAAGTATTTGAGGTAGTATTAAACGATGAAAATTGCGCTTATTTTAGGGACACGACCTGAGATTATTAAAATGTCTCCGATTATTCGTTTGTTTGAAGAGAAAAACATTGATTATTTAATTATTCATTCAAATCAACATTATTCAAAGAATATGGATGATGTTTTCTTTAAAGAACTTAATCTTCCAACTCCTGATTATAGTCTTGGTATTGGTTCTGCAGATCACGGGAATCAAACAGGGAATATGTTGATAAAAATAGAGGAAATTCTTCTGAAAGAAAAACCTGATGTAGTATTATCTCAAGGTGACACAAACACAGTGCTTGCAGGAATACTTGCAGCTTCAAAACAAAACATTAAAACAGGTCATGTTGAGGCAGGACTTCGAAGTTATGATCGTCGTATGCCTGAGGAAAAAAACAGGATAATTTGCGATACTCTTTCAGATTATTTATTTGTACCTACTAGGGTTCAAAAAGAAATTCTTTTGGGTGAGGGTATCCCTGAAAACCGGATTTTTGTTACTGGTAACACAATTGTTGATGCGGTATTGCAGCATAAAGAGCTTGCAATGGACAAGTCAAAGATACTCAGTTCCCTGGATTTACAAGAAAAACAATTTGTTTTACTAACGGCACATCGTGCATTAAACGTTGATACCAAGGAATCATTAGAAAAACTTGTAAATCTCATTGGTCAAATAAATGAAATCACGGGTTTCAAAGTTGTGTATCCCATGCATCCGCGTACAAAGGCAAAACTGGATCAGTACAATCTTAATATTTCTAATGCAATTTGTATTGAGCCTTTGGGGTATCTAGATTTTCTTGCTCTTGAAATAAATGCAGGTCTTATCGTTACAGATTCAGGTGGCATCCAGGAAGAGGCATGTATTTTGGGCATTCCTTGTATCACTATTAGAGAAAACACTGAAAGACCTGAAACCATTTCGGTAGGTGCTAATAAACTCGTAGGTCTTAGTATTGATTCTTTCAAAAAAGCATTCAAGTTTCATCAAAATAACACAAAAGAATGGGAGAATCCTTTTGGATCTGGTCATACATCTGAAAAAATATTAGAGGTGATAAAATCACAACAATAAGCATTGTAGGTCTTGGATACATGGGGCTACCTACTGCTCTTCTTCTTGCAAAAGGCGGATTCAGGGTGAAAGGATATGATATTGATACCGATAAAATACAGCTGCTTCAAAACCATATTTTACCTTTTGAAGAAAAAGGTCTTGAAACATTGTTTCAGGAGGCATCTAAAAATTTTTCCGTATCAGAAATCTTAGAACCATCTGATGTGTTTATTATCACAGTCCCTACGCCTCTATCGGATGATAAATCTTGTGAGATGAGCTATATAAATTCTGCTATACAAAAAGTGAAACATGTGTTAAGAGATGGAAACCTGGTTGTTCTTGAATCAACTGTTTCACCAGGGACCACCACAAGTATTGTAAAACCCATTCTTGATGAAACTCAAAAACAATATTTATTATCTTATGTCTCTGAAAAAGCAATCCCTGGAAACACAATCTATGAGATGCAGCATAATCATCGTATTATTGGTGGAATTGATCAGGAATCAGCAGAAAAGACAAAAGAGATATATGCTCATTTTGTTGAGTCACCAATTCATCTAACTGATACTACTACGGCTGAAACAGTGAAACTTTTAGAGAATACTTATCGAGATGTAAATATTGCTCTTGCTAATGAAATTGCAAAACGACTGGCCATACAAAATATTGATGCTTGGGAGGCAATACGACTTGCTAATTTTCATCCACGGGTAAACCTCCATCAACCAGGACCTGGGGTGGGGGGACATTGTATCCCTATTGATCCTTGGTTTCTAAGCTCAGATGATACTCCTTTAATGAAACAATCACGGATAATCAATGATAGTATGCCTCGCTATGTTGTAGGTTTAGCAGAATCATTGATAAAAGAAAAAAAGAATCCCATTGTTGTACTTCTAGGAGTTTCCTATAAGGGAGATGTAGATGATGACCGTGAAAGTCCTAGTTATACTATTAAGAAGATTTGTGAACAGAAAGAAATGAAGGTACGTCTTTATGATCCAAATATTAAAGGAAACCCAGAAGTGTTAACTGATCTTTCTATTGCTACAAAAGATGCTGATTGTCTAATTCTTATTACAGATCATAGTATTTTTCCAGATATTGATCCTTTAAGTATTACGAATATGTGTCAGAAAAATATCGTTGATACTAGAGATATGATTGATTCTGAAAAATGGAGTGATGCAGGGTTTAATGTGAAAGTTCTTGGAACCTGATATATCATTTGGAATTTTCATACTAGAAACATCTATTGAAAAAGACGTTTTTTTTCAAAATATGCTTGTATTTGAAATCATAATTAAACACATTTAAATATTTTAACGTATTTATGTTAATATAATTGGAGAAAATGTAATGGTATCAATAACTCTTTCAGTATCAGATAAAACAAAGAAATTAATGAATAAATTTCCTGAAATCAATTGGTCAGGTTTTATTCGACAGGCCATTCAAAAAAAGGCAGGGGAATTATCATGGAAAGAAGAGATGTTGAAAAAATTAAAAGAAGAAGAGTCGATTACTGATTGGGCTAAGAACATAACCCAAAAAGATAGAGAAAAACGTATAGAAGCATTGAAGAATAAAGGATTGTTGTAATGAAATTTGTTGTCGATTCAAATGTTTTATTCACCTTTTTTTGGAAGGCTCCTATTCTTTTGTCTGTTCTTGAAAAACCAGTTTCTTTATTTTCTCCCGAATATGCATTGCTTGAAATTAATAATCATGAATCTGAAATTATAAAAAAATCAAAAACCACACAGGATATATTTAATAAACAAAAAGTTGAGTTAGCAAACCAAATTCAATTTATTTATTTGGATGAATATTCTTTACATATTAAGAAAGCATTATCATTAGCAGAACATTATTCAAGAAAAGAGTATCATAATTTTATAAAAGATATTGATTTTTATGCTCTTGCATTAAAAGCAGGTTGTTCCATATGGACCAATGATGCACTATTTAAAAAACAAAAAGAAATTTTGGTTTTTAATACAAAAGAAATAATAACACTCTGTGATTCATTGTAATGATTTAATTTCATAGATTTGTCTGAGCTTTATTTGACTTAATTTCCTTTTTTGACATGTGCTGTAAAATGTAAGTGTAGCAGAAATAGGATGAAAAATTCATCTATAAGAATAATAATTGATTTTATAGGCTGCTTTCCATTATTTCAAACCATGATATTATTAAACATAATAGATATTAATGTTTTCTTGTTGGTAATAAGAAATGAACTGCCTATATTGTAAAAACAGGTATTCGATATAGCAGGTCAGGCCCTTTAAGTCATAAGGGCAATCAATCTGCAAAATAATACATTTGTAGCATCTGTGTTACTTACTGAATAATAATCCTATCTATGGAGTTTTCTAAATTTTTTAAGCATGCTTGATTGATCAAAATCTAACCGACAAGGAGTACATACAAACGTCGGCTGGGTTAATCTTGAAATCTGAAAATTTTTCAAATAGATGGTGTAATAAGGAAAAGGAAGCGAAACTTTCAATCAAACTTAAAACGTTTGGTTTATTATGTGGAAAGGTCGAGGACATCAGTAACACTTTCATATTAATAGTTGGATTTTGCTGAAAGAAAGGAGTAGCATAATACGTATGCTCTTTTAAGTTAAAAAAATGATTTAGGGATGTGAAAATATATTTATGGCAGAAGATGAAGATAATATATTGCTTACAGATTTTCTTAAAGAAATAACTGGAAATATAGGGGGTGAGCATCAAACGCATTTGAATATGGTTTTACCTTTTTGGAATGAACGAAAAGAGATGTTTACTCCTCAAACGAGCAATTTTATTCATGAATGTATCATTCAAGCAGAGCATAATGGGTTTCATTTTTATAAACACAACCATGGTTTTGTAACTGTTCTTAATCTCCCTAAAAAAAATGCAAGAACTCGAAAAACTCTTTTAGAAACGTTTTTTCGGCGTATTGGTGATGGAGAGATGTACGGTGGGAAGAATGCGTTACAATATCTTATTGGAGAATTGATTGATAATATTTATCAACACTCAAATTTTTCCAATGCATATCTAGGAGTTGAACAATTTGATGATTTGTTTTTTATATGTATTTGTGATGACGGTATCACTATTAAGGAAAGCTTAAAACAAGTCCAACCTGGGATAAAAGATGGATGTGAAGCACTCATTAAAGCATTACAAGGTGAATCCTCAAAAAACGAAGAGAGAGGATGGGGATTATCTTCCTCTGTAGATATTGCACGAAATGGATATCATGCTGAGATTCTTGTTGCATCAAGTGATGGTGCTCTTTGGATAAATAACAACGAACAAAAAATATTTAACCTTGAAGATAAATCATATCATGGAACTTTCCTTGGGTTTCTCATGGTTCTTCCAATGGATCTGGTTGATATTTATGACTATATTTGAAAAAAAAATTCATGTGAAGGATATTCTTTCTGAATATCTTGTGTTCAGAGATTCTGTTTCAGATCTTTTTCATCAAATAAACAAAGCAAACAAGAACCAAGTGGTATTAGATTTTTCTCAGGTAAAAAGCATCTCTCGATCATTTGCTCAGGAGTATCTTCAACAGCGGAAACAGCAGTCTATAACCATGACTGAAATAAATATGGGCTCGCAAGTAAAAAAAATGTTTCATTCAGTGAAAACAGCTCATAAGAGATCTACAATGTTATCATTTGATGATACTAAAGAAATTTCAATTCATGATTTATTGTGTCATAAGGACAATCAATCTGCAAAATAATACATTTGTAGCATCTGTGTTACTTACTGAATAATAATCTCCTCTTGAAGTTTTCTCAATTCTTTGAAAAAAATTATGTTTTATGTAACCATTTTATACTATTTTCTTATAAGTTAGTTACATGAATAATATTTCGGTTTCTAAAAGAGAAGCGGAGTTAACTAGTAAAATCATAGAACATGAACATCTTATATTCACGCCAAAAGATATTCAACGATTCCTGAATATTTCAAAGAGAAACACATATCAGTTACTTCAACGGATGAAAAAAAATAATCATAAACGTCGAACAAGGAAAATACATATTAAAAGAACAATGGGACACTACTGATATCTATGACATAGCATCTTCATTAACAACACCAAGTTACATTGGTTTTTGGAGTGCATTACATTTTCATCATCTTACAAATCAGGTTCCACAAACCATATTTGTCGTTACAACAAAACGGAAACGATCACAGACCCTTCAACATCAAAAAATCTCTTTTGTAACAGTGAAACCTAACTGGTTTTTTGCTTATGAACGATATTATAACATGGTTGTATCAGATAAAGAAAAAACAATAATTGATTGCCTTCACGTTCCAGCATACGCCGGAGGGATTAGTCATATATATCAAGCGTTAACATCGGATTTAAACATTGACACCTTAATTGCGTATTGTCAACAAACAAAAAGCTCAACGATTGCATCACGTCTTGGGTATTTACTTGATAAAAAACAACTAAGAGAAATACATACTGCTCAACTTCCATTACATGTTTTTGAACAAGATTATATCCAAGCATTATTTTTACATACTCTCTTTCAAACATCAGATGTATTTGTTTTTAAAGGTGGAACATTCTTAAAACATGCCTATGGCCTTGATCGTTTTTCATAATATTTGGATTTCACTGCTTTACATCAAGGCATTTCCCTTACTAAAAAACTTGAAATTACTGCAAGCAAACTTAAAATGTTTGGTTTAGACGCACACATTGATCATGTAAAAAAGAAACCTTTGTCTCTTACAGCAAGATTAATTTACAATGGACCATTATTCAACGGATCGGAACAATCACAAGGACATATCCAAATTGAAATTTCAAAACGAAACGATGTCTTTTTTGTCCTTGGTTTAAAAAAACAAGAAGTATTAAGTGAGAAATTAAGAGCGCTATCTATGAGAAAAAAACCTCGTGATCTTTATGATGTCTGGTTTTTACTCAAACAGCAAGTCAAGATAGACAACATTTTATTTGAACAGAAAATGAACATTGTAGAAAAATCACCTATTGTATCAATCAACATCACTCATGAAGACTGGGAAAGAGACCTTAACATCCTTCTTGAACATCCACCCTCATTTGAATTGGTTAAAAAAGAGGTTATAGCATCATTAAAGATCAATAACATAAGTGTTAAGATAGAATAGCTGAACTTATCAATGGTTCTATTTTTTCCCTATCTTTCCTTTATGATTTTTTATTGAGGGAATCTTTTACATATGTCAACTTCAAAGGTACAGGTGGATTTATAAACAAATAATACTTTAATTATCATATTTGAACCAGTCAAACCAGACGATCCAATCAGTGGTAGATAAAATTAAAAAAATTGGTGGAAAAAGAGTTTGGTTTATTATGCAATATGGCTCAACAGTAACGGATGATCAAACACCAATTTCTGATGTAGATGTCGCAATATATTACAATGGAAGTAAAGAACAACGATTTGAATTCAACATTACGATTCTAGGAATTATTTGTGACACATTTGACATTCAAATCTTTCAAGATTTACCTATATATATTCAAAAAGAGATCATCTCGAAAGGAAAGATTCTATATAATCAAAATTATTTCGATACTTTCGATGTCTTTTTAAAAACAATTCAAAATTTTTCTGATTTCAAACCGTTTTTAGATATATATTATGATGGATTGGAGTGATAACAATAGATAAAGACAAAAGAAAGAGGATCCTTGTAATACTTGATGAAATGAGGCAATATGTTGAAGAATTAATCATTTTGACTTATTGCCATTATTCAAAATAGAATGTAAAACTCATCCACAAGAATAATATTTGATTTTATAGGATATTTTTCCTTATCTTAAACCATAATTTTATTAAACATAATAGATATTAATATTTTCTTGTTGGTAAAAAGAAAATGAACTGTCCTCAATGTCAAAAACAAAACCATGTCGTAAAGACCGGTATTCGATATAGCAGATCAGGTCCTATTCAAAAATATTATTGCAAATCCTGTACTAAAAATTTCACCGATAAAACTCAGCCTTATATTCAATATCCCCTTCATGTCATCTTATATGCACTTGAATCATATAACAAAGGATATCCGGTGAGACAAGTTAAAACAAGAACCGGGAGAAAATATCGGTATTCTCCACCTCTTCGCACTATTTACTCATGGATCAAAAAATATGATACACTGCTTTCATTTATCGACTTACGTAAAAGATATCAGGTTGACCCTGCAAATATTATCACAACAAAAGTTTATGCTCATCAACAGATATATCCATTTACGTTTCATCATTTAAAACTGAATTTAACAGCAAAACAGCTACCTCAACTAAAACGATATATAAACTGGATTAATCGAAATCTACAAACAAAAATGTTTCTACAAGGACCTCGTGCATCAACACAAAAATCTTCAAAAGAACTAATTGCCTACAAAAAAGAATCAATCATTACAAAACAAACAAAGCTTGCTCTTATTAATCTAAATAATAAAAACACAGCACATGAAAAAGTAGAACAATTCTTCATCATAAATGATTCCACAACGGTATGTACGGAACTACCTGTGTTTCTGAATCCTAATGAGACAAAATCCTTTCAGATCAATACTGCTTTAACAGGCCACATTGATCTTATTCAAATAAAGAACAATCGTTTATATGTCCTTGATTTTAAACCAAATCTGAATCATCCTGAAAAATTCAGCAGTCAACTCTTAGCATACAAAGAAGCAATTCATCATAGAACTCAAATTCCAAAATCCCAGATTATTCCTGCTGTATTCAATCAATATGAATATTTTGAATTTTATTAACTTAATTAATACTATTTATGTGTATAAAAATGCAATCAATGAATATATGATTCATAAATAAATTACCATGAGAAAATGTTGATAAGGGTCCACACAATAATAGTCAAGAAGGATTGGATGATAAAATTCCAGAATAAAAAATACAATATTGGAATGGAATTTGCAGGGCAAAGAGTAAATCTAGTGATAATTCTAAAAACAGTGAGAGATTGTGATATGATTATTCATGATCTTCCTGAAACAAGCTGTGTTGATGGTCTCACTGGATTAAATTTCCTGAAACATTTTACACTATCAATTGACTTCAAACAAGGAATTCTTGAACTTAAATAGTATCTCATCACATGCATCTTTCTTTCGGTTATTACAATCCGTTTCTTTCCTTTCCATCCTCATATCAGGTATAAATCATTAGAACATTCTAAATGACCATTTTTTATGAGATTGTAACCATGTGCACTGTTTCTAATCAGTTGATAGAACGCCATATTCATACTAATTTCATCTAGAAGAGTTTCGCACGCGATCCACTGGATGAATTCTGCATGAGAAACTGACTATAATGGTTCATTGGATGAGATAATAAACATCAAGTATTACATCAGATAAGGTCATACAACATTACAAAAGAGAAGGTAAACCCAGTAATTTATAAATACAAGATCAGTATATAATAATCTATAGGTAGTACTATGAATCTTCCTCAATGGTTTTCAAAAGGTAAAGAACCTTCTTGGTTTATTGAAGCGACAAAAGAATGGAAGGATTCAACCGTTCGTATGCCAGATTGAGGAACACATACAATCTGTTTCATTAATGTTTTCATATGTTGTTTATGTTCTCGTATAGCTTGATCATGATGAACATCCATATATGCATTGTTAAACAGTTGATAATGATTGATTTCTCTCTCTATGAAGAATTTTGACACTTCATAAAATGCATCATACGCTTTCTGTTCCTCGCTATATATTTTCATATTTATACCATGTTTTTTAAAGTAATATTTGATAAACAGAAAGGCTGTACGATGATTTGCATTTGGCAGTGCTTGAATAATAATGAGATTACTTGCTAAACTAGAAGCTTGATCAATGATAGTATTTTTGTCAGTATAATGATTATATATCTTCTTTAAATAATCTGGCTCATATTCCTTATATGACTTCAAAGATTCTCCGGTTCTTTTATAATAATCTTGAACAAGAAAAAGATAAATGTTGTAATACAACCTGACAAACAGTTCAGCAGAGGTGTCATCGGAATCAGTCATAAATATGGATTGTATTTAGAGTTAATAATAATTCGTATGGTCAACACATCAACTTATCTATTATCCACACACGGGTTTATGGGAAGTTAAGAAGTTTAGTCAACCGATATTGTTCTAAGTGTAAAAAAGAATTTGATGTAAGGTGTGGTATCTGATGAATTTTGCAAAAGTAAGACTCATTTGTAAAAAATGTTAAGTAGTATAAGAAAATATATTATATGCAGAGGGTTTTTATGGTTAAAAACAAAGAAAAAAAATTTATTGGCCAATGGGTTTTAATAGATAGAAAGTCAAATATTATTTTTCATAGCTCCGATATCGTTGAAGTTGTAAAAGAAGGCAGAAAATACCCTCTTGGAAAAGTAGATATTGAAAAACAATTTGAAGAAGGTAGCTGTTTTTTCTAATTTTTTTTTTTATTAATTGTTTATAGTGATAAATATGGTGAAGAAATCATTATTGATTGATTTTACATTTAGATATGGAAAAATATCAGATTCAGTTCCATTAATTCCCATAAGATTTATTGGTTCTGATGGAAATTCAACTCAAATAATAAATGCGATTTTTGATTCAGGTGCACATGAATTAACAATACCAAAAGATTTAGCAGATCATTTACAATATGATATTGTTGAAAAGAAACATAAGATAAATACAGCAAATGGACTATGCGATGCTTTTTCTTCAAAAGCTCATTTTTGTATTGGTCGTGGTGGTCGTGAAGTAGAATATGTGGATGAAGAGATTTGTGTTATGGAAAACTGTCCTGCAATTCTTATGGGTATAAAACCAGTTTTTGAGGATTACCTTGTCATTATTGATGCAGAGGATAAGAAAATTAAACTTAACGTTAAAAAGAAATAGACATATGCAATTATTTATTTTTTATAGAGCATCATAATCTTTTTTCAATATATAATCAAACATATTAAGTGAACAAAACAATTAAAGCCTCATGTATATTTCAATACATTGATGGATGAGATTATATACCCAACTATTGAGGAAATTGAATACTACAATACCATTGCAATTGAGTTGTTTCGAAAAAGTAAACATGATCAAGCAAAAACAATAGAACAATCATATATTTCGCAAGCTCTAAAAAAGATGCAACAACATTCAGGAGATATATATGATAAAGCAGCAGTATTATTAAATGAGTTAACCTACATTCATGCATTTGAGAGTGGTAATAAAAGAACTGCATTTCTTTCAACAAAACAGTTCATTTTAAAAAATGAAGGAAAGTTTAATATATATGATACGACAGATAATGCAAGAGTAATGATAGGCATTAGAGAAAAATATTATGCACAAGAGGAGTTACGTGAGTGGATTGAACATGGCACCATCAGAACATTTCAAAGATAAGATTTCAGATAAAACGCGTAAAAAAATTGCTGATGAAGAATTTCGCTACATCATAAAAATAGCCTATGAACATAGAAAAACACTTAGTGAACTTGCGAAACATTAACATCTTTTTGAATCAATCAGGGTGTTCTCTTTTAGGCAAGACCTGGGTAAATAAACAAAGAGCCTTAAATATATCATCAGACGACTTTTGCAAAAAAAGCAATAATATCTGACGGGTTTTGCATTTAGAATGTGGTTTATGGAACGGATAATTAAGGATTGCATATTTGCTGATAAAAGGATGCTAAACTGACAAGTTTTGAAGGTGAATCATATTTCATTGTTTGCATGTGGGATGTGTTGGGTGAAAGTGAAACCCAAAGACCTGTGTTGGGTGAATGATTGGTCATCTGACAAGTTTTGTAGGTGATTCATATGACAGGTTTTGCACAAAATGGTATGATAACTGACGACTTTTGAATGGTTTGTAAGAATGGGTGCAGGTCGTTTAAGGTTTAAGGTAGACATAGTAAATGACATTGTGTTCAATAAAAACAATAAATACTAATAATGTTAAAACTACCGATATAATCGGTATTTATGACACAAAATTCTTCGTCTTTTATTTGGAAACGTTTGCTAATTGAACAGAATAAAATGGTTACCACAGAACAGGGGCAACACATTGCAGTTATCCTCGGTAAAAACAAAAAAAGAGCAGCGTATTACCCTTCAGGAAGAAGGATACCTAGTTAGAGTACTGCACGGTATCTTTTATGTTAAAAGTTTTGAGGAAAAGACAATATAACACTCTAAACAATTCAGTGTATCAAATCCTTGCACAGGCTCTAAAAATAAAAGGAGTAAACAATTGATATTTTACACTTGAAACCGTACTCAAACTAAACAATTTTGCCCATGAATATTTCACTGTTGATTATATTTCACAGGATGATTATTTAAAAAATAATTTGTTGTTTAAAGGTGGAACCTGTCTTGTGAAAGCATATCTTGGATATTGCATTCAACAATCAATAACAAGTTGTGAAAAGAAATTTCATTAGTTTTTTTATTTTCAGATTTAAGAAGATGTTTCTTATCCTTGTTCATATGATCAACAAATGCATCTCATCCTAACCTTGAATTGTCAACAATCCATTGTTATATAAGTTTTTTTCATCGTTGGCTGTTTTTCGTGATATTAGATCGATTCATTTTGTAAAATTTTTAATGCGTAAGTCATCAATTTTGATTACCTACACTTAGATAAATTTATCAATAATGAATTCATATATAGTATCATGGAAACACTACGAATAGTTAAAAAACTTGAAGAATATCCTACCTTTAATATTGACACTTTTGCAAACATTATTGATAATGATAAAACCTATGCCAAAGTATTTCTGAACAGGTTAAAAAATAGGGGTGTCATACAGCAAATCCAACGAAATGTCTATACGGTACAAGAAGATCCTCTGATTATCGCTTCAAGAATAATATGGCCAAGTTATATTTCTTTATGGGCTGCATTTCGTCATCATAATTTAACTGAGCAAATACCAAGCAAGATATCTGTTATAACCTCTCGTTCAAAAAGTCGTAAAAACATACAAATGATGAATACAACGATTATTTTTGAAAAAATTCGTCCATCATGGTTTTTTGGTTTTTCAAAAATCAAAATACAGGATTTTGAAGTTTTTATGGCAGAGCCAGAAAAGGCTTTAATGGATGCTGTTTTACTTAAGAAAGTTTCAACAGCTGAAATATATTTTATCTTAAAAGAAAATATTAAAAATATTTCTACCAAAAAAATTGTGGACTATATACTCGTAACTAAAAACAGTGCTCTGGCTAAAAGATTTGGATGGATGCTCGATTCACTTGGATGTAGATATGTAAAAAGACTAGAAAAAAAGGCATATAAGACTATGATACCACTTGACATTACTCGTCCCATAAATGGACTAAATGATAAAAAATGGGGAGTTGTTGTTAATATTGGGGGATATTAATGATATCAAGATTAGAACTTACAAGAATTGCTGAACTGAAACATCTAACAATCAGGAATGCAGAGAAGGATTATCTCCTTGAACTTTTGTTATATGCTTCATCAGATGATAGGCGTTCTCTGGTTTTTAAAGGTGGAACTGCTCTTTATAAATTTTATAACCTTAACCGATTCAGTGAAGATCTTGATTTTGATGTTGTTGGGAAACGATTTGATACGGATAAAATGATAAAAAAAATAATCAGAAATCTGGAACTTATGGGAATGGAAAGAACGCTCTATGAAAAAATAGAATTTAGCAATGAAATAAACATACGATTTGCAATAAGAGGGCCACTTTATGATGGAAGCAAGAATAGCATGTCAAGAGTCACAATAAATATTAGTAAAAGAGAACGACCAATATCATTTCTTACAAAACTCCTCATTACAACTTATCCTGAAATTCCATCATTTGAACTATCCGTACTTGATGTTGGAGAGATAGCGGCAGAAAAAATTAGATGCATTATGACTAGGGAGAAACCAAGAGACATATATGATCTTTGGTTCTTATCAAAAAAAGGCATCCTACTAGATGTCTCACTCGTTAACAAGAAACTTAAAATTTACAGATTAACATTTGACTTGGAAACATTTCTAGAAAAAGTAAGTGAAAAACGAAAAATGTGGAAGCGGGATTTACAAGATTTAATTATTGGGGCATTACCTGAGTTTAATGAGGTAACAAATAAGATAGAGAATTGGTGTGAAACTTTGGCAAAAAAATAGGTTTTTCATGGGTTTAACAATATATCTGCTCTTAGATTTTAATGAGGATGAAACGTTACATTCTTTTAATGGGTGGGGGGCGCATCAGTAATAGTTTCCGTTTGCAGGAACAGATTCAGGGGAATATATTTGCTAAGCAAAACATTTATTAAGTTATAACGTTATAACATACGTATATGGTAGAAGTGTTTGAAGCGAAACTTCGGAAAATAGGAAATTCTTTAGGCATAATCATTCCATCGTATATTATTGAAGGACTAGGTTTTCATAAAGGCGAGGTAATCCATATTGTAATTCCTCCTTCTGAGGGAATTAAGAGGAATAAAATGCTTACTGATCTAGCGGGCATTGATAAAAAGAAATCAAACTTTGAGCGTGATAAAGAGGACAGATATTGATGTTTCTTGATACCTCAATTATAATAGAAATTTTTCACAGTGAAAAAAATTCCAAAACATTTGAAGAAATATATAGCTTGATAAAGGACGAACCCCTTTTTATATCCATAATTCAAATTGGGGAGATATCTGATTGGTGTTTGAAAAATAATATCGATCCAGAAAAGAGAATCTCTAAACTTAGAAAAATATTGAATGTCATCCCGTTAAGTGAAAAACTATGTTTTGAAGGATCACAAATAAAATTTAATTCACGTAAAAAAGGAATAACCAAATTTAGTTTAATCGACGGAATAATCCTTGCAAGTGCAAGGTCAATTAATCAAAAACTAATTTCAATGGATAACGACTTCAGAATAAGCAATGATGCAGTTGTTTTAAAATAGGATAAAAATGATTTTTTTATCATTATATTGTCATGTAATTTAGGGAATTACACGACAATAAAGAGATGATACAAAAAGAAATTGATAGTTTGGGATATGATTTGAAAAGGGCCAAAAATAGTATGAAAGAGGTAGATTTTAAATGGTTGAGTTTCAAATGGATGTATCAACAATTGAGCCCTTTGCTAATTATCCTGACTTGTTTATGAGCAGTGAAATACTGGATTGTTTAAGTTCAATAGAGTGTAGATAAAACTAAAAAAAATATGTTTTGATTTGATATAAAATAAATATTTTTTTTAGATTATCTATATAGTTTTTTCACTTTTTTCTAAACCTGCTAAAAATAATGAGCTGGGATATGTATTTTCATCAATTATATCTTTTGTAATATATGAGGTAATAAAAGGATATTTGGCTTTCTGTTGTTTTCCATATTTAATTTCATATCCGTAGAATTTTTTATCCTTTGATATTACAAGATCACATTCTTTTTTATCATAATAAAAACCTGCGAAAGCGTGTCTTTCTTTAACAACGGGTGCTTCAAGGCTCTGTATTATGTGACTTGAAACGGTATGCTCTACAATATTTTCTATATTTTTATCTAGAAAATCTAATGTATCATCATATGAGCATCCTGTGATATATTGATGTAATGCTTGTGGTATTAGACTGCTTTGAAAAATAATCTTTTTCTGTTTGCGAAGAGCATATCTTTTCTTGTTGATATCCCATGCTGGAAGAAGATAGATTATTCTAGAATTCTCAAGAAGCTCAATATATTCTCTTACTGTATTATGATGTATTCCAATATCTGAGGAAATAGTAATAAAATCAAGTCTTGAACCCATTGAACTCAATATCTTTTCCATTATTTGCCTACCGATCTCCTCACTTTTATTCTCTTTTGATAAAATTCCAAGAAATAACCGTATAATCATTTCATATGTCCCTTCATTTATTCTCCCTTTTTTCAAATATTCAAGTAATGCATCTGGAAAGCCACCTGATATTAGATGGGAATAAAATATGGGTTCAAGATCATCAAAATATGGTATCATCTCTTGTATATTTGGATTAAATGTAGAAAAACTTTCAAATTTTTTGATTTTATTTGCAAATTTTTTTATATCAGAATTTTGTATTTTATTTTTAAGATCTACAATATTATTTACATATTCTCTAAAACTAAGAGGATTTAAAAAATACTCATTTCCTTCAACTTTTCTGCCAGGAAGTCTTTCTTTTTTTTCCCTTATTTTTACAGGATTTGAACCAGTAGCAATAATTGTTAAATCTGTTGTTTCTGCAAGTTCTTTTAATAAAATATTCCAATTATTATGATAAGTTATTTCATCAAAAACAACGACTTCTCCGGAGAGTCTTTTTACAAATTCATCAACTATGTTTTTTATCTCTCTTAAACTATGTCTATCACAAGAAATATATATTATTTTCTTACCATCTATTTCTTTTATCAAATCCTCTATTATAATTTTAGTATAAACAGTTTTACCTGACCTTCGAATGCCTCTAATAAGATAAATTTCTCCTTTGGTTATCTCCGTTTTTTTCCTGTTTAAAACATACTCTATTTTTTTAAAATCGTTATCTTCATTTCTCCAATCTCCTTTTTTCCACCAAGGGTTTTGAGAGCTTAATCCTGATAATTTTATTGCCATATATGATGATATATTATCATAATTAATAAATTTTGTGATAATACATTATCATAAATAATCATTTTTGTGATGGTGCTCTGTCACTTTTTTCAAAATAAAATGGAAAAAAAATAAAAATTAAGGACTTTCAGATCATTTATCATGTTTAACATTCATAAAATAAATTTTTTTGTTCAGAGGTTGAACTGACAGGGTTTAGCATGCAAAAGATGTCTGATATATAACGATCTTTGAGCGTAATTGATGTTTGATGTAAATTAAAACGTAAACAAATAATTATGGTGGAAAATATCTATGAAGAAGATGTTGTTGAAAGTATTAAGACAGTCAACAGTGTCATTCGAAAAAATTATAAAACAATAATGCATTATAGAATTATGCATAAAACTATAATGGTTATGAATTATGTTTGTCAATAGAGCTAATGAATTCCGCATCCTAGAAATTTCCTCAAAGGGAATGAAACGAAAAGAAAAAATGGATATTGCCATCATTGGAAATAGAAGAATAGGAAAAACAGAACTTCTTTTGGAATACAAAAAGAAAAATGATAATAACGCAAGTATTGTTTTTCCATATTTGAATATTCAACGATTGGGAACCATAGATTCGTTCATTTTTTCATATGTGCGAGAGTTCTTATTTGAAATAGGGAAAAAAAAGAAAAAGATTTCTCATAAAATCCAGCTAGCAAATTGGGATGATGTATTAGTTCTTGCTTCAAAATTGAATGTTGATGAACCCATTAGAAAACTTAAAGCATTACCCACGTGGGATGCATTGAACTTTCTTTTTGAAGTGCAAATAATAATACTTGAACAAACAGGGTTTTTTTGTATCTTTTTATTAGATGAATTTCAATATGTCAAAAATTTTGATGATATATTCTTAGAAAAAATGAGGGCAGGTGTTGAAAAAGAAAAAAGGATTTCGTATATAGTAACTGGCTCATCAGTTTCTTTAATGGAACGTATTTTTTCAGAAAGCAAAGAACCTTTTTTTGCTCAATTCCGCCGTATATACATTGGAAATCTTACTCTTTTAGATACAAAGAAACTATCTAAAAAGTATCTTCAAAATCATGATATGTCATGTGAAGATTATTGTTTACGTGAAATATTTCAATTGACACAAGGCCAACCGTTTTACACCATATCATTGTGCAGAAGGATAATTGAACAATTTGATGATATTGATAAGGAAAAAATCCAATATGCTTTTTTGGAAGAAACTCTTTCACCAAGAGGCGATATATACCTTGTGTTGGATTATATTTTCAATGAGTCGTTATCAAGAGCATACAAGGGTGAAAAACATCGACAGATCCTCTTGATATTAGCACAAAAACAGGGATTGACATTAACAGAGATATCAAAAGAATTAGAAAGACCGACGGGTGAGGTATCTAATTATATGAAAGTGCTATTGAAAACTGACTTGTTATTTCGTGAGAACAATTACTATTACTTTCGGGATAACCTGCTTGCATTTTGGTTAAAGAACACTTTTTTAGGGATAAATGAAACAGAAGTTGAAAAAAAACAAGTAAGACAAATATTAATAGATGAACTGAATGAAAAATATCAACAAGCATCAGTAGCATTAGGAAAAGCAAAAGAGTATGAATTAAAAGAGAAACTTGGAAAAAAGTATAATCTTACCTTACAAAACTACATTTCAGGTGATGGGCAGATAGAGTTTGATCTTGTTGGAAAAAAAGAGGGAAGATGTCATATCTTTGAGATCAAATGGCGGAATCATCCAACTGATCATACGGATATAAAAAAATTCATAGAAAAAATCAAGCATTCAGTTTTTAGTAAAGAACACCTTGTTTTATATGTTGTTTCAAAAAATGGTTTTACTCAGAATGCAAAGAATCTAGCCAAACAGCAAGAAGTTATTCTTATCGATGATGATGATGTGTAAAACAATGATTCATACTAGTGGATTGATTGCAATAAAGATATCTTTGATTTACATTAGATTCAAGGCCTCTGTGGTTTATCATGATTGCTGTAAATGAAAAATGTTAAGTTGTTTCATATGAAGTTTGATTTATTACATTGTTGTTTACACCCAGGGTATTGTTCATTTTATTAACACAACTTCTTCATGCAAAGCATTGAGGTGTAAATGGCATCTTTTGCTATGATGAGGTAAGAGTGTTTGATCTTAGCTGAGTTGGTGGTGGATAATGTGTCTGTTGATTACTTGGTTTTTCTTATGTTATGGATACTTGTAATTGCAGAAGGGAAAGTTATATATTTCTGATAAAAGAATCAGATACTCATCTGACGAGTTTTGCAGGTGATTCATATGACAGGTTTTGCAAAATATGACGTGTTATCTGATGGGTTTTGCATGGTTTGCTTGTGATATGGAACATATTTTCAGATTTAATGTAAGGCATAATTGGTGAGAGATGGTTTAATGGCTTTTCTGTATTGATTATTATGGTGTTTAT
>NJDG01000055.1 GCA_002254885.1 Thermoplasmatales archaeon ex4572_165
CATGAATTATGCCATTTAGGTAACAATTGTAAAGGAAAGTTTATTAATATAGTAATATAAAATATTTATATAGGTTTATAATATAGATGGTGTAAAATGAACATCGAATTAAAAAAGATAGATGCGATAATCGTAGTTGCGTTAATCGTAATATCTGGGTTTGTATTAGCCTATGCTGGTTATTGGGATGTTCAAGATGATTATAAATTTAAACCTATATCAGATCCTATCATTTATGAGGAAGCTGAACCCGAGCCAATACCACCAAACTCACAGATACCAAGTCTTTTAAGAGCAATATCACCAGAAGATGAGGGAAAACATTTTCACAAAGCATCCATCAACAGAGAATGGTGGTATTATACAGCTGTTTTTGACGAAAGTAGTGAACTACCCGGTTGGGCAGTATCGATTAGTTTTAATCATATGGCATGGGGAGACCTGCTAGGTACATTAAAACCAGATCTCATGATTGTAACACTTCACGGACCAAACGGTGAAGAATATGGAGGATTAATTAATAAAGAGAGAGGATTTGGGTTGTTAAAACAACCAACACTTGAAGCAGATACACCAGGAGTATCTGTAACATTTGAAAAATCATGGGCAGAAGGACTAGCACCACAATGGCATGTTCATGTTGAAGACGAAGACATTGATGAAGAACATGAAATAATAATTGATTTAGAGTTCTTTGCACCATCAGATCCATATTGGACTTTTGGAAGTAGAGCATTACAGAAAACAAAAAGCACACTAGCAAGCTATACTTTCTTTGGATGCAACGTAACAGGAACCGTTCGCCTAGACGGAGTTGAACATACTGTAACAGGTTCAGGATACCATGAACATACATGGACACCAATAACCATGCTTAAAGGTTTCATTAAAGAATGGGACTGGTGTCAAATAACATTAGACAACGGATGGAATATCTACTACAGCAACTATAAATTAAAATCTACCATATTGGACTCGAAAGAAACAAAATTTAACCCACTGGGAACACTTATACTAACAACAGACAACGGAAAAACTCTGACAGTTCTAGAAGATATTGACGCGACTATTAAAAAATCAGAAAAATTTGATGATAAAATATTTTTACATGTAAAAATGCCAAAAAGCATCAGCATATCTGCAAAACCAGGAGTTATCCAGCCTTTAATAAAATCATATAACATTGAACTAGATCTAAACATCCAACCTGAAAACACTTATGATAAACTATGGAGACTTCCAACATACACAGGTATGAAAATAGGTAGAAGCAGCATAACTGGCAAACTTACATGGAACGACGTTGAAGGAATATCTCAAGAAGTAGAACTCGAAGGCATTGGAAGCACCTGGAGCATGAGAGCACTAGTCTGAAGAAAAACTATTTTATTTCTACAAGTCCTTTATCAGCATCCAAAACTACTCTGTCACCATTTTTTATTTTTTCAATATCTATTTGATCAACACAGGGAATACCCGCAAGAATAACACCTGTTGCAACAATGGTTTCAGTTTCTTTGTTAATGATTCCCGCAGGGCCTACATTGTTTTTCTTAAGACCATAAATAACATAGCTTCCAACAGTTGAACCCTTGCCACAAGGAAAAACAAGGATTTTATCTGTGACACATTCACCCTCAAGAGGGTGCCCTTTCTCAATTACAATACCTGTTTTGGCATCAATACCACCATAAAAACCAATTGGTTCAGGTGAAACAATTGCCTCACCCTCTGCTTTTCCAGGAGATATTGTTCTTCCATTCATAGTTGCCCCTCCACCAGATCATCAATATTTGCATAACATACATCTTGTTTACAAAAACCAGGTAGATAATTTGCAGCTTTACCAGAATTTACCCCAGTAGTTTTGTATCCCATCTGCTCAATAGGCGAAACAACCATACAGGTATCAGCAACAACGCTTCCCCCCGCTTTTGCAATTATTTCATTATATCCCATACGTTCTGCAGCTTCCTTTACCATACGAGATGTACAAATCCATACTGGTTTTTTAAGTTTCTTTCCCTTGACCTTCTCCGCAAGGACAGATATTTCCCTAAGAGATGCATGTGGACAACCAAGGATTACAATGTCTGGTTTTTTACCCGTGTTTAGTTTTTCATATGCACTTTTAAGTTCTTTTTTACCCACAGTTATTGACTCAAGTCCTTTAGACTTGGCCAGATCTGCTTCAGGGGTAAGATCTTCAATATGGTAAAGTGCAACGGCACCAGATGCGGCCATTGCTGCCCCTAGTGCTTTGAGTTGGTCTGTATTTGCGTTTTTTATTCCTGTGAAATATGGAATTTTATTCTTTACTTGTTTACCAACATACCAGCCTAAAGATCCAAAATCAGAATTAAAATCTAAATCAACATCAACTTTTACCTTTATTGTTGGTTGACGGTTTTCCCATAGATGAAGCCCATAGTTTGGTGTAACGCCACAAATTGCTGCAGCAAGAGCAGAAGGCCCTCCTTCACGGTTGGTTCGTGCACCAATAACACTGTTTGAGAAAGACACAGCACTGCTTTCCGACCAAGCAATATGTTCCCTGAACCTTGGAAGATTTCCTGCAAGATAAGGGGTACAAGTAGCAGTCACAACTATCCCCATCTTTCTGAAAGCATCCATAATTCTTAACTGATTTTTTGCAAAATCAGCAGGAAAACCATATTTTTTCCAGTCTTCAAGATCCATACCAGCAGGATTTAGATATGTTAATACTTGGACTTTTGCATTTTTAGAGGCCATATCCTCAAGAAATTCCATTCCAGGATCACCGATGGATTTATATGACACCCCTGCAACCTGAACTGAACCCACAGGTATCATCTTATCAGCACCATAAATATCTCCTAGTCGGACGAGTAATCTAAAGAGTCGTTTCATTACCTCGCCATTTTCACCATTTAGAATTTTTTCTTCATTTTTTGTTAAATGCATTTTTCTAACTCCTTACAATTTTTAACTAAAATATTAATATCTTCTTTTGTCGCATTATCAATATGAATGCCGCCAACAGCAACAACTGTTTTATTATATTTTTCACAAGCTCTTTTAGCAATAGTCGTTAAAACAATGTAATCACGATGAGTACCAACTGAAAGAACCCGAGGTTTTTGACCTGGCTTACATATCACAGCACCGCCAACATGGGATTTTTCCCCACCACCCAGCATATAAACTAGGTCATCATCGAGATATTTTTTTTCTAAAAATACTTTATATCTCCCTTTACCGGATGTAATCATTGATATCAACTTTTTTATAATTTACAGTCTCATATCTCTTCTTATCAACATCAGATGAAATGGTTGCATCGATACCGATTTTTGTTGTAAGCGTTTTTTTACCGGGTTCATGCGTACCTGATGGGTCAAGACTACTACCGGATTGGTTGGTTTTTACAACAAGGTCTTTATCCCCTTGGAATCGTGTAGCAATAGCCCATTCTACAGCATTTCCATCATAGATATCCACATCGAATGTAACCAGCTTCCACCACCCAGGGTAACAAGAACGTTCTTACAATCTACAACCTTTGAAACTTCATCATAGATAGTTGGTTCTTTTGGCATACCCATAAGTGTTTTATGTTCAAAACGACCAGGAATAAGTGCCTGATACATCGCATCTTTTCTATGAGTAATACAATCAACAACAAAAACAGGCTCCTGACGTTCGAAATCACGTGTCTCTGTAAGATCAACAAATGGGCCTTCTTTATCAAGATTTCTTGTAAGTCTCCCCTCGATAACAATTTCCGACTCGGCAGGCACTTCTAGATCCTTTGTCACACATTTTACAAGTTTTGTCTCATCAAGAGCATTTGCAATACCAAATTCATCAACTCCAGATGGTGGACCAAGTGATGCTGCAACCATAACAGCAACACTGTTACCTATACAAACAGCCATCTCAACATCGCCATCATCGGTTTTATCATAAGTAGTTCGTGTTTGACGTTTTTTTATAAGACGTGCTGTAAACTTATTTTTATCAATTTCCATAAGCCGATGATATGAAACATTACGTCCAGTATCAGGGTCCTTAATAGTTGAAACTGTTGCAGAGCCATAGCGACCTCCATCACCATCAAGATGAAATAAAATGGGAAGTTTAGAAAGATCAGGGTCTTTGATTATTACTTCATGACAAGGAGCGTTGCTTACTATTTCAGGTTTCTTTGGATTACGAAGCGCATCTACTAGTTTTAACAACAATTTATCTTTAGTCGTACCAAGTCCTTCTGCAATAATATCACGATCTGAAGTTATCCCTGCAAAAACCGGGAAATCATATCCTTTAACATTTTCAAAAATAATTGGTTTTTCATCAAAAGAATAAATTACGTTTGCAATTTCTTTTTGAACACTTACCTCTTTTTTAATACGAACAAGTTTTTTCTCTTTTTCAAGTTTAGAAAGAAAATGTCTAAGATTCAACCTAAAAACCTCCCTAATATCTTATTCTTCTTCACTTCTTCTAACACCAATAACTGTTTTAAGTGTTTGGAATCCTTCTTTTTCTATTGCAGTTGCTACATTTTCCTGTAAATCACGACCTGGAGTCAACGCTAGGATATTTCCACCAAGCCCCCCACCAGTAAGTTTTGCACCAAGGGCACCATGGTCACGTGCAAGTTTTACAAGAAAATCAAGTTCACGACTTGAGACCTCTATCTGTTGAAGTAACTTATGATTTTCATTCATAAGTTTTCCAATCTCACGATAATCTTCACTCTGAAATGCGTTTTTTGCCAAATATGCTATGTTTTCAGCACGATCAAAAATAGGACCATATTTCTCAGGGTTTTTTTCCTTTCGTTCACGTACCCCTGCAACAGCTTTAGTGGTATCAGCTACTTTTCCTGTGTTTCCCATCACTACCTCAACAGGGTTTTGAAGTTCAATCTTATCCATTATATTATTTTCACCCTTTTCAAACCAGATAAGACCTCCAAAAGTTGATGCAGTATTATCTATCCCTGATGGCGTACCATGATATCCTTTTTCACCCTCATATGCTATATCATTGATTTCATCATCAGTAAAGGTAAGTTGAAAATGTTGAGATAGTGCTCTTGCAATAGCCACACAGCTCGCAGCAGATGCCCCTATTCCACTTGCACAATAAAGATTTCCCTCAAGAGTAATTTCTATTCCACCCTTTGAAAGATCTATGTTCATCTTTTTCATTATACGATTTATTGAATCTTTCTGTTGATCAATTTTGTCATCTTTATATCTTGGTGTTGCTTTTCTATTGTCGTTTAGTTTCCATCCAGAAGTATTAACTGGCTCAACCTTTGCAAGTGTATATTTACCAATAGCAGAAACTATAGCTGGTATTTTATATACCACAAAATGCTCATTAAAAACAATAGCCTTTCCGAAACCGATTCCTTCCCCCGACATGTCTCATCACGCATATATTTGAAGAATATTTCTATAGTAATACCAGAAATAGTTTATCATTTTTATGATTATGGGAAAAACAAGCATGAGAGTATTTAATAGTATTGTATATTTTCAGAGTCAAAATGAAAAAATGTCAAATAACTAAAACTTATATCAATGGCTAAGAGATGAAAAAACTAAGAAAAGAAATAAGTCATTTTGTTATTTTTCATAGGAAATTATAAATATAGCATAAGCATATATGCTTTACTAGGAGTAATTATGAGAACTACTATTGAACTAAATGACACAATTTACAAAAAAATAATAAAAACCAATGGGAAAAGAAACATTTCCAATACAATAAATGATGTTTTATATAGATATTTTTTCAAAAGCAATAAAAAGGATATGTTTGGAGTCGACTCATGGCTAAAAAAGAAAGGAACAGGAGATATTAGAGATGAATACGACCGTGACATTTGATTCTAGCGCATGGATAGAATATTTTGCTGGAACTTCTAAAGGAAAAAATGTAAAAAAATATATTGATGAAAATGCCAATATTTTTACTCCTTCAATTTGTTTGATGGAAATAAAAAACAAATACATGCGAGAAGGACATAAATATCAGGAGCGGATTGAGTTTATATGTAATATTTCATCAATAGTTGATATTACAAAAGAAATAGCAATAATAGGGGCAGATATCAAAAAAAAGTTTGGTTTGTATGCTGTTGATGCAATAATATATGCTGCATCACAAATGAATAAATCAATTTTTTTAACAGGAGATCATCATTTTGAAAAATTAAAAAATGTTGAAATTATATAGTAATTATGAAAGAAAAACTAAGAAAAGAAATAAAACAAAAAAGAAGAAACATAAGTAAAGAAGAAAACAGAAAAAAAAGCAAAGAAATAAAAGAAAAACTGTTTGGACTTAAGGAATATAAGGATGCAAAGATTGTTTTGTTTTATGTGTCTTATGATGGTGAAGTATTTACTCATGAGTTGATAAAAGAGGCTTTGGATGATAAAAAAGTTGTAGTCCCCATAAGTAATAAAAAAGATTGCTCACTTAGTCTTTCTATTTTAGAGTTCTGGGACGATTTGATTGAAGGGCCTTATAGGATTTTAGAACCAAAGAAGGATTGCATAAAAGAAATTTCAATTGATGAAATTGATCTAATAGTTGTCCCAGGTGTTGCCTTTGATGAAAATGGAAACCGTCTGGGCCATGGCAAAGGATACTATGATAGATTACTTGAAAAAACAAAGGCTAAAACTGTTGGTCTTGCTTTTGAATTTCAAATTGTAAAAAATATACCAACTGATAGAAATGATGTACCAGTTGACCTGATTATTACTAAGGATAGAATTGTAAAATGTTCAGATAGGTTTTAAGAAATTCATCCCACACATTATCTTCTGAAAAATCTAGTTCTTCATATTTAACAGGGATATTTCTAAATGTTGGGTTTTTCATTCCCTTCCAAATGCTCTGATCATATTGACATCGAAGTTGTGGGAAATAAATATGTAGACCATAAGATGGATCAGTTGGTAGAGATTCGCTTGCAATTATTGCTTCATCAAGTGAGTTCATTACATTTGTACAAGCATCTTTGACTTCCTGAACATCTACCTCTTCCCTAAGTCGACTCGAAAAATCATAAACATCAATAAAACAATCATATCCCCATGGCTCATAAGCCAGACCAAACGATAGAGTTGTTGGAAGCCACCAAAACCTTGGATATAATATACCATATTCTCGAGTATCTTCCCTAGCTTTTCTTATATTCGGTTTAACATCTGGTAGATTATCTGTTAATTTTTCAGCAAGAGTGGATACATCATTTTTTAACTGATCGCTCTTACTTAGGTTTGTTGCCGAAAGAGTAGTATAATATTTTTTTATTGGATAGAATTCTGGCATATTAAAACCTAGAACTGTCGAAACATAAGTACCAGCTTGATAGGAACCTACTACAAAACTAACAAATTCCTCTGGCGTCATATCTGGATTAAATCGAAGTTCATTGAGAAAACTTGTATAGTTCCATTCAAGAACGAGTGTCACCTCCCAATCCTTGCCATGAACTACCATGAGTTGATAGTACAAAAAGAGCGTAGTGATCTGCTGGATATTGATTTTTTGAAAGTTCAATAAATCTTTTTAAAGTATCAGGGTGCCCCATATCTGACTCAGATTCATACCAGGAAAGAGGAATTACTAGATCTTGTTGAATATAACAATAATTCGTATCACCAACTGACCTAGTATCAACAAGAGCAACGAGAT
>NJDG01000008.1 GCA_002254885.1 Thermoplasmatales archaeon ex4572_165
GTCGTTGATTTCCTGATGAATCATATTGAACCGCAATAGGCGTTGCAATTAATGCATAAAACGGATTAGCGTCTGTTACAAGAATTCCATTTGGTAGATTAGCAGTTTGTACAACAGATGAAGGTAAGTAATTAATATTTACACTTTTATTTTCCGTTAAAGAGTACTCTGCAAGTACTAAAGAAAACGAACTAAATACTAAGAAAATGACAATTATACTTGCTTTTACTAACTGCATTTTTTTCATTTTTTTTCACATGTCCCCATTTTATTATAATATTTATTATTATGTTTATGTAAATATTTAAATATTTCTTATTTTTGAAATAAAAAAAAGAGATTGAAACCTATTGATTTTAACCTTGATTAATAGGTTCATAAATATTTAATGCAGGATCACCAAACAACATATATTCCTGAAACGAAACATATTTAGCTTCAAGCATTGGCCCTGGTCCACTTGAACTAGATTTCTTAGTCTCTTCACTGTTTAATATTGAATCCCATAAGGGGTTTCCTGTTGAAACTAACGGTGGTGCCCACCATAATTCCCAATCAGCATCCTTTGGTAAATAATCATTTTTCGCATTTCTAAAAGCAAGACCAATACTGACATCATTATTTTTTAGATCATTGCATAAATCAGTGTATAAAAGGAAACCAAAATGAGGATCTGGATATATCCCCTGTTTTGCATCTCTTTCTGTTTTCTTTTGAGCATTCCAAACAGAGATAGGATTATCATACATACGATTCTTTGGTTCCAAATATCCGCCAGCAATATTCGACCCTGTTGGAGATGCTATAAGTGATGCTACACCAGAGTGAAGAATTGCTTGTCCAACACCACTTTTTGGATAAACACCATCAATTTTACCACAGATACAACTTTCAAGCCACATAAATGAGGGTCCAAAATCCATATTTGCAACATTACGAGTATTGTACATTCCAACTTGACCAAGATGAGAACCTGGGCCTATAAATCCCCCTCGTACGATTGGAAGAATTCTTGTTAATACCTCATGGATTATAGGGCCTCCTAAACCTGCTGATGTAAGTTCAATCCCCGACATTCCAAACAAGTTTTGGCAACCATGTGCATTTGCCCAGATGAAATTACTTGATTCCATGATGTCTCCACCAACAACATTTCCCTCTCCTGCAAGTTGTTTCACCTGATTTTCTCTGAAAAATAATTTGCTTAAAAGAGTAGTTTCAGATTTAATTTGATGAATAGCTTCATCACTAAATCCTTTAACCATCGCTGCATCAACCCATGCTTCCCTAGCTGTAAATCCTAAGGGTTCAACAATTTGATCGAGGGTACGTTGTCCTGAAATCTCAGAATAACCTGTGGGATATTTCATTGGTTCCCCATGAGGAACCATTCCAAGTAAATCACCAAAAATACGATATTTAATCATTGGTTTCTGGAAATCGTTTCCACCGCCCATTAACAGTCCAAATGTATCCTTCCATTCATCTAAATTTGAAATTATCTCATTATAGAATAGGTTTCTATTGACAAGAGCACTTGCATCTTGGGCATCCCAACCAGTGATTCTTCCTACAATATTCTCAATAAAGGGATACTGTGTATAAACATCATTAGCTAGATTAGACCAATCATAATAGATAGGGTCAATGTTTCCATAAATGACATCACTAGGCGTACCTGCTCCGAAGAAGTAAGGTGTATCCTCAACGTCAACTGGTTCAACATGATTCTGATAGATAAAGTTTGGAAGAACTGTTGCTCCACCAACAAGAGCAATATACATTGGTTTTTCTTGATAATAGGTTCGTAGAAATTCAAGATTTGCATCTTTATCAAGATTCACATCAGCAAGTGATGCTAAAATTTCATTTAATGGAGTATGGATATTATCAAAAATATGATCATTAAGCATTGGAGTTAATTCAGGGTTTCTTCTAGGAACATAATACCCTGGACATGTTTGACCCTTATCTGTTAATACATCATCATCAGCAGTAAATGCAAATTCAGGTTCACCAAAGATGAGGCCCTTATGACTCGCGGTCAAATACGGTGCAATTGAAGACAATCCCTTCATTAAAGGATAAGTTGGACTTTCAAGTTTTTCAACAACAACATTAGCAAGGACTTTTCCTTGACTTTTAAGAAGCCAGACGCCATTTGCGCCAACATTGTATGTTACTCCACCTCTATCATAAAGAACTGTTTCAATATACACTTTATCCTTAATGAGTTGTCCATTTGAATCTCTATCAGCAACTCCACCTCCACCAGTACCACCAACATAGACTTCCCATTGTTGGAGGCCATCAGGTATATTAGGTAAATCAGCACCAATGGAAAAACCTACTGAATCGCCAAATTCATCAACATTTTCATAATCTAAATTAACACCTTCAAACTTTATAAGGGCATATTTGTAATCTTCTGGTATTGTGAATGAACCTATCTGTTGTTTTCCGCCCTGCGTTAAAAGTTGTTTTATATATGTAGATGCAGTTGATGGAAGAGTTACAGGTCCAAAAGTAAATTTTTCCTGTTTTAAACTTTTAGGTGGCCAAGCATCAATAGGATTTGTTAATGTCATATAATCAATTGAACCAAATTTATTTTGAAGAATTGAAGTAGTGAGATCAATAATGTCTTCAACACAGGTGACTCGCATCGTTTTGCCATATCCTTGAAGCTCTGATCCGCAAACAATTGAATATGTAACCCCAAGTTCTTGAAGTGCTCTTGTAACATCACCATCAATACAGTCAGCTACAATAACGGGAATGCTCAGATATGATGCTATTGGTGTTGCAATAACCCCTAGAATATATCCTGATTCGTTTTGACTCATTATCAAGGCACCTTTACTCTGCTCCCAAAATTGTTTTGCACAGAATAATGAAACATTCTTTGGGTTTTCATGAGATTCTATGACATATTCATCAATTGAATACTGTTTGAGTTGTTCATTTCGCAGTTTATCAACTGCCCCTGATGGATTTGAAAAATTGTTTATATAAAGCGGAATGATTGATTGTTCCCCATTTTGATTATAATTTACTGCAATAGGTGTTGCAATTAAAGGGAAAAATGGATTAGAATCTGCAACTATGATAGAATCTGGAATATTTTTCATTGTTCCAGAGATTGTTAGAATTTCATCTACTTCCGCTGCTTTCGCTTGAGAATTGCCTGGTACAAAGGTATAGATTCCTATTGAAGAGACAATTAAAATTATAACGCCAAAGATAACTACGAGTTTATCATTTTTATTCATCTGTTGTCTTTCCCCCGAAAGATCTTTATTTATTTTGTTATCTTTGTATATTTCTATCTTTATATTTAATATTTTTCATCAATATAAAAATTATATAATTATAATATAAAGCAAATTTATTTATTAATTTCACAAAGCCCAAAGAGTAGATTTAATAAGGGAACAAAATATTAGGTAAAAAAAGGTGTTTACCATGGCCGAAGATGAAATGTCAAAACAAGTTCAAGATCAATTAACTAGACTTCAACAATTACAATCTCAATATCAAGTGATTCAACAACAAAGACAACAAGTTGAAGTACGTTTAAAAGAAGTAGAAGATGCATTAGAAGAGTTGGAAAACGTAAAAGAAAAAACACCAATTTATAAAAGCATTGGATCATTGCTTATAAAAGCAGAAGGGAAAAAACAAGTAACCGAAGAACTTGAATCAACAAAGGAGTCCCTTGATGTACGCAAAAATAGCCTACATAAACAAGAAGGAAGAACACGGGAAAAACTAACAGAGATTCAAAGTAAAGTTCAAAATGCAATGAAAATATCAAATGTTGGAAACGCTTAAATCCTATTAGCTATTCTAAATTCAAATATGATGAAATTAAAATATTTTTCAGTTTATTCTGATTTTAAAACTAGTTTTATTGCTAAATCTTTTTTCTTATTCTCAGGTATTTTTCTTGTTATTGTTTTACTTGTGAAGCTGATAAATTTCTTTTTTAATGGTGTCACAAGTGGAGTTATTGGATTTTTTGTTTCGCTTGCGGATTCATCTTTTTTAGACATTAGTCTTGCAATGATTATTCTATTTGCAGGTTTGGGAGCAATAGCATTATTTTTCCATCAACAATTCAAAAAACTTGCAAGTATTGCTGATGAAATTGAAAAATTAGATTCAATTGAAGATTGAGAGTTTTAAATCGGTTTTTTTATTTACCAAACCTTCTTTTTCTTTGTTGATATGTTTCAATTGCATGGAGAAAATCTTTTTTTCCAAATGCTGGCCAATACACATCAGAAAAATAAAATTCTGAGTAGGCTACTTGCCATAATAAAAAATTAGATATTCTCTCTTCTCCAGAGGTCCTTAATATGAGATCTGGATCAGGTAAACCATTTGTATAAAGATATGAGGATACGCTTCCTTCATTAATATCTTTAATTTTTAGTTTTTCTGTTTTTACATCCTCGGCAATGTGTTTGATAGCTTGAATGATCTCTTCTCTTCCACCATATGCAAGAGCAATAGTTAATATATTATCCCCATACATTTCTGTTTTTTCTATGAGTTCTTTGGCAGATTGTTGAATGTCTTTTGGGAGTGATTCTAATTGACCAATTACATTTATCTTAATTTTATTTTTATGGATTCTTGAATCACTCTTTGCTTTGTCCAATTCGGTCCTACAAAGATACATTAATTCCCGGATCTCATCAGGCGATCGTTTAAAGTTCTCTGTTGAGAAAGCATAGACTGTGAGATTTTTTATTCCCAGTTCAAGACACCAATCAAGTGTCTCTTCGATTTTGTCTTTTCCAATCTGATGTCCTTTAGTTGCTTTTAATCCTGCTTGTTTTGCATACCTTCTATTGCCATCCATGATTATGGCGATATGTTTTGGAATATAATCTTTTTTTATCCTTTCTACGAGTTTAATGTTTTTAAATTCATTAATTTTTTCTCTAAAGAATCTGGATAATTTAGAATTGTAAATTGTAAATGTGAGATTATTACCAATTTCGCTTTGAATCGCAATTTCGCCAATTTTATTGAATTTCTTTCGAGCGAATCTTTTTAATGATTTATTTTTAAAGGTGATTTCTGTTCCTCCTGGATTTTCATACATATTTTCTTTATATTTAAATCAATTTACCAAAAATTTCAATTACATATTGGCCCGATATTGTGTAAAAATATGTGTAAATTTATTGGTTTTTCAAAAATGAAAGAAAAACAAGTAATTTTTGCAAATAATCATCTTATTGGAGAGTTTTCTCCAAAGTTTTTAAATAACAAAAAGATATTGCAGCCCTTCACATTTAACAAGGTGATAACCTGGGCAACATAAGACCAACATTCATAAAAACAATTGCAAGAGACCTTATAGAACAATATCCGGATCAATTTAATGCCGACTTTCAACACAATAAAAAGAAGGTTCAAGAATTAACCACAGTTGATAGAAATCTACTTAGAAACAGAATCGCAGGATATGTTACAAGATTACTTGCAGCAAAAAAACAAAAAGAACCTCAACCAAGTTTTGAGTAGCATACGAACCCTTATTTTAAGAAGAGGTTATCTTTCTAAAATCTAGGTGATCTCATAAGTACACTTAATCAAGCGATATCTGATCTTCAGCAGGGAAAATTTATCCTTGTATTTGATGATGACAAAAGAGAAAACGAAACTGATTTCTTTATAGCATCAGAATTTTTAACAGCCTCATCAATTCGAACCTTACGGCAGGATGGAGGAGGATTAATATTTCTAATGATCTCATCAGAGATTGGAAAATCATTTCAATTACCTTTTCTTTCAGATTTATTTATCCATGCTGAATCCGAGTTTCCTGTTTTAAGTCAATTAATTGCAGATGATATTCCATATGATTCAAAATCTTCATTTTCAATTTATATCAATCATCGTGAAACATTCACTGGAATCACAGATGAAGATCGTTGCCTTACAATGAAACGATTTGCTGAGCTTACAAAACAACTTTCATCAAAAAAAAATGTTGATAATATAAAAAAACTTGGAGACGAGTTTCGTTCACCAGGCCATGTACCTATCTGTATTGCATCTGAAAAACCTTTAACAACTCGTTTTGGCCATACTGAACTGGCTGTTTCAATATTAAAAATGGCAGGATTAAATCCTGTTGCAAGTGGTTGTGAAATCATGGGCGATAATGGTAAATCATTATCAAAATCAAAAGCAAGGCAATATGCAAAAGATCATGATCTCTGTTTTCTTGAAGGAAAAGAAATTATTGAGGCCTGGAATAAATGGTCACAGTAATGGCTTCTGGAACATTTGATCTTCTCCACATGGGACATATTTATTATTTAAAAGAGTCAAAGAAACTTGGTGATAAATTACTTGTCGTTGTTGCTTGTGATGAAACGGTCAAAAAATTGAAACATGAACCCGTTACATCTGAACAATTACGACTTGGTTTAATTAAAGAGTTGAAGGTTGTTGATGATGCTTACCTTGGTAAAAAAGATGACATGTTTGCAATTGTCGAAGAGTTAAAACCTGACATTATTGCCCTTGGATTTGATCAGATTCATGACACATTACAAATTGAAAAGGAATTGAAAAAAAGGAAACAATCAGTAAAGATTGTTCGTCTCCCAAAATTTGAGAATATGAATGATCTTGATGGTACTCGACGGATTATTGCAAAAATCATTGCAGCATATGAATTTCAAAAAGAGATGGAGGCCATTGAGAAAACATGAAACATATTGGCATTGTTGATACAACATTTGCACGTTTTGATATGGCTGCCTCTGCAATTGATGAAATACAGCAAGATTCATCTCATCATAAAATCATTCGATACACAGTTCCTGGTGTAAAAGATCTCCCAGTTGCATGTAAGAAATGTATTGAGGAGCAGGATTGTAAAATTGTAATAGCCCTTGGTATGCCTGGAAGTCAAACTATTGATAAGCAATGTGCTCATGAGGCAAGTATGGGACTAATTCAAGTACAATTATTAACCAATACTCATATCATTGAAGTATTTGTTCATGAAGATGAAGCAAAAGATGAAAAGGAACTTGCATGGCTTGCAGATAAAAGAACAAGAGAACATGCGTTAAATGCGATTAATTTATTATTTCATCAAAAACGATTGATAAAACATGCAGGAAAAGGTCTACGTCAGGGTTTTTCTGATGTTGGATCAGTAAAATAAAATGAAGGGGAAAGTAATATGGCTAAAGGAAAAATAAGAATTGGAGCAGTGGTATCTGAATTCAATTATGATATCACAATGATGATGCTAGAAAGAGCAAAAGAACATGCAGAGTTTCTTGATTCGAAGATTACTCAAACTGTAAAGGTACCTGGTGTTTTTGATATGGGACTTGCAATAAAGAAGTTATTACAGCGAGAGGATATAGATGGAGTGGTTGCTCTTGGCGCAGTTATTGAAGGTGAAACAGAACATGATGAACTTGTTATATCTCATGCATCTAGAAAAATAGCGGATCTATCCATTGAATTTGAAAAACCTGTTGGTCTTGGTATTAGCGGACCTGGCATGACACGTATTCAGGCAGAGGAACGCATTGAACGTTCAAAAGCAGCAGTTGAAGCTGTGATTAAATTACATAGGCGATTAAATCTATAAAAAAAATATTTTTTTTATTTCTTCTTTCTTTTTTCATACATCTTAAAAACAGAAGGAAGGTGAATGGAATAACTTCCATCCTTTTGAATAATGATTGGTTCATTTTCTAAAAGCCCTTTAAGATCAATATTATAGTTTCCAGGTGGTTGTATATCAATGGTCTCAGGTCTATCATGTTTTGATAATTGCTGTAAAATCTCATCAATCCGTTGTTTTCGATAACTTTCATTTTCAATTAGATCAATTTTAGAGACATCTTTTGACACGAAACTTGGTTTTTTATTTGATTCAGTCATGTGTTTTTTAAAAACGCTTCTAATCTCTTTGGGTTTCATTGTAATCCAATTATCACGGTAATCAATGAACTCCTTATTTTCAGGGTTTTTAAACAGATCCGTTAGTTGTTCATTAAGATCTTTTCCAATTTCATCCTGAATTTCAGCTCGCTGTTCTTCCGATAATGGAGTTTTTGTATAAAAAAATCGGTTTCCACCACAATCTGAACATCCTTTTAAAAGTTGAGATGATCCATCCTTATAAATTGTACCACATTTTAAACATTGATGAGGCATAGCCTATTATCCCTTTCCAGATATGATTTTTGTTTGAATCATATCGTTATCTTTACTAACCGTTTGAAGTAGATCTGCTGGGCCGATAAGAGTCATTCGTGGTTTTTTAATCATACGAAATATTTTTTGAACTATTGTTGGTTTCTCTTCGCTATATCCTTCCATTTCAATTCCAATGAAGGTGTCTTCTTTTATCTCCTCCATCGTTCGTTTAATAAGTTCTGTTTGTTCAAAAGCTGTAAGCCCATGTTCCAATACAAGAACATTACCCAGTTTCACTTCATCAATAATAAATTTTAATTTATCTTTTGAAGTAAGTTGTTCAAGTTTTTGCTTTGAAACAAGATTTACCTGAATACTTTGATTATCATTTCGTTTCTTATTTGTTTTTTTTCCCATGTTCCAACCTACCTCCTTTTCCTTTTTGTTTTTTTGAAATGATCAATCATTTTTGAATATAAATCATCAGCATTATATCCATTTAATGCACTAATTGGAACAACAGGATGTTGAGGAAATGCTGCTTTAAGTGTTGCAGGGCTTGAATCCTCCATATCAATTTTATTAGCTGCAACAAGAACCGGAAGATTTCTAGCTTCCAGATTCCCAAGAATTGTAACATTTACTTGTGTAAAAGGATCCCTTGTTGAATCCATAACCAAGAGAACTCCATCAACATCTTCCAACCAACGAATGGATTCAATGACGCCTTCAGTTGCTTCCTTCGCACGTTCTTTTGATTCATTTTTATCCATTCCATGAAGGTTCATAAAATCTTTGTAATCGATTTTTGTTGCTATTCCTGGAGTGTCTACAATATCAATTTTAAGCGAAGAATTACCATTTTGAATGACAACATCTTTTTTCCACATTGCCGTTCTCGTCTCATGTGGAACCTCTGAAACACCGCCCATGATCTCGCCAGTCCAATCTTGAACAATTCTATTTGCAAGTGTTGTCTTCCCAACATTCGGCGGCCCATATATACCAATTTTCGCTTGTTTTTTCCCAAAAATCTTTCGCAGCATTGATGATAAACGTATTCTTTGGAATAATCCCATCCAATTCTTCCTCCTAAATTAGGAAATTAACCCAATTATCGAATAGTATATATTGTTTATTAGTTTAGTGGTAAAATTTATAGAGAATGTCATTCCGTAATATACTTTAATGTATTGTAAAGCAGACTTTAGAATACTAGATTCAGATAATTAATAAAAAAAATTGTATAATTTTTATTTTTCCTAAAAAATTGGTAATCCTTAAATATCTTCAGCATCATTCATATACATTCGCACCTATTTAATGGGAGGCCGGAATAAATGAGTGAGGAAGAAATATACAGAGAGAATAATATTGACATAGGTTCATTTGAAGGTAAATTACAGCAGGTAGCAAATGAAATCGACCAATTAAAAAATACATTTTCAAAGAGTACTGAGGAGCTATCAAGAATAAAAAATATGCTCGATATCGATACATTTAAAGAAGTTACCGCTGCTATTGAACATTTCGAAGGACAAATGTCAGAAGTAGAACGACAGAAAGAAGAAGCATATCAAGGAGCAAAAAAATACAGCTTAGAACTTGAAAAGGAAAAAGAGCGATTAATCAAACTTTGGGATGCATATAAAAAACAGGAAGAAGAGTTATCCCAATCAGAATCAAAGCTTCAAGAATATGAAAGTCGTGTAAATGCAGCAGAATCAGAAAAACAACAACTCGAATCCAGATATAAAGAACAACTTAACACAATACAAGAAAAATTAAATAACACAACATCTGAACTGACAAAGTTAGATGAATATAAATCAAAAATCAATGATTACACACAAAAATATCAAAACATTGAAACTGAAAATCAAACATTGAAATCCGAAGTACAACAACAAAGAATCACCATGGATCAACTACAACAAGAAGCATCCAAGGTAAAAGAATATGAACAATATGTCCAGTATAAAGATAAATACACAGAGGTTAACACAGCTTACGAAAAAGAGAAGGATCGATTAACAAAACTCTATCATCTTTATGAAGAAACAGAACATGAAGTGAATCGTTTGAAAAAAGAAAATGATCACTGGCATGGTTGGTATAATTCAAATAAGGACATATTCAATAAGCTTTTTTCATCTGCACCACCCTTACCCGGAGGTCCAGCTCCAAAACCAACACATAAACCTGATTTAACTCCTTCATCGCCACCACAGCCAGGACCAAAACCACTTGGACAACAATATCAACCCAACACTCAACAGCAAACAACCCCTCAACAAAAAACAACACAGCAAACTCAACAATTAGAACAAGATAAAAAAACTAAAAAGAAAGGGTTTTTTAGAAAGTAATAAAAACTGAAAAATCACATTTTTTTCTTTTTTTTTACGGAAGTTCCAGAGCGTTTTTGACCCGTTATATCGAGAAAAAGCACTTTTTTCCACCTCAATAGTAGTCACTAAAATCTAACAAAACGATAGTTTTTTATGAGCAAATCCATTAATCTATGTTAATGAGGTGGGAATGTAGCCACTAGAAGAAAACTAAATTTTAAAAGGAAAAAACACATGTCCTCTCCGGTTATTCAAAAGTATTTTCTAAGGTTTTTTCATTATTTTTTTCTGGAACTTCCGTTTTAATTGATTATTATAATACTTTCATCATTTGTTTCTTCAACTTGAATGATATGTTGGAGGTAATGTTTTACTTCTTCAACATGAGTAATTAGGAAAATTTGTTTAAATGTCGATGATAGCTTATAAAGCTCTTGCATAATGTTTTGTTGTCTCAATCGATCTTGTGAACCAAATATTTCATCTAAGATTATAAAATGAAATAATCCTTCCGCACGTTCAGTAATAACATCTGAAATTGCAAGACGCAAGCATAAATTCGCTAGATCAATCTCCCCACCTGAAAACCGTTGAATTGGATATTTTTTACCATCATCATAAATGTTAATATTATATTGATCATCAAGAGTCATCTCAGGATATTTTCCATCTGTTAAATCATGAAAAAAACTTGAGGCATACTGGGAAAGTGCAGGTCTTATTCTTGAAACAAGATGTAGACGAAAGGAAACCATAATCTCCTTTAACATAGATATTTCAACAATTTTCTGTTGTTCATTTTTGATTTTATCATGCATTTCTTTCAGTTCATTTCTTTGTTTTTTTATTGAAATAATTTCTTGAATGAGAAGTGCAATATTGCTTTGTTTCTTTTCAATACTAAGAGTCTGTTTTGAGATATTATCTTTTACTTTACTCGTTTTCTTAATTAATTGTTGATAGCTTTGATACAGTGTTTTTCTTTGATTTTCAATAATCTGAAATAAGTTTAAATTAAATTCAATAGATGGATTTTTATTTAGGAGTTGTTCTTTATCTTTTAATTCTTTTTCTTCAAGGAGTTGTTCTTTCTTATGTGATTCAATTCTTGTTTTAACTTCTTGTTGTTCTTTTTCTTTCTTTCGATAGAATTCTTTTTTCTTTTGCAATGCTTTATGTTCTCGTTGTTTTTGCTCTTGCTGTTCATTTGTTTCTTGGAGTTTTTGTTCTAATAATACACATTCATTCTCCAGTTCATCATGTTTTGTACCATATTTTTCTAAAAGAAATTCAAATTGATCCCCAAGTTCACGTTCACATGTTGGACATGTTGCATCTAATCCTAATTTTGAAATTGAATTTTGTTTTTTAATAATCTCTTTTTTCTGTTTCATTAGATGATCTAATTCTGATTCTTCTTGTGTTTTTTGTTTAATTATTTCTGATGTGGAATTATTTATTTCTTCCATTCTCTTGTTAGTTTTTATGATTTCTTGATCGATATTTTCAAAATTAATCAGCTCTTTTTTTAGTAATTGAATGTTTTTAATTCGTTTTTCAATCTTATGTTTGATATGTGATATTTCCTGGATGATTTTTTGATTCTGCTCATATAATGTTTTTTCTTTGATTGCAATTTCATGTTTTTTGTTAATGTCTTCATATTTTCTTTTTGCATCCTTCACGTCAATATTTGTTGTTTTCTGTTCATCTTTTAATTCCTTCAGCTTCTTCTTCATTTCTTTTATTTCTTCGTTGCATTGTTGCTGTTGTTCTTTTAGGATTTTTTGTTTGTTTAAAAGGATTTTTTGTTTCTCACATCCATTTTTATCAAAAATGTTACTTTCAAGATGAGAAATAAGAGAGGATTTGTTTCTTTTATCTGCATTAATCTGCTTAATTACTTCATCTAATGAGTCAATACCAAGCATTTTTAAAATCAAAGGTCTTCTTTCACTTGCATTCATTGAAGATAATGTGTTTAATTCCTTCTGCCTTGCAAAAATTGATGTGAAAAATGATTTATAATCCATTCCAAGAGTTTTCTGAATGAACATTGTTGAAGATCCTGCACCAGTTGCAGCGATTTTACCATTTCTAGTTATCGTAGCAGAAGAAATGAATGCTTTTCCTTTCATCTGTCTTACAACACGATATTCGTCTCCTTCAAATTGAAAACATAAATCAACAATACATGCAGAGGATGGTTCAGCAGCATTTCTCTTAATATCCTCAGAAGAGGTTCTTGCTGCAACAGTCCCATATAAGGCCCATGCAATTGCTTCAAAAATCGTTGATTTACCTGAACCATTAAACCCAACAACCCCAATAATTCCTTCTGGAAATTCAATAGATGTATGTTTGAATTTTCTGAAATTTTGAAGTGTTAAGGTTTTTAAAATCATAAATCCTCTTTTTTTCCAATGTCATTTAAATATTCAAGCCCTTTTTTTAAAATGAGCTCTTTTTCTTCTAATTCCTGTCCATTGATAAAACGAGTATATTCTTTTGTTAATGAATCAATTCGGCCTTGTGAATCCATTCTCTTCCTATCTTGTTCCTCAATGTATGCGGAGATATCATAATGAATACAACCCTGACTTAATTGCCGTATCATACGAAAATCCAGACCACGATATTGATGAGATAAAATATGTTCTAGATTAATGCGAAATATTTTTCCAATTGGTTCAATTTTTTTAATAGTTTGAATGATTTCTTTCATGATTTCTTCAATATTTTTTCCGTAACATTCAATCGAGGGTGTATCGATAAAAGGCCGTGTGTTAATTGACTTAAATTCAACATTTTTCTTCGGGTTATTAAGAGTGAGCTCCATGAAACCATGATTTGTATTTGATTCGGAAAAAGAAAAAGTATCTGTTGACCCGGCATAATATGTGTAATCATCAATTTTTGTTTGGATATGGTAATGACCAAGTGCAACGTAATCAAACATTTCAGAGAGATATTGTTTTGGAAGCATCATTTCATTGAATTCATTCATACTGAATTCCTTGATGCCTTGAATACTTCCATGTGCTAAAAAAACATTATAATCCATCTTTTCATTTCTTTCAATAGAAATTAATTGTTCTTGTAATGCATCTTGAGTATTTATTTGAGGGAGGCAATGAATCATAATGTTTTCATTATCAATCATAAATTCTTTTGTTTCATATCTCTCATGAAATATTGGATATATATGAGGTATATGTTCAAAAAGGCTGAATATATGCCCAGTTTCTTGTAATTTTGGTTGTTCATGATTTCCTGAGATAATAACCATTGGGATATTGTTTTTAGAAAGACGAAGCATTTGGTTTAAAGCAATGGCAATAGCTCGATTATTTGGTCTAACTGAATCAAAAAGATCTCCTGCGTGAACAACAAGATCAACATCTTGTTCTATTGCATAATCAATTATCTTAGTAAATGATTGAAAAATATCTGCCTCTCTTTGATTAATTCCATCTTGTGTAACTTTTCGATAAGCAGAATATCCTAAATGTGTATCTGCAAGATGTAAAACCTTCATAATAACACTTATTTTTTCTTTTTACGTTGTTGTTTCATATATGCAATATCTGCTGTAATAGTTACAACATCAAGGGTTGGTGCAACTGGAGGAGCATAAGCTGTTTCAAGTTTTCTGAATTCATCAATTGTCAAATTTCCAAGCATTGCAGTTGCATATGAATTAATTCTTTGCGCAGCGTTTTCACCTACTGCTTGAGCAGAAAGAATTTTTCCAGATTCAACATCAACCATAGTTTTCATCATTATTGGTTTTCCCCCTGGGAAATATTCAGGTAATGAGCTTCCATTATGTTTTCCTGATACCATTTCAAATGATTCCAAATAGCTTGTCGATGGACCTACTGCTGCTATCTGTATGTTAAAAAAATCTGATGTGAATGTTTGAAGTGCGCCTTTTGGAAGGGTATAGTCTCCACCTGCCGCATTAACTCCTGCGGCTATTCCTTGCCTAACTGTGATACTTCCAAGTCCTATTGGTAAAGGTTTTTGGGTGATATATTCTTTATATTCTGTACAATCGCCAACGGCATAAACATCTGGGATTGATGTTTCTGATCTGTTGTTTACTTTTATACCGCCAGTTTCCCCAATTTCACATCCTATTTGTTTTGCAAGAGTTATTTCAGGTTTTGTTCCCGCAGCGATAATAAGCAAATCTGTTGAAATAGATTGTTCCTTGTTTGTATCCCTATTTTTTATGATTATTTCAGAGACATGATCTTTTATTGTTTTAATTTCTGTTGCAAAAAAATTCGTAAAAAGTGAGATATGATCCAGCAGCATTTCCTCAATAGTCTTTGAAACATCATCATCTAACATAGGAAGAATATTTGGAAGAGCCTCTACAACCGTAACTTTTTTCCCTTTTTTTGAAAGACAATCTGCCATCTCTAAACCAATAAGGCCGGCTCCTACTATTGTTACATTTCTTGTGTTTGGTATATAATCAAGTATCTTTTGTGCATCATCAATTGTTCGAATGGTGAAAATTCCATCAATTAGGACATTGTTTTTTGTAATGTTTTTTATTGGTGGTAATGATGGATCTGAACCTGTTGCAATGATAAGTGAATCATATTCTTTTTCAATTATTTCATCATTTTCATCTTTTGCAGTTATAGTTTTATTTTTTATATCAATGGATGTGATTGTGGTCTTTAAATGAAGATTTATTTTTGCTTTTAAAAACCATTCTTCAGTGAATTCAATAAGATGCGTAGGCGTAGGTATTATACCTGATATTGCGTAAGGCAGTCCACATTTAGAATATTGTGGATAAGATCCTTTCTCAAATATTGTTACTTGTTTTTTTCTATCTGTTTTACGTGCGAATTGTGCAGCGGTTCCACCACCTGCACCACACCCAATTATAATTATATTTTCGTTGGTTATAAAGAAACCCCAATGTATGCTTAATCATTATCTATTTTTTAATCTTTATGATGAAAATAGATAATGATAAAAAAAAGGATAAAAGAGAAGAAATAAAATTTGTGTTTATTCTTTCTTTTTTTCTTCTGAGGATTCTTCTGATTCCTCATCAGTTGAGGTTTCATCTTCGGAAGAAGGTTCTTCTTGATTCATCTCTTCTTCAACAGGTTTTTTTTCTTCTTCTATTTCTTCCTGTTCTTCTTTTATGGATTCGTCAATTTCTTCCTCTATTAACTCCTCTTCAACTGGTTCTTCTTTAATTTCTTCATCAGCTGGTTCCTCTGATTCATCAATTGATTCTGCTGGTTCATCAGCTGGTTCATCAGCTGGTTCATCAATTGGTTCCTCTTTTGATTCTATGATTTCTTCTTCCATTTGTTCTTCTGATTGTTTCTCAGTTGTGGTTTCTTTATCCTCAACTGGTTTTTCTTCAGGTTCTGGTTTCTTTGGTTCTTCTATTATTATTGTTGGTTGAGAAATCACATGTGTTTTATAAATTTCAACACGTTTTACAGGATAAATCTTTTTACATGATTTGTAAATCTCACTACCCATCTTTCCATCAATTATATATTTAATGAATCCCGATAAAGTACTTGTTGTAGCTTGTTTACCTATAGTTTTTTTCATCATATCTCGGATGACTCTTTTCTGTGAATTTTGAATTCGACGATCAGTTGTTGCAAATGGTTTTATCCGTACTCTTGCACCATCACGAGTGATGACATCATAAATACCATCAACTTTAGATCGTTTTCTTCGGATCATTCTTCTTAAATAATCTGATGTTAATGTATGTCCAATAAACCGCGTTTTAGCGTTTGATCCATCAATTTCATATATCTCGAAAAATAATTTAATATGTGATTTTCTGAAGTCATTTGTGATATCTTGTAATGAAACTTCTGTTACTCGTTTAATGAGCGTGCTTTCATTCTCAGCTAATGTTTCAGCAACCGTGACGTTATCAAATGATTCTGGGGCAAGAACATTATACCATTTTTTTGCCTTCCATTTATCTTTCACTTTCCGCGCTGCTGTCCTTGATCGTGCTTTTGCCATTGTTATCACTTTATTAATAAATCATTTATATATGATAGGATAGTTTTCTCGGTAATACATTCACTATACTTAAATATATGCTGGCAACTGAGAGAAAAATTATTGAAAAACAAGGGCTTTTGTCATCGAAACTTAATATTTATATATCCGGTATATTATCTATTTTAAAAAAGTTGTGATATCTATGAGTTCGGATGAAAAAGATCAAAGAAAACGACGAAAAGATCCATTTAATTTTTTTGGATTTGATGATCGTTTTATTAATGACATGTTCGATGATCAAATGTTTGATGATTTTCTAAAAATGAAAGAAGAAATGATTCGTATGATGTCAAATGCAAAGCCAGGTAAATCGTATGTCCATGGATATAGTATCCGCGTGGGCCCAAATGGAAAACCTCGACTTGAAGAATTCGGGAATCGTCGTGTGAAATCAGTAAAAGGAAAATCGCGTATTTCTGAGGATCGAGAACCGTTAACAGATGTGATTGAAGGAAAAGAAGATGTATCAGTAACTGTTGAACTTCCAGGTGTTGAAAAAGAAGACATTGATCTGCAGGTCATTGAAGATGAGTTGGAGATAACTGTTGATTCTCCTAAGAGAAAATATCATAAAAAAGTGCATCTTCCGGTTGATGTGAAACCAAAAACAACCAAGGCTACATATAAAAACGGTATCCTTGATGTATCTGTTCAGCGGAAAAAGAAGAAAGTTGACAATGATAATGGTTTTAAAGTAAATATTGAATAAAAATCCATAATTAAAACGCATCTTGCAGCGATATATTCGTGTCTCTTAGATAATCTCTTATTTGCATATTGATTTTTTTTAATTTTTCTTTTTGTGAGGCTATCATCTGCATTGTAAAAACATTATTTATTTCTTTATTATCATTTATTGTATCGGTTAATATTGGAATTATTTCTTTTTTTAGATGAAGGTAATCTATCATTATTTCATCAACTTCACATTCAATGAACGTATCCATAATTTTTGGAATATCGTCGGAATTAATATTTGGATATATTGGCCCAAAAAAAACACTGGTTTTCACATTAGTATTAGAGAACTCCTTTAGAATGTTTAATCTTTCAGGAATCGTTGAAGAACCAGGTTCAAATATCTTCCGATGTTTATCATTTAATGTTCCAATGCTTACCATGATTTCAACATCTTTACATTTTGTTATTATTTCTTTATCTCGAATAATAAGATCAGATTTTGTTTGAATACATAATGGAAACTTATATTTTGAAAGGGTTTCAAGGCAATACTTGGTAAGTTTGTATGTTTTTTCAATAGGTTGATATGGGTCAGTAACCGTTGAAATCCCAATGGTTCCTTGTTTTTTTTGTTTGAGTTCCTTTGATAAAATTAATGGAATGTTTCGTTTTACAGCAACCGTTGTCTCCCATTTCTCCCGGTCCATATGAAGAATGCCTGGTGCATAACAATAATTGCATTGATGCATGCAACCTAGATAGGGGTTTAGAGAATACATTAGACCAGGTAATTTGGATTTTGTTAGTGCTGTTTTACATGTAATCTCTTTTATTTTCATAAGACTCATATTCCAATGAAATCCTCAAGTCGCTTTTGATATAACCTGTTTTTTAAAAGAGCACTGTTTTTTATCCATCGGCTCATGGGAATATCAAGGTATTTTTCGATATAAACAAGTGCTTCATTTAATGTGTCAAATTTTTGATAAGGTAACTGTAATGTTTTCCGTACACTTTCCCTAACATTCCATACTCCAATAGGCATTATATAACCAGGGTGTGCCTCTCGCATGATAACTGTTGCAGCTTGCCTTTTATCTTTATGTAATGTTTCATTTACTGCAAGTCTTGCTGCGTAATAACATCCACCAATTTCAGCATATGTTTTTCTTCCATCATAAAATTCATAACTATTGAAAATCGCGATATCTTTACTATATTGGTTCCATGTTGTATCTGGATACCATGCCTCAATTAGTTCATATTCCCATTCTGAGGGCATCATTAAGATAATCCATCTGTTGTCAAACTGATTATGATAATATACTCTAAATTCATTTATCCATGGATATGTTTTTGTTTGTTTAACAAGTGTTTTTCCAATATTTGAATCAACAGCTGTGATACTCCATCGTGTTGGAACAAATTTTCTATATTTTCCAATTCCAAATGATCCTACACTGAATGCTTTGTGAATATTTGAAATAGATACACCCTGTTTATACAGTTGAAGAATTGCATCCATCGATTTTAAATCAGTGTCATAATATGCTTTTTCCATATGGGGTTCATATTTAGGATTTGAAATATCGAATTTTTTTAGAACAGCAGAAGGTCCATGTGGTTGAACATCATCATAAAATTTAATAGATCCTCTTGGTTTTTTATGAAATAAAGCTTCTGTATATACACTGTTTTTTGAAAGAGCTAATTCTCTTGTAAAAGAAACCATTTTATTGCTGCTTTCAACATCATTTACATGGATTCGATGTTTACCTCTTATAAGCATTGAACGAAAATCAACGATGTCATCAATAGATTTATCCAACCATCGTTCAGGTGCATCATACAATGAAGTATCCCCCATTTTTGGTGGAATCATGGGCCCAATTGAGACTTTAGGATATCCAACTCGTCCAATAAAAACACTTGGAGGTGATGCCCCATGTATTTTTTTTGAATTTATTAGAGGGAGAAGTTTATCTCTTGAATGAAACTTCACAAGAACAGGGCATCTGCTTTTTCCACAGAGCATTTTTGTTCCCCTGCAAAGTGCACAGAGATTTGAACTATTTTGATGCATGATATATTCCTAATACCTTCTGGAAAATTATTAATGAAAAGTACATATTCTTTTAGTGTAGAATTCGTTTTTTATTATTAAAAGTACGGTTCTTAATTGAAAGTACTCGACATATCCATTAAATACTAAAAAAACGGTAACACGATTTAGGACATTAAATTCCAGTTTTTCAATGTTAAAATGTCGGAGGTATATCATCATTACTGATTATACTGAACTTACAATCATCACATATACTATCAGGATTATCTGTTTCATTAACTCCACAGATGTTACAAATCATTTATCATTTCTCCTTGATATTTAAGCATCAATTTTTAGGGATCAAGGATAAAAGATACTCCCAGGTTTCTAGTGTTTTAGTAAGGGCGTTTTCATCATGTTGCATACATGTATACATACGAGATCCAGCTAGATTCATGACGCCTTTTGATGTGAGAGCAAGTTGATATTCCTTAGCTACCTTCATACGGTTCATGATCTGCATAAAGGCATCTGGTTGGTTGATATCAACACTGAAAAATGCAGTGGTATCATAGATAATAATTGATTTTTGATTATAGGCAAAAAATGGCAGATCTGGTCTTGCTTCAAAGAGATCGTTGAGCTCTTTTGTCAGCTTTTCAGCATAAGCCGCAGCTTTATCGACGGCATTGTATTCTTCAACAAATTTTAAAGCATAATAACTAGCCATTGTAGAAAGTGCATTGGCTGCCAATGTACCAGCAACAAATGCATGAGAACCAGCTGCACTGCCTTCACCGCCGGCAAGAGAATCCATAACCTCTGCTCTACCAGCAACAGCTCCACATGATGGATATCCATGCATCAGAACCTTACCTAGTGTTACAATATCAGGTTTTATACCATAGTATTCCTGTGCGCCACCTTTTGCGATTCTAAAACCAGTGATAACCTCATCCATTATCATCAAAGCGCCAAACTCATCACATAATTCCCTGACATACTTGTTCCAATCTGGATGAACCGGATGGGTTCCTGCTTCACCACCATTAGCCTCAACTAGACATGCTGCTACATTACCTTGTTTCTTGGCATCTTCAAAAGTGTTACGTAGCCCATCAAAATCATTTGGCATCACAGTAAGAGTATTGGATAAACACTCAGTTGGTATACCCTCAGACATCATCATGCCAGTACCTGGTATATGTAAACCAATAACTGTTTGATCTCCCCATCCATGATAATTACCCTCAATTTTTATGATCTTTTCATGACCTGTATTTGCACGAGCGATACGTAATGCAGCCATGATTGCTTCTGACCCAGATTGTACAAACCGTACCTTCTCAATATTTGGCATCATTTTCTTAATCTGTTTTGCTGCCAGTATTTCATATTCGCTAGTTAGACCAGTAGTGGGACCTTTGGTACGAATATGTTCAGCAATTTTTTCATCAAGTGGTTTGAAATGATGTCCCAATATGATTGGTGCCCCGCACATTAAGTAATCAATATATTCATTTCCATCAATGTCCCACAGCTTATAGCCTTCCCCTCGATCCATTGCAAGAGGAAAAGGAAAGTTAGGACTAAGGTTATGCTGCACTCCTTCTGTAAGACAAGTAAGAGCCTCATCATAGAGTTGCTTGGATTTCATATGACTTTGAGTAAATTCTTTAATGATTTTATTTACTGTCTCCTCTGGAAGAGGATGGACAGGAGTACTGGTAATCTTTCTTTTTCGTTCCATGATTTCTTGATATTCCATTTTATTCCCCTTAAAATTTTATAAGATTGAATGTTAGATAATATATTTTACTTTATAATTTCTTTTACCTTTGCATTTCTTTCAAAATACTTATGTATTAAAACCTTATTTTCAATGATTATATGGCTTCAAAAAAGAAAACCGCTCAAGCAAGGAAAAGATCCCGACCTATCGAACCAAAAAAAACAAAGATCGATTCTAATATTCTTATTGTAATAGTACTTGCAGCAATTGTTATAATTGCTATTGGTCTATTTCTCACACTTGGAAATTCAGACGATGATAATCAAGACAACAATAATGAAAATAATGATAATCAAACAACTTCTGGCAATCCTATTGCAATAATTGATACTTCTATGGGAACCATCAAGGTTGAATTATTTAAAGATAAGGTACCAAACACTGTTGATAATTTTATAAAACTTGCAAATGCTGGTTTTTATGAGGACCTCGTTTTTCATAGGGTAATGGATGATTTCATGATACAAGGTGGTGGATTTTCAAGTGATGGAATCCAAAAACAAAGTCCATATGGTACAATTGACCTTGAGATAAGTGTAGATGTTCGTCATGTTGATGGAGCAATTGCTATGGCTCGAACAAATGATCCAAATAGTGCAACAAGTCAATTTTATATTTGTGATGGAGCTCAATCATTTTTAGATGATAACTATGCTGCATTTGGTGTGACAATTGAGGGGATTGATATTGTTAGAGCTATTGCATTAGTTGATACAACAACAAAAAATGGGATGCAAAATTGGCCTGTTGAGGATGTAATCATTAATAAAATTACAATCGAAGAATAAATAAAACTGTTTTAATAAGGAGTGAAAAAGATGGTAAATAAAAAAGTAGATTTTAAAACAAATATGGGTGAGTTCACAATCGAACTCTTTAATGACAAAGCACCAATTACCACGGGGAATTTTATGAAACTAGTTAATGATGGGTTCTATAATGGCCTTATATTTCATAGAGTCATTCCAAAATTTATGGTGCAATGTGGCTGTCCACATGGAACTGGTCGAGGAGGACCAGGATATAACATTAAAGATGAATTTCATCCTGATTTGAAACATAATGAAAAAGGAATTCTTTCTATGGCAAATGCAGGCCCTAACACTGGTGGTTCACAATTCTTTATAACAGTTGCTGAGACACCATGGCTTGATAATCATCATGCCATTTTTGGTAAAGTTATTCAGGGCTATGAAGTCGTTGAAAAGATTTCCTTGGTGAAAGTAGATAGAAATGACAAACCTGCTAATGATATAATCCTGCAGTCTGTTACAATTAAGAATTAAAATTATTTTTTGGAGTGATACATCTATGTCAATACTTTCAGATAGAGATATTCAAGAATATATGGAAAATGAGACTCTTGGAATTGAGCCCTTTCTTAAAAAAAATCTTACGCCAAATGGATATGATCTTTCAATTGATGAAATATTCATAAAAAAAACTAATGAAAATATTAAAGATGGTTTGGCTGTGATTCCCTCTCAAACTTGGTTTGCAATTAGCACCAAAGAATTTGTAAAAATGGGTGCTATGATTACATCACAACTCTGGATTCGTTCTAGTTATGCAAGAAAAGGGATTATGGCAAGTTTTGGTAAAGTTGATGCAGGTTTTCATGGTACTCTTACAATCAGTTGTTTCAATGCAAATGATGAATCAATTGAGATTCCTATTGGAGATAGATTTTGCCAAATAGTATTTGAAAAACTCGAAACCCTACCTTCAGAATTATATGATAAAAAATCAGGTAATTATCAGAATCAACGAGGAATAAAACTTAAAAAATAAATATTTTATTATAATCAAAAGAATATGCTTATATTGATAATTAGGAAGAGGAATCAATGACTAATAAGAATAAATCAATATTTGCACTATTTTCAATTTTTTTGTTTATTAGTGTTTGCTGGGTGCCTGCGATAACTGGACATAATGACATTCCAACATATAAATCAAGATCAGATCAAAATACTAATATTTTCAAGGATAATAAAACTGAATATTATGCAGTAATTGCTGCATGTTCGGAATATGAAAATAGAAGGAATAATATTCCAAAATTTCCATTTCCATCAATTTCTGAAAAAAAACTTACATTATTGTATTCCTCTCTACTTCTTTCGTCAAATTGGAAGGAAGAGAATATAATTTTATTAATTAATGAAGACGCAACATATGACAATATTACAAAAGCATTAGATGAGATGTCAACAAAAGTTACTGAAAATGATATTTTTTTATTTCAATGGCAGGGTCATGGATCTGAGGTACCCGATAATGATAATGATGAATATGATGGAACCGATGAAATTATTTGTCCTTATGATCTGAATATGAATCAAAGTATTTATTTAACGGATGATAATCTAAATTATTATTTTTCCAATATTAATTCTAAGGCTCAGATTATCATTGTTGAATCATGTCTAAGTGGGGGCCTGGTAAATGGACAAAATGATATTGATAAAGAGAATCGGATTATAATTCTTTCAACATTTGAAAATACTTTAGGCCGTGCTTTATATCTAACGGGTTTCCCGCTTAATTTTGCCTTAGCAGTTTCATCAAATCAACAGTTAAGCAATATAATAAAAGATGAAAATAATACAAATAATTTTATTTCAATTCAAGAGTGTTTTAAAACAGCAGAATATCTCGCCTATGGTCAATACTCAATATTTTGGATTTTTTTATTTATTCAATGTTTTTCTGACACAAAAAGTGTTTCAGATGCGGTGATTTCTATGATTTATAGCTTTTGTCTTATTGAATCGGTTTCATTTCTTATCTCTGGTCATATAATGTTGAATCACCCTCAAATCATAGATAATTACGGTGTTGAACTCCCATTTATAAAAATCTAATAGATTGATCTACATATTGTAACATTTTACAATAATTCAGATGTAACTTTTCTTGCAAATGTAAGATAACCAGTGTGCCCTAGCATGTCAAAGCTGGGCCGAGTTCCTTGTTCTTTTACAATCATCTCTCGGTATAATGTTTCAAATGTCTTTATATCAATAAATGAATATTGTTTCATTGTTTTAATTGTGTTTTCCACCTGACTTATAAGAGGTGAGTACGTACATAAAGTGCCCCCTGTTTCCAATGCATTCCAAGCATGTTTCACAGCATCCCAAGGATTTGGAATGTCTAGAATGATAGCATGTAGATTTGTTTCATCGATAGCTTTTGTTACATCTTTTTCTTTGATTGTTACAAAATCATGTAATTTTGCATTATCTATGTTTTTTTGTGCATGATTGATGAAATCACTTCTGAGATCATACGATATCACCATACCATCCGGCTGTATCATTGATGCAAGTATCGTTGTAAGTCCACCAGATCCGACACCTGCCTCTAGGATTGTTTTTCCAGGGGTAATATCACAATGAAGAATTATATGGGCTGCATCCTTTGGAATGATGATTTGTGCTTTTCTTTTTAATGCTTTAAATTTATCCATAAGTGTTGGCTTTAATAAATAAAATTCTTTTGTATTAACTGTGAATATACTTCCATATTCTTTTCCAATGAGATCACTTGGATTTAAAACTCCGACTCCTTTGAAATGATCGGTTTTATGCTTTGTATCAATCAAATAGATATAATTATTTTTATCAATAAGGCTGACAAGAGCTCCTTTTTCAATGGTTTCTTTTATGGTATCAAACCCCTTTGCATATCTATTAGTGACCCAAAACTTATTTGCTCTAAACTTAGTTGATCTTCCCATTGTTTTTTACAGCTACATTCAATGTTATCTAGATCATTTGGGTTTTGTGAAAGAGAAAAATGACGAATTGTGTTTAAGGCTAGTTTATCACAGTTTTTACAGTTATGTGCACCACGGATGCTTCCCCCTCCTGCAACATCACATTGTAACCGTTTTTTTGTAATACTTGACCCTTGTCTTAGGATTTCAATTACGCTCCAAAGCCAAGGTGGTCGATAATATCTTCTGTTCCAAAGATATTGTACAAGCGTTCCTTTTTGAACATTAGTTGGATTCAGTGAAATGGTATCAGTAATATCTTTAACCTGTTCAATTGTGTTAATACAATCTTTAATGGCTTGTTGTTCACTAAGAAACGGGGGTTTTACAAGCACATATGTTTTTATGAGATGATTATATGATTTGAGAAGTTTAGATGAATCTTTATATTCTTGAAAGGTGAATCCTTTATTGACATGTTTTTCTCGTATGTCGTCGTTAGATGATTCAAGACCAATTCCAACCTCAAGAAGCATAGTTGAAAGAGAAACTGCTAATTCATCAAGAATCTCTTTTTTAATGTATTCCGGCCGGGATTCAACAGCAGTTTTTTTAGTTTTATCAGATAAATCAGTGAATATTTTATCTCTAACATTTTTACTGATCTCATTGGTATCAAAAAAACTTCCAGATGTGAAAATTTTTACAACAGGTTCATCCCTATATGATTGCATTGCGGTATTAAACTGGGAAAGAAGATCATCATCAGAGATATCGACAAAAGCACTATCATTGAAATAGCCACACATGCTACATCCGGATTCTGATGCCCAGGAGCAACCTTTTGTTTTCAGTATGATTACAAAAGCATTAATGATTTCATCATTGAATCGGTCAGGTTCTGACCAAAAGGCAACAGGTTTGTCAAGTCTCCCGACCCTTGGTTTTCTCTTTTGTTTTAGCTCTTCGCAGAGTGAAGCAATTGTATTCATAATCTAACGGCGTTGATGTTTCTTTTTATATTTAAAGAATAATACTACTGCAATCAATGAAATAAGTGCAATAAACAATTCAAAACCAGGAACAGTAACAGTTATTGGTTGAGGAAGTGTTGGAACAGGTGAATCAAGATCTCCTATCTCATTATCATCACTGACATTGAAATAATATTCTGTATTATCGACAATACTATTGTTAAATGCAATTGGAATGTTTTCAAAATAATGAATGACTTTTGCATATATTTTAACGGTCGGCTTAGTATTTTTTTCCCATCCTTTATATGATGCTGTTGTTGAATAATATTTATCATCTGCATCCTTAGTTACATTAATTGTTTCACCATCAACTGTGTAATAAACCCAATCTGCATCTGCTTTTACATCAATTTTAATGTCTGTTGCATATGTAATAGATGGACCAGGAAATATGCTTGCCCCTGGAGGCTCGGGTATTTTAATAACATCATTATCGTAGACAAATGTTCCATTGAATTGTGTTGTTTTACCCAGGTTATCCTCTGTTTGAATTATATATGAAAACGTACCAAGATTGTTATCTGGATTAAGAAACTCATATTCAAAAATATTATTTTCAAGCTTTATCGTTTCCTCTACGATTACGGATTCGTTGTAATTAAGTTTGAATTGAACTTCATTATTTTTAATGCCACTATTATCTACAACATGAGCCACAACATTCACAGTTCCACCGGTTTCCTGCATATCTGGAAGAGATACTGCATTAATCACAGGTGATTCTCCATCATAAAATGGTGGATTCACAAGTATGATAAGAATAAATAACCAGGTTAAAAAATAAACAGCATATGCTGCAAATTGTCCTTTTCTCTCAAGAACTGATTCATCAATATTAAATCGAGAAAATAGATACCTTAGCCATGATGCATTGAATAATCCAAAGAGAAATACAAGAGTCCATTGAAATGGGCTATTTGTCAGTAAGACCCAAAAGCCAAAAGTAATAAATGCAATTATAAATCCAAAAATAAATGATAGAAATGTCGCCCGCATTTTTTCTTTTTCTTTTGAAACGAAAGCTTTTTCATTAAATTTTGGAATTTTAAAATCAGCTTCCTCTACTTCTTCTTCATCTTTTTCCTTTCTTCGTTTGGCCATTAAGCTGCCAGATACTTTTTTTATTTATAGGCTTTTCTCATTATCGTTGATAAAATCATTCAAAAACTATGAAAACTGGATGAAAAGGAAATGAATTTTTTATATTGTTTTTGTTGTTTTTTCATTTCTTTAACGTTTGCCTTAGCTTTTCTTTTCATCACCTATATTTTTACTATTGGAATTGACAATATTTTCAGCAACGGAAACACAACTCAGATAATCATCGATGGTTTGTAGAAAAGAAGAGATAGATCTGTTTTCAATAACTGCATGTAACTCATTGTTTTGAATTATGGATTTCACAAAGATTCCGTCATCAATTTTTAGTGCTTGTTGAATATTTTTTGCAGTTTTTTCATTTTCATATGTTAACATGATTTTTGATTTCACATGCATATTATTTTTCTCCATGTTATTAAAGACCTAATTGTTTTGATAAAAGTACATCTGTTTCTTTAAGGAATTGTTCTTCTATATCTATTGGCAGGGTTGCTCCTGCTGCTATACTATGCCCTCCACCATTGCCTTGAAATTTTGTTGCAATGGCATTCATTGCCCCACCAAGATCCAATCCTTTTTTGACAAGATATTGATTTCCCCTGCCTGATATATGCAATTCATCTTGTTTTTTTGCAATTGAAAATAATGGTTTTTCCTTATCTAGAATGAAATTTGTTGCAATTCCCCCTATAACTCCACCTAACGATGTGTTATCTGTGTAAAAATATCTGTATGATTTTTTCTCTTTTACTCCCTTTTTTTCAATGTCGCATAAAGATTCAAGGAGGTTTTGTTTGAATGTTTTCTCATGTTGTTTTGCCTTCTGGTAGCTTTTTTCATCTCCAAGGCAAAGTGAAAGGCCTATATCGCGATGCCCCCCTTTTCCACATGCATCAAGTAAATCTGCGAATTGCTCCATTTCTCCAAATGTATGCTTGGCATAATATCTAGTTCGAATCACTGTATCAAGAATATTTGACTCGCATCCTTGTTTAATGAGACAGAGCATTAAATATGAATGTAATTGTTGTTTTTTATCTTTTGATAAAGCCGAATATTGCTCTTCTGAGTTTATTTTAAGCTTTTTTAGAAGACTATCGATTGATTCATGATTCCCTGAAATTCCTTTATAATAAGGTTCAACTGAATAATAAAGACTTTCAGAAATACTATGTTCACTTAGTTTTAATCCAATATTCTCAGATACTGCATTATATTGTACAGCATCATCAATAAGTGTTCTATTATATCCTTTAAAACCACCAATGTATTGTTTATCTCCTGTAGCTCCTGCAATTGCATAGCTTGCAAGGTCCTGGTTTTTTTTGTTTAATGCTTTTGCAACTGCATATGAAAGTGTCGCCCCACATGCTTCATAATTTCCATTAATGCCACATTGATTTGCATTGATCTGTAAGATATTTTCCTTTGTTTTTTCTTTCTTTAATTGATGATGATCGATGATGATGATTTGTCCATTTATCTCCTCTATCATTGAAAGTTGTCCGCTTCCCATATCCGTAAAGATAATGTGGGTGTTTTCTTCATTTTTTAATGATTCAATACCCGTTGTAAATGGATTTCTCATAAGGGTTGCATGAAAATCAAATCCTTCTCTATATAGAGCTTTACAAATAATTGTTGCAGCAGTAATTCCATCTGCATCATAATGGGAGATCACACGAAATCTCGTATTTGAATCTGCTTTTTTTATTTTGATTGCTGCTTGTTTTGCTAAAGTGTAAACATCTAGTGGCATAATTATATCTTAATAATATGCTAAACACTAAAAAGGTATGGTATAAAATAAAAAAAACTGTTATTTTAATCAAATAACAATTTAGCCTGTTTTGGACTATATTTCCAATCAATTGGAAGAATATCTTTTCTTTTGTAATATTTTCCAAGTCTTCGAACTTTTGA
>NJDG01000027.1 GCA_002254885.1 Thermoplasmatales archaeon ex4572_165
GGAGCATACTCAAAATAATCATCCTCATCAAACCATGCACATCTAATATGATCCATTGGTATCTTTGCTCTAAATGAAAGAGCAAGAGCATAATGGTATAGTTGTCCTGCTGCTTTTGAATTCTTTGCTGCATCAGGCTTATAATCTAAAATATAGACGTGATTATTTCGTACTTGTAATATGTCAATATGTCCTGTTACTCCACTGTTAATTCTTTTTTCATAATACCATACAGGGATTTCACATGCGATGCTTGCTTTATCATTTATCAGCATGAATTGCTCAACAGAATCATGTCGTTTGAAGTTGTTTCTTGCTGATTTTATGGCAAATCTGGTCATATCACATGCAAGATTCCTTGTTTTCCTTGCTTTTATATTTATCCTATAACTGGGTGTTGAACAACGTTTTCCCACCTCAAAGAATACATCAGGACAACCAGTTTCAAATCGTTTTATATATCTGTAAAGACTGGAAAAATTTTTCTGAGTGAGTGTTTCTAGTTTGTATTTATGATACTTGAAGATATAATCCAGGTTTTCATGTTGAAATTTTTTAGAAAAGATAATTGTTTCATCATCTAGAAATTGTTTTCTATTTGATGATATTGGGCAGATATTTTGATATTCATGTATCTAATTATGTATGATGCTTTTTGAGGTTTTTATTTTATATTTTGAATTTAGCTGTTTTGATACTTGTCTTATGTCATGTCCTGTATTGTAAAAATTTATTGCATCAAATATCACATGAGGCGGATATACTTTCTGTTTTATGGGGCTATCTGAAAAATATTTCTTACATTCCTTGCAATAATATCGTTGGTTCATGCTGTATCTAGTTTTTCTAAATCCTTTTTTTATTGTTTGTTTGGATTTGCATAATGGGCAATTCATAAATTATCCAGTATATTTATATAGCATCTTACATAAATGTGTTTGTATTAAAATTTTAACTCGAATTGAGGTCAACCTACAATTAAAATATTGCAAAAAATTTGTAATCAAAAAGACATTTATTCAATGAAAATCTGGGGTTTCTATGAAAGAAATACTGTTTTAATCACCCTGTTTTTCTTGAATTGGATTTGTTATCCAACCTCAATTATTTTAAATAAAGAAATGGGGAATGAATGCAATTTTTGTATCATTTATCTTTTTTATTTTAAATTCTTTTTCTGTGAAAACCACCCCAGTTTTTGGTTTATATGTTTTTAAAAAACTTAGATAGCTTTTAGTTATTTTTGTCTGACTTTTAACTTCAATAGGAATTAATTTTGAATTTAGTTGCATGATGAAATCAACTTCTGCTTTTCCTGCGGTTCGCCAGTAATTTATTTTTCCATCAAAGTTACTTTTTAATTCGTTGAAAATAAAATTTTCATATAGTATTCCCTTATCGGTTCTACGGTCTAAAGTTAAAAAATTGTTCATTATAGAATTTCTAATTCCTGTGTCATTATAGTATACTTTTTTTGCTTTTTTTAATTCTGTTGTTAGATTTTTATGATAGGGTGGTAGAAAAGATATTATATAAGTGTTTGATAAAACAGATAGATAGTTTTCAATGGTTTTGAAATCCATATGTAATTCTCTCATAATTGACGAAATTTCAAAAATCGAACCATTGTTGAAACTTATGTAATTTAACAGATTTTTAAATTTTTCAAGATGCATTATATTGAAAAAAAGGAAAATATCTTTTTCAATATATGTCCTGGTCAAATTTTTCAGTAGCTCCTTTTTTAAATCAGGCTCATTTTCTTTTACAATAGCCGGGTAGCCACCAAAAAGAAGATACTCTTGCAATAGCGACGTAAATTCTTTTTCAAAGACTGGTTCTACATTAAAGTCGTCACCTTTTAAAATAAAATTTTTAAATGCTTTTTTATAGTCAATAAAAATTTTATGTAAATCTTTTGCCTTCCACATTAAAAATTCTTCAAAATTAAGTGGCAAAAGTTCAAAATATATCGATCTTCCAACCAGGTTTTTACCTATTTCAACTTTTATATCAAAAGACCCTGAGCCAGTAATGAATAGTTTTAAATTATCTGAATATAAATCAAAAATGAGTTTTATTGTTTTACCTGCATTCTTACAATATTGTGCTTCATCTAAAAAAAGAATGTTTTTATTGTTTTCAATGTATCTTTTTATGAATTCTTTTGGGTTTTTTTCAAAACTTGAAAGCATTTCATCGTCTTCAAGTGTTACATAGTTTCCACCTAGTTTTTCTTTTAAATGTAAAAAAATAGTTGTTTTTCCACTTTGTCTGGGTCCCTTCATAAGTATTATTTCTTTTCTGTCAAACCATCTATCAAGATATTCATCTATTATTCTTGGATAGTACTCCATGAATTATAGAATTGTTTAGGGATTTATAATGTTTTCTATATTTTGATTTTTATATCATTGGTAAAATCATTTAAAAGACGAATAATCATTTGGAAATCCCAAAATAATTAACATTCCTGAAAAATAGAGACTAGCGAATTCAAATAGGTGAAAACAAAAAATAAAATGAAAAATTTGTGAGAAGTATTACCGATGTCCTCAACCTTTCCACAACTCAAAACAAATCAAAGGCATCATCTATCTTGAGGAGTATTGACTTCTTCAACAATTTTCATTCCTGCTGATACTCCATCAATTGAATGAACCTCTGCACCACCGTTCATAATGGTTTCTAGTACATTATCATAATTGATACTTGTTCCTTCAATCGTGATTTTGATACTATGTGTTTTTTCATCCATTTCCTCAAGAGAAATATTCACGCCCGATATACCCTCAAGTTCACTGATGTTTTCTGCTAGCTCCAAGATTGATGGATGATGTGGCTTTAATACGTCCAATATGACTCTTTTTATATGTCCCAAATAAATTCGCTCCAATAGAAGTTGATAATTATAATTTGCTTAATAAACATTATTATTAACTTTTTACCTTCCTTTAATTTGAATTTTTTATGGTTGTCTAGGCTCAATGAAAAACTTTTTAACATCTCTTTTAGATGTATAAATCAATGAACATGGACAATATATTAGATCAGATCGAGCTGCTACCCATTTTCGACAAACTTACATTTCTTTACTTGTTTGGTTCTTCATGTAATGGAAAAGCAACAAAAAGATCAGATATAGACCTATGCTTCTACTATGATATAAAGGATAAAAAAAAACTTTACAAACTTATGTTTAAAATAACTGCACTCTTCCCTGATAAATACGATATTCAGATGTTCCAACTACTCCCATTATATATAAAAAAGGAAGTTTTCAAAGGAGAACTTCTTTATTCAATTGATAAAAAATACGTCCACGACATTGCACGAAAGACAATTGAAGAGTATGATGATTTCAAACCACGATATAAATACATACTTTATGGCAAAAACAAGATTGAAGGTGCAATTCTATGAATGAAAACTCTTGCATAAACTTTCTGAGGTAAAAGACAGTATTACACTTATTGAAGAAAAACTACCTGAAACCTATGAAGGATTCAAAAACATGAGCCGTTTTGAACAAGATGGAATCTATAAAAACATTGAATTTGTGATTCAGAATATACTTGATATTTGTGCCATCATCTTAAAAGAAAAAGATTTGAGGATTCCAAGTAGTGACTATGACATGTTAACAATACTTAAAGATTCAGGAGTTTTTACAGTTAGAGCTATAGAAACAATCAATCAAATGAAAAGTTTTAGGAATCGTCTTGTTCACAGATATGGAGAATTAGATGATGAATTAGCGTATTATAATATAAAGGAAGGTTTGAATGATTTTCATATCATATTTAAGGACATAAAAAATATAATTGTGTCTGATCAATAATAGATCTTTAAGGGTTTGGAGTTATAAAAATATTTAATTTTATGGATGTACAACACGTTTTCATTTTAACTTTTTTTAATTAGTTCAATGAACTCATCTTGTTTTCCATCTTAGGTCTTTAATTACAAGTTTTTTATTACAGTGCGAACAAATCGTTGTTTTTTTTCCGGTTTCAGCAATTTTTGCCTTTTTACAGCTTGGGCAAATTATCACGATATATCTCATTGCCATATGGCAAATTATAACCTTAACAAATATATATACCCTCTCTTATTCCTGTTCTATTTAATTATCCCGCCTTAGCTCAGTCTGGCCGGAGCGGCCGGCTGTAGACTCTTAAGCATTTTATGGCTGAAACCGGCAGGTCCCCGGTTCAAATCCGGGAGGCGGGACTCCATTTTTCTATTTGAAAATAAGTGCAAACATATAATAATAGAATTCAAAACAAACACGTCTGTTGAATACATTATGCACACCACAACATCATATGCGATAAAAATAGATTCATCTCATGCTGAATATTTACGAAAAGTATTGCTTCAAAACAATATTTTACGAACAGATCTTAGGATAAAAAAAGATTCAGGATTTGTATTTCTTCCAATAACAAGTAAAGAAGATATTAAAGATACTTTATCTAATGATCAGTCATTTGTTATTGTTAAAAATGATTTTGAAATTCAAGAAACAAGAGTTAATGATTATAAAGAGCTGATATCACTTCCAAACAATTTGCAAGACCTGCTTCCAACTTCTTTTGACCTGATTGGATCTATCATTTTAATTAAGCTAGACGACGAATTAATTCCATCTCAATCAATTATTGGTAAAGCATTGCTTCAAACTCATTCTCATGTAGAATCAGTATACCGCATCAAAGCTGTTTCAGGTGAACTTCGTACTCGTTCAACATTTCATATCGCTGGAATTAAACAAAATCTTACTATTCATAAGGAATATGGATTATTTTTTGAGGTTAATATTGATAAAACATATTTCAATCCCCGGCTTGCAACAGAAAGAATGTATATTGCATCACAAGTAAAAAATGATGAAAATATTCTAGATATGTTTACAGGAGTTGCACCTTTTCCTATTATGATCTCGCGATATGCAAAACCAAAAAGTATCATTGCAGTTGACAAAAACAGGGATGCAATAGTATTGGCAGAAAAAAATATAAAGCGGAATAAAATCGAAACTGATATTAGATTATTTCACGATGATGCAAAGAATATTCCCGATATTATCAAATTAAATAAAACAAATCCTGATCGAATCATTATGAATTTACCATTTCATGCACATGATTTCTTTCTACAAGCCCTACAATGTGTTAAACAAAATGCGGTAATTCATCTTTATACAATAGGTTCAGATGACATAATATCTGAACGAATTGAAAATTTATATGACATCGCTAAATCACATAGTTTTTCAATTTCCATACAAAAAAAACGTGAAATTAAGACATATGCACCACATGAATTTTATATGGGGATTGATATTACAGCTAAAAAAAATTAGTAAATATGCCGACGTAGCTTAGCCCGGTTGAGCGGCTGACTTGTAATCAGCAGGCCGAGGGTTCAACTCCCTCCGTCGGCTTAATATTTTTTTTATTTTCTTTTCCTTGATAAATAAATAAACAATATCGCCCCTATCATTATTATTATTTCAAAACCAGGCGATTCTTCGGGTTTTGGTTCAATGTTTACTGTTGTTGAGTCTGCATGTGATTCACCATATGCATCAGTTACTGTTAGGACTACTAGATATGATCCTTCATTGTCATAAGTATGACTAATCGTTGCACCAGATCCTGAATTGTCGTCTCCAAATGACCATGTATAATCGGTTATTTCCCCATCAGTATCGCTACTTCCATTTCCATTAAATAAAACGGGTGTTCCAGCAACTCCATAATATGGTCCACCCGGATTTGCATTTGGTGCTTTATTTGCATCTACACCAATTGGAACAAGTATTGTTTTTGTATCAACAGAACCCAGATTATCTATAACTGTAAGAGTAACACTATATGTCCCACTAGATTCATATATATGACTTGGTGATTTTTCTAGTAATTCACTTGTTCCATCACCAAAGTTCCATCGATAAAAATCAATGGTTCCATCTTCATCGATACTTGCTGATGCATCAAATTGTATTATTTCACCAATTTCTCCATCATATGGTCCACCGATATCTGCAATTGGTTGGATGTTATCAGGTGGTGTAATCATTGTTGTAAAAAAGAAAATATCTGATTTGTTTTCTTGGAGACTATCATTTGATATCGCATACCATGCATAGGTCCGATCAAATGGTAAAGTAAGATCCCATTCAGCATATTTTCCACTGGTGATTTTTTTATCAATTCCAAGCTGTTTATCTATTTCTGCATTGTAAAAAGTAACTGTAAGGGATTCAGAATCTTCATCAACCACTTTCACTTTAAGAGTGGGTTTTAATCCTACACCAGTTTCATTATCACTAGGGGTTGGATCAGAAGGTTTATCAGGTACTTTTAAGAAAAAACCAAGAGGATAAGGATCTGTCAATCCATTTTTATCGTATGAAGAATCTCCAATTCCATCTTTGTTTCTATCTAACCAATCATAATCATCCCAGTAATTTCCTCTAAGTGTAGCCTCATTAAACCAGATATTTTGGCCATGTTCTTCTGCTGTTTTTCCATTTTCCTCAAAAGTATTGTTATAGATATTATTTAATTGACTTGTTGATAATGCATATATTCCAGCTCCCGCACTGGAAAAAAACGAGTTTGAATGAATGGTATTTGATGTGCCTTTAAGACTTATACCACGATCATTTTCTGTAAAAATATTATCACTTACTACCCCGTTATCACAATTTAGATATATCCCAACAGATGGATTACTAGTGAATTCATTGTATCTTATTACTGGTTGTGTACCCAGGAGGATCTGTATTGCGTTATATTCATTTCCTGAAAAAGTGTTATTGCTGATGTTTAAATACGTACATGATTCTGCAAGAATGCCATTTAGACTAGTATCAATCTGATTATCATATAATCTATTATGAGCTGTTGAATAAAGATGAATCCCTGCATCTGAACAGTTTGTAATAAAATTGTTTACAATATCATTTGTGGATGATTTGACATATATTCCTTTTTCTGTGTTATTTATTCTATTACCACTGATGATTGCCCCATCTGCATTTGATTCAATAATAATTCCAAAACTATCTGTATCATTAAACGTGTTTCCATTTACAACAACATTTTCTGCTTGAATACTGATAAGAGCACCTATAGGAGAGGTTTTGTAGCCATGTTCATCGGTTAACCAAAAATCTTGAAATTCAACATAATCTGCAGTGATCTCAACAGTATAGCGTCTATCATAGTCCTGTTCTATGACTGATTCTGTTCCTTCCACACCACCCCATAAATGAAGTTTTTTATCAATGACTATATGTTCTTCATAAAGTCCCCCAAATACATAAAGAGTATCTTCATCTTCTGCTGAATCAATAGCTTCTTGAATTGTTTTAAATGGTTGTTCTGCTGTTCCCTTGCTATATCCTTTATAGCTACTATCTACATAATATTCATTTCCTGTTTCTTCCTGAGCAAGTCCCTGAAAAAACATTGTATTTATGAAAAGAGTACTGATTAAGAAACAGGTTAACAGGTGTTTAACGTTTATTCTCATCTTTATCCCATCCTATGTTTTGTGCAATTATGCATAATTTGTTCTCTAATTTATAGTTTTCTCATAATTATACATGTTAACATGGCACATTCTATATTTTTTAAATGTGGATATGTTTTAGTATGAAACCATAATTATTGAATATGATGCATGTCTGTGTTGGTGGAACATTTAATTTCTTTCATAAAGGTCATGAATTACTGTTAAAAACCGCTGTTGAACAAGCAGGAAACAAAGGACATATATTTATTGGGATCGCATCAGGCGACCTTGTAAAAAAGAAACAAAAGCTCCGACCTATTGAAGAAAGAAAAAACGATGTAAAATTATTCCTTTCAACTCTTGAAATAAAACCCATTATTGAAATTCAAGCAATCACAGACATGTTCGGTCCGACATTAAAAAAAGATTTCGATGTAATTGTTGTCTCCCCTGAAACAAAAAAGTCCGCTGAATATATCAATCAGACACGGGAAAAAAGGGGACTTAAAACAATACATATTGTTGAAATTCCTTTTATTTTTGCAGAAGATGGTTCACCAATTCAATCTAGAAGGATTATCGCTGGTGAAATTGATAGATGTGGAAATATCAAGACAAAACGGTAAAACGTGAATTAATTTTAAATATGATTGCTTGATTTCATCGGAATACTAACCAAAATAATTGGTGGAAAAAATCATGGTCTATGTAATCTTTGAAGTTAAAAAAGAACAAATAGGTAAAGTCAACGAAATGCTACGAGATGAAGTGGTTAACCGGCAGAGTATTCTTACAAGAGATGCAGGTTCCCTTGGCATCGATAAAGATGTCTTTTACACAAAGATTGAAGGAAGTGAAGAAGGCGTAAAACAAGCAGAAGATCTTGCCAAAGAATTCGAATTTGTGAAACTCAGCGAAAATGATGCAAAAGAAGTTGATGAAAAGATAAAAAAACAAGAAGAATCAGCTGCTGATGGCATGGGAATGATTTTTGGATAAAAACATTTCTCATTCCAACTCTTTTTTTTATAGATCCCAATAAGGTTTCAAATTTTCTTTTAAGGTTTTTACAACCAATGGTGTTTCAATGGATGAAGGAACGTTATCCTCAAAGAACATGGGTTTATCACATAACCTGCTTATCTGTGAGAGGAAACAATTTCCAATAATATCAAGATTATATCCACCTTCAATTGTTAACACAATTTTTGGTTGAATTTCTTGCAACTGTCGAATCATCTCCCCAAAATAATCAATTCCAACATGAAGACCACCTAATTGATCAGAGTAATGTGTATCATAACCAGAGGATACAAGAATGATATCAGGTTTGAATTGTTTTGCAATAGGTTTAAAGATTTCATCCATCATCTGTTGAATTGTTTTTTCCCCTGTTTTATGAGGTAATGGCGCGTTAACCGTGTATCCTTCACCTTTTTTTGTCCCTATTTCATCAATAGCTCCGGTACCTGGAAAATGTGGGCTGAGATGAAATGATTGATAGAGCACCTTTTCTGAATCATAAAAAATATCTTGTGTTCCATTGCCATGATGAACATCAGAATCAAAAATAAGAACTCTTTTACCATTTTTAATTAGCTCTTTTGCAGCAACTGATACATTGTTAAACAAACAGAATCCCATCGACCTGTTTTTTGTTGCATGATGACCCGGGGGCCGCACTAGTGCAAAACCATTATCTATCAATCCAGAAGATACATCATTACAAAGCTGTACCATCCCTCCTGCCGCAAGTCTAGCAGTATCGAAATCATGACGACACACATAAGTATCAGGATCGACCCAAGCTTCCGTTAATTTACTCATTGCTTTTATCTGAAAGACCATTTCTACATCATGAACCGATAAAAGACTATCCTCTGGAAGAATAATTGGATCAATTATTTTAACATGATTTCTTAAATCAGAATTGAGTAATGCATCCATCATCACATCAGTTCGTTTTGCATTCTCTGGATGATTTGGGTTATCATGACGGTTAAAGGTTTTTGAATATACAATTTCAGTGTTCATTTAGATCAAAATCAATATCATCATCAAGCATATGTAATTTAGCCCTTTATGCAATAAACTTCCCTAAAAAGAGAAGGAGATGAAAATGAAACTAAAGGTATGGTATGGCATTACATATACAAACAAGAGTAGCTAAAATTTCCGTTCCCATAATTATGTATGTACATTTCAAAAAACTACAGATATTCAATGGTAACGATTTTATGTTTATTACTAATACAACCCATCATGACTTATATCACTGGTTGTTGTGTTTGATGGAAGTACAACTAAAGTTAAGAAGAAGAAGTAGTAGTTCAGTTTAAACTACTGTAAAAAAGAAAAGAATATTAAACAAACCCAACATGATATATAAATGATAAAGAGACCAGAGACATATGACGACAACGCATGAAAAAAAAGTTCTCAAACAGAAACTAACTACTTTACTTAGAGGGAAAAAAGGAATTATGTTTGCATATTTATTTGGTTCAACAGCACGAATGGAAGACAATAAAAAAAGCGATATTGATATTGCCGTGTATCTCACCAAAGATACAATCCAGCATTATCCATTATATCCAGAATCCTTGTCGTTATCTCTTGAAAAACAAATAAAAAGATCAATCGATATCCGTGTTTTAAATAATCAAAACCTTCGGTTCCTTCATCAAGTCTTAAAAGATGGGGAACTACTTTTCAGTAAGAACAATACCAAAAGAGTATTGTTTGAAACTGATGTGTATGACCATTATTTGGATTTTAAGTATTTTATCGATCAATATAATCGATTACGACGGGAGCGGTTATCCTCATGAATGGTATTGACATTATTGAAGGTAAAATTGATATTATTCTTTCAAATCTTGATTATTTAGATGATGTAAAAACAGTCTCAAAAAAAGATTTTATCTCTTCCTTTGAGAAGGTGCAAGCATCAAAACATTCACTCCAAGAATCCTTTGAAGCATCTCTTGATATCGCTAATCATCTTATTTCATCAAATAGTTGGAAGAGAGCAGAAACATATGCAGACATGTTTTTACGATTATTTGAAAATCAGGTTATTAACAAGGGTCTTATGGAAAAGTTGAGTGCGATGGCACGGTTTAGAAATATTCTTGTTCATCGATAGGGATCTTTTGACGATGAAAGATTATGGCTTATTTTACAAGAGGACATAAGAGATATTGCAGTTTTTGTACGGGAAATTGAACGTTTTTTAAAGCACATCTAACTTCGTTGATGATGTTTCTAATAATTATAAGTAATAGCTCATCATTGCAGGATACAAACTCTGTATGTTTATAATCTGGGGAGTAATATGATGGATTCAATGTTACTTGGAATATCGCCTGAAAATCTATATTTTCAAAATAAGAAAATAATACCTTTATCAACAATACATAAACCCTATTTTCTTGCATTTACTCAATCAAAAGAGCGGACTAAAACATTACAACAAAAAGTAAAAGATATCTGGGAAAAAAATACAAATGAATCCTCGCCTCTCGCTTACATCTCGGGTTTTGGAGAAATCGAAACATATCAGAGTTTTTGGAATAAAGATCAAAGCTATGATGTCTTTAAAGTATATACAACTGAATCCTATCGTGTTCCTGAGGTAAGTAGTCATCTCTTTTTTTATCATGATTTATTTACAGCTGAACACGATATTCCGTATCAACAACGAGCACTTGTTGACATTGCAGCGGAACAAAAACATTGGTTGTTTGATAGTAAAGGAAGAAATGAACAGCTTAACATCCTTATTTATGATATTGAAATGTCTAATTTTGTTCCAGATAAAACAAACAATCCTATTGAAATTATTGGATATGCTGATGCAAAGATTTCTTTTAACTCCTCCAAAGATTTGACAACTGAATCATTTGAGTTTGATATCACTGATACATCATATGACATTAATGATAAAGAAATCATCCAGCTCATTAGCCCATCTATTGATGATGAAATAAAGAGTTTAAGCAAATTTTGTAAAATTGTTCAAAACTACGATATCATCTCAGGCCATAATATAGTTGGTTTTGATAATCAACAAGTATATGGCCGAATAAAACACCTTTTAAAATATTATGATTCGCAGATATCACATTCTGAAAAAGACGTTTTTGAAATTTTTTTATCAAAACAATGTCGAACTGATCGTTCCTTTCATTTTGGTGTTGGATCAGAGGTTGTTCAAATTTATCCTTGTGGATTTGATACGTTTCTAGCGTCAAGAAAATTTTATCCATATTTAGAATCTCATAGCTTAAAGGCATTGGCACCGTTTTTGGGTGTTGGAGTTGATGACCGGCTTATTTTGTCACCATCTGAAATTAAGATAGATGAAAGAACACTTCGATATAATCGTCAGGATGTCATTGAACAAATGCATGTCACAATACATCTTTTACAGCTTGCCCTCCCCCTAGCGTTTACCACATGTATGCCTTTTGAAATGCTTCTTTCCGCAGGTGCTGTTAACATGTGGGACCATATGGCATTACTTCGAGGTAGTTATCAAAAAAAAATGATTCCACCAACCTGTCGAGTTCATTCCATTGCACCAGTGTTGCTGAAAAATTATGTTAATTGTAAGACAAAAGAGGATATTGTTTCTGCTGCGAAAAAAAGAAAAGATGAATTACCAAAAGATTTCACACGTGTTGTCAAATATGGTGTTGAAATGCCAGATTGGATGCAGTATCCTTATGTCATCCATAATATCAATGCAAGCTCCAATGATGAACGATTAAATTATCATATGCCAGGTGGCATGACAATAAAGCCAGATAAAGATGCACATTCTCATTTTATTCCCTGGTATCATGTTGTTGTAGCAGATGTCGGGGCGATGTATCCAACTATTTTAAAGGCATTAAATGTAGGTGCAGATACCGTACATTTATGTAAAAAAGATGAAACGCCAGATATGTGGGTCTGGTTTAAGAAACTCCCGCAGCAGTTTTTCAAGAGATATGATGTGTTATGGAAACCAGTTTCTGAAATGAAAGAGGAATTTGCCGATAAAGGATATATGATTGGAGTTACAATCGATAAGAAACCTGGTGTTGTAAATAGTGCAATGACGGGTATTATGAGCATGATATCTAGGATTAAACAAGATCTTAAAGAAGTAAAAAATTCAGGTAATGATGATGAAATAAACCGATTAAAAATGATATATCAAAGTGTAAAAGGAGCTCGTAATGCAGGTAGTGTAGATTATTCACAGAGGATTATTCTTGTTAATCCTGAGGGCAAATATGAAAATATTAAAATCGGCGATTTTGTAGATAAAACAATTGACAAACATGGATATTTTACTGAAAAAATTAATGGAACTGAATTTGAAATTGCAAATATCAATGAAAACTGGAAAGCCATCTCAGTGAATAAAAAAGGAATAGTTGAAATCAAAAAAGTAAAACAGGTAGTAAGACACAATTGGAAAGGTAAACTTGTTAAGATTTCAACAAAGAGCGGATTTACTGTTGTCACTCCAAATCATAGTATATTTACAATAAAAAAAGGGGAAATAAGAGAGATTTCAGCAGATGAAGTAAACGATAATACTTTACTGATTCATGCAAATAAAATTCCAAATATTGAAATGGATCAAACTATCAATTTAATTGAAAAAATTAATACAACTGGATACTATGGATTCATTAACAAAGAAAATCTATGTTTTTTCAATGGATTGAAAAACGAACTTTTAAGATTAAATATTAAGACAAATTCCTCAACACCATATTTAAAAATTGACCTTCAAAAATTAAAAAATATGCAAATACCAGATCATCTATTAAAACATGTTACAATAGGATCAAATGGGCGGAAATCAAGTAGAATTAATTCTAGAATTCCAATTGATGAAAAACTTGCAGAATTACTTGGTTATTACATATCTGAGGGACATACCTCAAAAAGGATTAGAAATGGTAATCCATTTTATTACATTACTATCTCCAATTCATCTATAAACATGCATGAAAGAATTCAAGCTTTATCCAATGAAATTTTTGGTATTCCAGTATATACATTAGACCGGATGAAAACTGCAAAAATACTTGTATCAACTATTCATGCAAAAGTTATTAATCACATTCTTGAAGAGGTTATTAGATGTGGTATAAATAGTAGGAATAAACAAATCCCTCATCAAATTTTATCTTCTTCAAACTCTGTAAAAAATTCCTTTTTTAAAGCATATATGCAAGGTGATGGTAATTACAAAAATGAAATGCCAAATTCTTACCCATTAGGTAGATATATTACAAATAGCAGACTGTTAAATGAAGATCTCTTAACACTTCAGAAACAATTTGGAAATAAAACAAACACCTATTTTAGAAACAGCGACGAGACATACAATACAAGAATTGTAAATTTTTTCAAGGGAGAAAAAAAAGTTTTAGAAGATTGTTATGCAATTCCGCCTAAAAATATTGAATTTATCGATCCAACTTCAGATTATGTTTATGATATCAGTGTTGAAGATAATAATAATTTTATTGATGCCAATGGTGGCATTCTTTTACATAACACACACGGCATTCTTGCAGCACCTAATGTTTCTGGTCGTCAGTTTAATGTTTGGGGTGCTTGTGCTATTACTACAAAGGGACAAGTCATCCTTAATGATACTTTACAGATGTTGCAAAATAAAGATATTCGAGTAACTTATGGCGATACAGATGGGATTTATTTGGGATGTTCTAATTCGATATCTAAGTTACCTGATTTTTCAAAGGCAGTTGGATTTGAATCAATTCATAATACGGATGGTAAATGGTTAACACACCCCAAAGATGCAATCGCTGCAATTAATGAATGTAATGAGAAATGGCAAAGGGAGCTTGATTATCCTGATTTTGAGTTGGAACCTGAGGTTCATGATGCCATGGTTTTTGTTAAACATAAGAATTATCTTATTTTTGATGAGAAAAATGGAAAGGTTGAGATAATTGCAAAGGGAAATAATTTTAAGGGTTCAGATAAAGCAAATATTGCTCGAAAGGCGTTAAAGGATATTATGATTCGTGTATTACATGATATTCCCTCATGGGATTCTGAGGATGAAGCACGAAGTATTGTTCAGGAAAGCATTCAGAAACATACACAAGATGTTATATCAAACCTTGATTTCTCAAAGGTTGAACTTAAAGATCTTATTCTTATTCAATCAGTGAAGCCCTCAAAGAGATATAAAAAAAATCAGGATGGTTCTTTATCTACATTTGGCCGGCGTTCAAATGCTCTTGAACAGGTTATTAAGGAAGAAATCACTTCGAGTAGAAAGTTTCGATTTGTTGTGACAAAAAAGTCTTTACCAGGTATTACTAACCCTTCTAAGAGTGGTGTGAAACCGATTGATTTCATGTATCCTGTTGATCATATTGAAAGTGTTGATGATATTGATCTACTCTGGTATCAGCAGATGATTGAGAACTATATTAAGGGTGCATTTGGTCTTTCAAATATTCAGAAAACAGAGCAAACGGGTCTTGATGATTGGATGTAATCTTTCTTTTGATACATCCCCATTTTTGGTACATAAGTGTAAAGAATGTCGATAATATCTGTACAATAAAGGGTTTAAATGGTTTTTTTCAAAAATATGTATTGATTGTTATGAAAATCGTTGGAATCATCAGTAGTAAAGAAGAAGCGCTTCAAATTCAATCAATAGCTAAATTAAGTATTGTTGCTCAACGAGCACGATTTCTAGGGCGAAACGAAAAAAAGCAGAACAATTAAGCTAGCCTTTGTTCTTTTCCCATTATTTCAAAAATTAAGAATTTATTTTGAGTATTATTAAAGCGATATTTTTTCATTTATTTCCTTTAATTATGGATAATCCAACTTATTACTACGATTGGTTTTAATAATAAACAAAATATTGAACTTGCTCAATAACTTGTGGAATTAGATGATGCTTTTTCTAAGATCAATGTTGATAATCTTGGCATGCTATAATTTCCTGAGAATATGTCTTTTACATATCCTGAGAATATGTCTTTTACATATCTCATGAAACTAACATTGTGTTTTCTGCAGGTGTCCAATATGATCATCATGTTTTCCAAAGCAAGTTTTTCATTTTCTGAAATACCGAGTATATCTCGTAATGTCTCCCGGTTTTTTCTACGTGTAATGAAGAAACTACTGAATAGATGATTGCAGATTACTTGAACATAATGATTTATGCTTTTATGTCTTGCACCAGTATCATCCATA
>NJDG01000028.1 GCA_002254885.1 Thermoplasmatales archaeon ex4572_165
CTACAAATTCTGTTGTACACACAGGAGTAAAATCAGCGGGATGACTAAATAAGATAAACCATTTTCCTTTAAATGATTCTGGTAGTTCCATCATTCCCTTTGTTGTTTGAACTTTTAGATCTGGGAATTTATCCCCAATAAGTGGCATTTTTTCTTCCATTTTTTCTTTCACCTCTATTTTTTTACTTTTTCAAATATTTTACTAACTTTTTCCCAGTTTTTTTAATATCTGCTAGTTCTTTTTCATCTGGAATAAAATTAAGATTGATATTTTCAAATGGCATATCCCAAGATAGATCTTTAATTATTTTCTCAATTTCACCAGCTGCTTGGCCTCCCCAACCATAAGATCCAAATACAAAACCAATCTTGTTTTTTGGTCTTAAACCTTTTAGATATGTTAAAAATCCACTCATTGTTGGCATCATCGTATTATTTAATGTTGGTGAACCTAAACATATGATTTTAGATGTCATTACATCTGTAATAATATCTGAGATGTGATTTGTTCTAAGGTTTCTTAGGACTACATTTATACCTGTTTCTTCAAGTCCCCCATATAATGAATATGCTATTTTTTTTGTTGACTCCCACATCGAATCATAAATTATTACTGCTTTATTTTCTGAGGTATAACTTGCCCATTTTCTATATTCATCTACAATCTGAGATATTTTTTCTTTCCAAATAATACCATGAGATGGAGCGATCATATCAATGTCAAGATCTGAAATTGCATCAATTGCTTTTTCAACTTGGGAGCCATATGGCATTACAATATTAGCATAATATTTTGCAGCTTCTTCTTTTAGAATGCCCCATTCAATTTCATCGTCAAATCTTAAATTTGATGCAATATGTTGACCAAACGCATCATTAGGAATAAGTAGTTTATCTTCTGGACTGTATGTTACCATTGAGTCAGGCCAATGAACCATTGGAATTTCAACAAAATGAAGGGTTCTTTTTCCAATATTTAATGTATCACCAGATTTTACTACTTCAAAATTCCATTCTTTTTTATAATGTCTTTTTAACCCTTTTATTCCACGGGTAGATGTGATAATCTTTGCATTTGGACAGATTTCAAGCATTTTTGAAATTGAACCAGAATGATCCATTTCAACATGATTTGAAACAATGTAATCAATTTTTGATGGGTCTATTATTTCAGAAATTCGGGAGAGCATCTCATCAAACAAATAATGTTTGACTGTGTCAACTAATGTTATTTTCTTATCAATAATCAGATATGAATTATATGTTGTTCCTCTATTAGTTAAATATCCATACTCATCAGATATATTTTCAAAAGTAGTTCCGGGTTTTATTCCATTGTCTGAATCTCCTTTTTCAGGATCATACACATATCCACATACGTCACAAACATATTTATCCATTTTTTTTTCCTCCTTTTCATTTATTTTATCTATTTTTGAGCTATAGGTTGGAGCTGTTTTTGGTGAAACTCCACCTTTAACTTTATGGTAATATTCATAAGTCATAGGTTTTTCATCAGATAAAATCTGAGCGTCTTTAACTATTGCAATAAAAATACTATGAGTACCTAAATCAATTTCATTTATAACTTCTGCCTCTATAAAACCAACAGTATAATCTGTTATAATTGGTGCATTTGTAATTCCTGTTCTGTATTTTATATTCTCAAATTTATTAATATCTCTACCTGTTTTAAAACCAAAATTTCCAATGAAATTCATCGGCGTTTCTTCTGATAGAATTGAAGTGGCGAATACTTTACTATTTTTTATGTATTTATATGTTAGATTTTCCTTGTTTATACTGATAGCAATCTGTGGTGGAGTAGAGGTTATTTGAAAAAGAACATTTGCTATTTGCCCATTCATTTTTTCTTTATCTTTTGAAGATATTATGTATAAGCCATATGAAATTTTATGTAATGTTTTTTCATCCATCTTATTTTATCTCTCCTTTTCTAAACAGTTTTTACAGATTCCCTTGAAGTACCAATGAACTTCATCTATTTGGTGTTTACAATTTAACATATTATCTTGCATTGGGCAAGTAACATCAATATCGATTATTTCCCCACATGTTTTACAAAGAAAATGATGATGCATTTCCCGATTAAAATCATATCTTATTTCATTACCTGTAATTGTTATAGATTGTATAATATTATATTGATCTAAGGTTTCAACAGAATTATATACCGTTGTTTTTGAAAGCGAGGGGTTGTTTTTTTTTAGGTTTTGATATATTTCATCGACTGTTGGATGAGTTCGGTGTTCATCTAAATATTTGAGAATTTCCAATCTTTGAGGTGTGACTTTAAGATTTTTTTCCTTTAACTGTTTTAAATATTTTTCAAACATCTTTTCTCAAACCATGTAACAATTCTTTATTTGTAATCTTTACAATTTAACATGTTATACAACTTGACCATTAATACTTTTCGCACATAAGACTAATGATTTAGTGGAATAGATGGTCCCTCATCCAATTTGGAAAAATTTATTAATAAAACATACTCCATATATTATTTGATTTGGGAGGTTAAATAATGAAAAAAATTGATGATAGACCAACAGGTCTATTGATATTAGCAGCTTCAATAATTATATTTACAATCTATTATCACGTCAGACCCTTTCTTTGGGGTGCAAGTATCTCTTTGTATGCTCCAATGTTTGAATTGTCATTTTGGGGGCTAGTAATATAGATTAATCTTATTTTAGAAACAATTGGAATTTATGCTGTTACTGTTGGTTTTTATAACAAAAAAAATTGGGCAAGAATATTTACAATTGCAACGTTTTTTCATTCATCATTCTGGAATTTATACTTATTATTTATAGAAAAAGTATGGCCTTATGAACGATACATATGGCTCATATATTATGTAATTGTCATTGAATATCTACTGATGTCAGAAATAAGAGAATATTTTGGGGCAAAAAAGCTATTCATTTAAAAATTGAAAAAAAATAGAAGAAATGAGTTGATTGGACTCAAATCAGTACACATTACTTAGAGAATTTAGCATCATAGATGCCTTCATCTATCTCTTTTAACACATCAGTAGGTAATTTACCTTCAACACGAACACCAATAGAAACACATGTTCCAATGATTTCCTTGGTTTTCTCTTTTATAGACTTTCATTCCATTGAAATCTTTTGTTTTATCATTGATTGTGTTAATAATTTCCATGATGTTGACACCAAGAGGACCAAGTGCTGGGCCAAGTGGTGGACCTGCAGATGCTTTTCCTCCTTCAACGAGAGCTTCGACGATTTCTGCCATATTTGTTTATTCCTCCATTTTATTCTTCATCTTTACGTTTAATCACTCGAACTTGTTCACCTCGTACCGTAATAGGTATAGGAACAACAGATTCAAAGAGTTCAACTGTAATTTCTTCTTTTGAATCATCAATATGAGTAACTTTTGCATTTTCCCCTCTGAAAGGTCCTGCAATCATCTCAACAACATCCCCTTCCGCAATCTTGGCAACAGCAGATGTTGGTATAAGAAAATGCTCAATCTGATCAATTGGTATATCACCATCGAGAACAGTACGAGCATATGAAATTGTTTTAATTACATCTTTTAATCGTTCCCTATCATAACCTTCAATAAAAATATATCCACGAAGATCCGGAGTGGAAAGGATTGAAGGATATTCAAATTCCGAATTTTCTGCTCTACTATTTAATAAATCAGCAGCATTTTGTTCTTTTCCAACCTGTGTTTTGATCGTGAAAATCTTTGTTTCAGGTCCATCATCGAATTCTTCTTCGGACATAGTGATACCTTTTATAACTACATTAAACCAAGCATTTCTCCAACCCATGGAGCTACATGAGCTGCAAGTAAATAAATAAGAAAACCAATTCCACCAACAATTATCATACCAAGCCCGGTAATCTTTGATGTTTTTGCATATTCCTCATTTGTAGGGTTCCTCGCCATTTTAAGTACTCGCCCATATTTACCTCTTCCAATACGTTTCTTACGAGCCTCAATATCATGCTGAAGATCCCATGCTTTATCAACAATATTTTTATGATCTGTAGATTTACTCATGAGTTAACACCTTAACGTTTAAACACACTGTCAAACAACAACATATATATAAATAATTTGGAGAACACATGTTTTAGGTCATCACAGGTAAAAAAATAATTAATCTATCATGTTGATAAAAAAAATAGAGAGAAATATCCAAATGAAAAAAATTCCTCTTTCATTTGGATTTATTATTTTAATGCTGTTTTCTTGTTTTAGGCGACAAGATCAATTCCATATTCCTTGTTTTCCAATCTTTTTAATGTTGGTCCAAGGATCTGTTTTGATTTAACACCCGTTATAACAAGCATTGCTCTAATGTTCTTTTTCAATGATGGATCAACTGTTGTTCCCCAGATAATTCTTGCGTTTGGATCAACACGAGAGTATATTTCTTCAACAACACGTTCTGCTTCACTGATTGTCATATCTTCTCCACCAGTAACATTTACAAGAGCACCAGTTGCCTCAGAGATATCAACTTCAAGAAGTGGTGAGTTTAATGCTTCAACAACTGCATTCACTGCCTTATTTTCGCCTTCTGATTCGCCTAGTCCAATCATAGCAACACCACCACGTTTCATAACAGTTTTTAAATCAGCAAAGTCAAGATTAACTAAACCAGGTTTAGTAATCATTTCTGTAATACCCATGATTGATCGCATAAGAACCTCATCAGCAACTTTAAATGCTGCATTCAAAGAAAGATTTGGAACCACATCAAGTAGCTTATCATTTGGAATGACAATAACAGTATCACATATCTGCCTGAGTTTTTTTAATCCTGCATCAGCATTTTCCATTCTAATAAGCCCTTCAACACTAAATGGAAGTGTTACAACACCGATGGTTAATGCCCCTGTTTCTTTTGCAATTTGTGCAACAACTGGTGCTGATCCAGTCCCTGTTCCTCCCCCTAGGCCACATGTAATAAAGACCATATCTGCCCTACCCATGGTCTCCCTTAGATCCTGTTCACTTTCTCTTGCTGCTTCCTCGCCAATCTTTGGAACAGATCCTGCACCAAGTCCTTTGGTTAGATGCCGTCCAATGAGAACTTTTCTTTGAGCATTTGTTTGCAACAAATGTTGAGCATCTGTATTTATTGCAATTAGGTCTATATCTCCAATTCCCCCATCAATACATCGAGAGATTGTATTGGTTCCTGCACCGCCACATCCGACGACTTTAATAGTTGTTGTAAGTCCTTTTAAAACTTCCTCTAGTTCTCTATCCACTGCATTATTTGTATATGAATTTTGCATGGAAGAAGAGGGTTGAAATGTATCTGAGCCTGATGATTGCTTATTATTTTTTCTGTTATTTTCTTTTTCTACAACTTCTTCTACGAGCTTTCTCATTTAATTCACCATCCACACCACATGAACAATTCTGATTCTTCCTCAATAATATTAGTATTCCCAATAGAAAGGTATAGAAATTAGCATTATTAAATATTTCCTTATAAATTAATTTTCTTATTTTTTATTGTTAATGAAATATTTTATTTTATTAGTTCCAAAGAAAAATCAATATTTTTTATCGTATGTGTTAACATCCCTAGCGATATTCTATCAGAAAATGACACATATTTCTGGATGTTTTTCTCAGTTATTCCACCAGATGATTCAATAATTATTTCTGGTTTTATTTTTCGAATTTTTTTTACTAATAATTCAGCATTCAACGCTGAAAAATTATCAAGCATGATAACGTCAACAGATAGCTTTGCAGCAGTGATTGCATCTTGTTCATTTTCAACTTCAATCTCAATTGGAAGGTTTTTATGCTTTTCTCTAATCTTTTCAATAGCTTTTTCAATTGATCCAATCAATTTTAGATGATTATCTTTAATTAAAATCGCATCATACAAACCATTACGATGTGAAACACCACCACCGATGACAACTGCTTTTTTTTCATACTTTCTAAATCCAGGTGTTGTTTTTCTTGTCGCAGCGATTTCAATTGATGCATTCAAAGGTTTGCATAAATCTACAATTTTTTTTGTTTCCGTTGCAATACCACTCATTCTTCCAAGAATATTTAACGCAAGACGTTCACTTGATAAAATTGATCGAACCGGCCCCTGAACCGTTGCAATCGTAGTTTGATTCTTAATAAAATCCCCTTCTTTTTCTAATAGCTTTATTTTAGCACCAGTTTGAGAAAAAACCTGTTTTACTTCTGTTAACCCTGCAAGTATACAGTCATCTTTTGTAAATATAATTCCTTCGGTTTCTTCATCTGAAAACAAATAATCAGAAGTTATATCTCCAATATCTAGAAGATCTTCTTTTAGAAAACAAGCAATATCATCCATAGCAATACTTTTTATACATTTTGAAAGTTTTAAGGTTTTGGTAAAAAAACAATGAAATTAGGTTTTATTGGCTGTGGAGCAATTGGAACTGATGTTGCTATTGCAGCAGATTCATTTGAAGAAATTAGTGAAATGTTCCTTTTTGACAAGGATAAAAAAGCTATGAAAAAATTAGATGATAAATTAAAAAAATCATCAAAGACAACATTGGAAACAATGATTGAAAAATCGGATGTAATTTTTGAAGCAGCATCACAAGAAGCAGTATCCCTTTATGGAAAAAAAGTGCTAGACCACGGCAAAGACCTAATTATCATGAGCATTGGAAGCTTATGTAACGAAGAATTTAGAAATGAACTTATCAATACTGCAAAAAAAAATAATTGCAAAATCTATCTTCCATCTGGTGCAGTATGTGGAATTGATGGAATACTATCTGCCAGTATTGACAAGATAGACACAGTAACACTAGTAACAACAAAACCACCAAAGGCAATTGATAAAACGATAAATAAAAGAACTGTTATTTTTAGAGGAACAGCCAGAGAGGCAGTTGAAAAATTCCCAAAAAACATTAACGTTGCAGCAAATCTATCACTTGCAGGCATTGGTTTTAATGATACATATGTTGAAATTGTAGTAGATCCTGTTGCAACAAGAAATAGTCATAAGATTCTTGCACATGGTCGTTTTGGTAGATTACGTGCAGTTGTTGAAAACATGCCTAATCCAAATAATCCTGGTTCAAGTTATTTAGCTTCACTATCAGCAATTGCAACATTGAAAAGAATTGTAAACCCTATTCAGATTGGAGCCTAGAATACTATAAGTTGATAATGAATCATTAATCAAAAAAAATTATGATAATTATTTTTATGAGTTGAAAAAACCATGAAATTTGAGATAAAAGATAGAGATGCAGCAGGACGATTAGGAAAACTTTATACAGATCATGGACCCGTAACAACACCAACCCTACTTCCAGTTATAAACCCAAATAAAATTTTAATTTCTCCAAAAGAAATGAAATCATGTTTTGATGTTGAAATGGTAATAACCAATTCATATATCATCAGAAAACATAAAAAATTACAAAAAATAGCTTTGGAAGAAGGAGTTCACCATCTCATTGATTTTAATGGCCCTATTATGACAGATTCTGGAACTTTTCAATCATATATCTATGGGTCTGTCTCTGTTGAACCATTGGAAATTATTGAATTTCAGAAAAACATAGGAGTTGATGTCGGAACAATTCTTGATGTGTTTGGAACTCCTAATCAAACACGAAAAGAAGCAAAAGAAGGGATGAAAGAAACAATTAAACGAGCGAAAAAAAGCATCCTTATAAAGGAAAAAATGGGGCTTGCCTGCACGATTCAGGGTTCAATTTTTCCTGACCTACGTAAGAAATGTGCACAAGAACTATCTTCACTTGATGCAGATCTTTATCCAATTGGAGGTGTCGTACCATTAATGGAACAGCAAAGATATGCTGAACTTGTACAAATCATCCTTGCATCAAAACAAGGGTTATCTGCAGGAAAACCAGTTCATTTATTTGGAGCAGGTCACCCTCTTATTTTTCCTCTCGCAGTTGCATTAGGATGTGATGTGTTTGATTCATCTGCATATGTGAAGTATGCAATGCAAGATCGTCTGATTTTCTCAAATGCAACAATGCACCTTAAAGATATCGAAGAACTGTCTTGCTGTTGCCCTGTTTGTTCAAATATTACCGCATCGGAGCTTAAAAAAACAGACGATAAAGAGAGGATGAGGTTGATTGCAAGACATAACCTTTACATCTCAATGAAAGAAATAAAGATTATTAGAAATGCCATTAGAAATAATACATTATGGGAATTAGTAGAGCGGAAAGCATCAGAAAACCCCTGGTTGATTGATGCTTTACATGTTCTTAAAACAAAAAAAGAAAAACAATGGTTGGAAAAATTTGAACCCATCCATAAGAAAAAAGCTCTGATCTATACAGGACCCCATACAATTCATCGACCGTTATTGGATCGGACAAAGATACGTATGAAAGAGTGGTATCAACCATTTTCAGATACAATCATTGTTTTACCTGAATCAGAAAAACCATATCATATAAGTTATGAACCAGAAATAAAAAAGATTCAAGAACACAATCCAAATGTAGAAATTATTATTGATAGTGCACTTGGACCAGTTCCAATATTTCTAGATGAAATGTATCCTTTTTCACAATCGGTTTTCCCAAAAAATATTGATAAACAGACCAAAAGTATTACTCGAAAATATTTTAAAGAATTTATCAAAGGAAAAGAAGTTATATATTGGGATAATGAAAAATCACTTCAAAAAATAAAGAAATCATCAGAGAAAACAAATGAACAAAATGAGGATAGAAAACGGATTATCGCAGTTGCATCAATGCAATTTGGGAAAGATGCAGGCGATATCTTGTTTTCAGGGGCCCTTTCTTTTGTCAAATCAAAGAAAACAAATAAAATTCGAAATGTATACAACTCAAATGAACATGTCGTTTCATTACGTGCATCTGACGGATTGTTCACATTAAAATTGGCAGGAGGACAACTCATCCATAAGCATTCTTCTTTCCCAAGATATCGTATTATTGTTGATGATGATGCAGTACCATTTATTAAAGAAGGAAAAAGTGTTTTTTCAAAGTTTGTTGTTGGTGGAGATCAAATATTAAGACCCTTTGATGAATGTATTGTCGTTGATAACAATGATACATTTCTAGGGGTTGGTCGGTGTCTTCTTAACGTAGATGAAATGAAGGATTTTTCTTTTGGTCAAGCAGTAAAAATGCGAGAAAATATTTCTTAGATCAATTCATACAAATCTTTATTTTTCTAGATATCATTCGATAAATGTCGAATGAATAAATGGATAACTAATAATAACAAGAAATTATTCATCGCAAGTAATAAACAAAAAAACAAGAGGTTTTATTTTATGGTCGCCAATGAAAAATCATCAAAGATATCAGGATTTTATAAGTTATCAATTGAACAACGTATTGAAATTGTGAAAAAATTTTCAGATATATCCGATGAAGATATATCCAATTTGAAAAAACCTATTGATTTATCACTTGCAGATACAATGATTGAAAATGTCATTGGAACATTTGAAATACCAATAGGGATTGCAATGAATTTCACCATCAATGGAGAAGATAAACTCATCCCTATGGCAACAGAGGAATCAAGCGTTGTAGCTGCTGCGAGTAATGCTGCAAAAATTGCAAGGATCCATGGAGGTTTTAAAACAGAAATATCAGATCCATTAATGATAGGGCAAATACAGATCCTTGGTGTAAAAGATATACCAAAAGCTGCAAGTGCAATCATAGAAAAAAAACAAGAAATTCTAAAAGTTGCAAATGCTCAGGATAAAATCCTAGTAGGATTAGGTGGAGGCGCAAAAGATATTGAAGTTCGTATCCTTGAAACTAGTAATCAAGAAATGATTGTAGTACATCTTATTGTTGATGTTAGAGATGCGATGGGTGCAAATGCGGTAAATACCATGGTTGAAGCCCTTGCACCAATCATGGAAGAATTAACAGATGGATACATTCGTTTGAAAATACTTTCAAATCTTGCAGATAAAAGAATTGCAAAGGCAAAAGCCGTGTTTGATAAGGAACAAATGGGTGGAGAAAAAAATATTGATGCGTTTCTCGAATCATACTCTCTTGCATCCATTGACCCCTATCGAGCGGCAACCCATAACAAAGGCATCATGAATGGAATAGATGCAGTTATTGTTGCAACAGGTAATGATTTCAGAGCCATAGAGGCAGGTGCTCATGCCTATGCTGCTAGAAAAGGCCAATACAGCTCACTTACAAAATATTCAAAGGATGAATCAGGAAATCTTGTTGGAGAAATCGAGCTTCCTGTTGCCGTTGGTATTGTTGGGGGTGCAGGAAGTATTCACCCTAAGGCAAAATTCTGTAAAAAAATACTAAACATTCAATCTGCAAAACAATTATCTGAAATTATTGCAAGTGTTGGCCTTGCACAAAATTTTGCAGCAGTATTTGCACTATCCACTGTTGGCATTCAAAAAGGTCATATGTCCCTACATGCAAGAAACATTGCAATGATGGCAGGTGCAAATAAAGATGAACTCGATATTGTTGCAGAAAAAATGGTCAAAGAAGGAAATGTCCGAATGGATCGGGCAAAGGAAATCCTTGAATCTATGAAATAATTTTATCTGCAATCTCCTCAAGTTCTCTTTCACAATAATAACATTTGATACGTGGAATTTCCTTATCAATAACAATGAATCTACTTTCAACAGGTTCCTTATAATTTGAGATGCAGGTAGGATTTGGACATACCGCAATACCAATAATTTCATCTGGAAGTTTGACTCGATGTTTCTTTATTACTTTATAATCACGTATTATATTAATTGTTGCTTTTGGAGCAATAAGTGCTATTTTATCAACTTCCCTTCTGGCAAGCTCACGATTCTCAATTTTTAATATATCTTTCTTACCTAATATTCCTTTTACATTCATTGCAACACTAACAACTGATTCTAGACTTTGAGTAACTTGAAGAATATAGATAACTTTCACTGCATTTCCAGCTGAAATATGATCAATAACGGTACCATTCTTAATCAATGGAATTTTCAATGATTTCATAGTGTTTCCCCCGTTAAAAGAGAAAGTAATGCCATACGGATAGGGACACCATTGAAAGCTTGTTTGAAATAAACTGCAAAATCAGTTTGATCTACTTCTGGAGATATTTCCGTAACTCTTGGAAGAGGATGCATTATGATAAGATTTTCGTTTACATTATTTAATAGTTCATTGTTTATTTGATATGTCCCTACAACCTGATTATATTCTTCTGCATCAGGGAATCGTTCTTTTTGAATTCTTGTAACATAAAGAACATCAGCATTTCTTATTGCTTTATCAAGTTTTGATGTTGATTGGATATTTGCACCTAGCTCTTTACATTCTGACACTATTTCCTTTGGCATCTGTAAATTTTTTGGTGAAACAAATGTGAGCTCCGCGCCATATAATGCTAATGCATACGCAAGCGAATGAACGGTTCTTCCATATTTTAAATCTCCAAGTAATATCACATTTTGTCCATCAATTTTCTTTTTTTCAAGAAGAATTGTAAATAAATCAAGAAAACATTGAGTTGGATGTCTTCCCGCACCATCACCTGCGTTTATCACCGGCACATTGGAAAATTCAGCTGCAAGACGAGCTGCTCCCTCTAAATGGTGTCTCATCACGATGATATCACTATATGCTTCTGCCATTCGAATAGTATCTGCAAGGCTCTCCCCCTTTTTTTGTGATGTTGCAGTTGGATCTGCAAATCCAATAATTTTTCCATTTAAACGATTCATTGCACTTTCAAAACTTAACCGTGTTCTTGTACTTGGCTCAAAAAAAAGAGATGAGAGAACTTTTCCATGAAGAATATCAGTTGTTTTTTCCCCTTTTGCATAAGGTATCATTTTTTTTGCATATTTAAGAATAAAATTTATCTCGGTTTTTGAAAAATCTCTAATAGATATGATATCTTTTCCCTTAAAATTCATAATAAATCAAAAAGTATAGTATAAATCAAATGGTTATAAATGTTTCAAAAATAAAGAAATTTGAAAAAGCATTTCAGAATCCACCCATAAAAAACATCAAGGCTTAATTATATATATTAGTAAATCAAATTAATAATTATTAAATAAACAATAAAATTAAATAAATTAGTACCATTATTACTTATCAAAAAAGTAATAGTATTCTAAAGTTTGTAACCATCTGGTTGGAAAAAAACGATGCCAAAAAAAGAAAAGAAATCAGAAAAAATTGATCTTGTTCGAAAAATCCTTGATAACCCTAATGAACTTACCCCATCAACAAACGACAAATATATTGATACTCTCAAGTTTCGCCTGAAATATCAATCAAGATATCATCAACCAAAACATTTACATCACAAATTAAATGAAAATGGATTAAAACCTACTGTCCAGATTCATCATGAAAAAATAGAGGAAAAACCCTCTTTTGAACCTGAACAACTAAACGAAAAAAAAGAAGATTCACCTAATTTATCTCAACCTTTGGAAAATGGACTTTATGATGAAGGTGAGGATCTTTTTGAAATCGAACAGGTTTCAGAATATGAAATTCCAGATTTTATTGAAGTAAAACCAAAAGACCAATTAACTTCTTTACATGCAGATAAAAACACATCTCATCCAATAGGAAAAAATGGAAACAATGACATTCTCCCAAAATGGGAATTAGTTGAAGAAGACTCAAATCACATTCCCAAAACCAAAGAATATGAAACCTTCGATGATTATAAAAAAGAAGATCGTAATGATGATGTAACATTAATTAAACCTGATGAACAAGAAAATAAAGAGATTCCTATATGGGAACCTGCTTTAAAAAATATAGGAAAAGAAAAGAAATTAGTAAAAAAGAAAAATATTTTTAAGCAGACCACAAAAGAAAAAACAGATAAAAAACCTGAATTATTAGTAACAGAGTTAAAAAAATCAATAAAAAAACTCCACAAAATAGATACTAAATTGGTTTATAATTTCAAAGGGTATATATTATATCAAAAAGAAATCGATCTTGGGAATAATAAGAAAAGAGTGATTCATTTTTTCAGTAAAGATAAACCTGATGAAAGTATTCCCTCAGCATTACCTGACAATTATGAAGTAAAAATAAATAAAAAAACTGGAGTCCCATATATTAGAAAGAAACGAAATTAAGAGAAACATCCTCTTAATCATCTGTTCAATTTTTATTACATAGTTAATCCTTATAAATCCAGTTGATATTCATTTCTTTGGTTTAAAAATCTATGACATGGAATGGCCCCTTAAATAAAATCGATGACTTTCGTTACGAAATACCCAAAAGCTATAAAGGTGAAAATGAAAATCTCCATATGAAAACTTCTGCAATTATATATACATCAAAACAAATGATCCCTCAACTTTTAAGAGATAATGCAGCAGAACAAGCAGCAAATATGACCATGCTACCAGGCATTCTAGGAAAAGCAATGGCAATGCCAGATATCCATTGGGGATATGGTTTTCCCATTGGTGGAGTTGCAGCAACTGATGAAGAAACTGGTGTAATTTCCCCTGGCGGAGTAGGGTTTGATATTAACTGTGGAGTCAGACTTGTTCGAACAAATATTTCTTCAAAAGATCTGAATAAACAACAAATTCATGATTTAATTGATGAGATGTTTAGAAATGTTCCATCAGGTCTTGGATCAAAAGCAAAAATACGACTAAAAAAAGGGGAACTTGATGACGCTATAAAAATGGGTGCTTCCTGGGCTGTTGATCAAGGATACGGCTGGGAAAAAGATACTGAGTTTTTAGAGGAACAGGGATGTTTGAGTAATGCGGATAGTTCTGTTGTTTCAGAGAAAGCAATGCAGCGAGGTGCTCCTCAGATTGGTTCACTTGGTGCTGGAAATCATTTTCTTGAGATTCAACGTGTAGATGAAATATTTGATGAAAAGGCTGCAAAGATATTTGGTATTGATAAGGTTGATCAAATTTGTGTGATGATTCACACAGGATCAAGAGGTTTTGGTCATCAGGTTTGTTCAGATCATTTAAAAGTGCTTGAACGAGCAGTAAAAAAATATAATATCTGGCTTCCAGATCGGCAACTAGCCTGTGCACCTGTGCATTCACCTGAGGGGGAGAATTATTTTAAGGCAATGGCATGTGCTGCAAATTTTGCTTGGTGTAATCGTCAGATGATTGTACATTGGGTTCGTGAATCATTTGAAAAAATTCTGAAATCAAATGCAGAAGATCTTGGAATGGATATTGTGTATGATGTCTGTCATAATATTGCAAAGAAAGAAAGTCACATCATTGATGGCAAAAAAAGAAAGGTTGTAGTGCATAGGAAGGGTGCAACAAGAGCATTTGGTCCCGAAAAAACAGAGATTCCTCTTAAATATCAAGATGTTGGTCAACCAGTTCTTATCCCTGGAGATATGGGAACAGAAAGTTATGTATTATGTGGAACAAGGGAAGCATCAGAGACATTCAGCTCTACATGCCATGGTGCAGGAAGGGTTGATACAGTTCACGGTGCAGGTATCTCAAAAAAAGTTATAAAAATGAAACCTCTTGGTGTTGTCAAAGGTTAAAACGATTTTTACCAATGGTTTTATATCTTAGTATTTCTATTCTCTTCATAAATGGATGGTGATGTAAAATTGCATAATGAATCAGTAAAAATAATTGATTTTGAAAAAATGGATCTTACTGGTGCAACTGTTATTGCCGGGTTTCCCTCAATTGGCCTAGTAAGTACAATTGCAGCTAATTATTTAATTGACGCGTTGAATTTAAAACAAGTTGGTGCATTGAACTCTGATGATTTTCCAGCTTTATCTGTTGTTCATACCGGTGAACCACTCTCCCCTGTAAGGATTTATGCAGGTGAACAACCTTCTGGACATAAAATCGTTGTTTTTGTTTCTGAATTTAAACCAAAACCTCATTTGATTAATTCAATTTCTCAAACAATAATGCAATGGGTAAATGACAAAAAATGTGATTTGTTAATTTCACCTGAGGGCATGGTTGTTGAAGGAAAAGAAGATTCAGGTAACATTTCAGCAGAAGCTTTTGCGATAGGTTCAACTATAAATATTCGTCAAACGCTATCAATGAAAAACATTGCACAGTTTAAAAATGGTATCATTGCAGGAGTATCAGGCGTTCTTCTGAATAAAGGAAAACAAGCTGATTTCAATGTTGTATCCATTTTAACTGAGGCGCATCCAAAGTATCCTGATGCTCGTGCTGCTGCCGCGGCAATAAATGTTATTGCATCTATTATTGATGTAGATATTAACGTTTCACCATTATATGAGGAATCAGAGAGAATTGAGCAAAAACTACAAAAATTCCATCAACAGGCAAAACCGATGGTTTCAACAAACAGAGCCCCTCAACCAAACATGTACGGTTAAAATAATACTCATGAATATTTTGCAGTTATCATAACTGCATTTTTTCTTTTCATTTTTTAAAAAGATTTTTTTAAGATAAATTTTTATCATATTTTTAATGAAAACAATAATCCCTAAGAGTCATCCAAGATATGAATCACTGATTATGAGGGAAAGGATTAGTGAGGGGTTAAAAAAAGGATTTGTTCATGAAACCGGTTTGATAGCTCATGGTCGTGGTGAAGCATTTGATTATATTATTGGTGAAAAAACACAATCATTTTCAGATGATGCAATACAAGCTGCTGCAAAAGCTCTTGTTTCTGCAAAGCATCCAGTATTTTCTTTAAATGGTAATGTTGTATCATTGGTCGGTAAAGAAAGTGTTCAGCTATCACAATTAATTCCAATAGTTTTAGAGGTAAACTTATTTCATAAATCAGATCAACGTGTCCAGTTATTAATTAAGGAAATGAAAAAAGTTGGAGCAGAACATGTTCTTGGATCTCATCCTACTATGCATATTCCAAATCTTGATCATAATCGTGGTTTGTGTGAAGAAAAAGGAATATTTTCATCTGATGTTGTACTAGTTCCCTTGGAGGATGGTGACCGCTGTCAGGCATTAAAGGACATGGGAAAATATGTAATTACAATTGATCTTAATCCCCTTTCTCGTACTGCAAAAACAGCAGATATCACAATTGTTGATAATGTAACAAGAGCTATTCCTCGTTTAATATATTGGATCAATCAAATAAAGGATAAAAATGATGATGTTTCTGTTCTTGATACATGGGATAATAACAAAAATTTAAAGAAAATATATACTTTTCTTTCAAAAAGA
>NJDG01000009.1 GCA_002254885.1 Thermoplasmatales archaeon ex4572_165
ATAACCTGAAAGTCATCGCTTCATTTACTAGATGACTCTCAGGAAAATCACTAGACGATGTATGTGACATTTGATAAATGTTCAAAAACATCATTTTGAACTCGCATCAATGCAGCAAAAACAAGGGAAAGCATTGTCATTCCTGATCGAAGAAGGAATTGTTTCCATCCTTGCCGTCCGGGATGATCATCTAAGAGTGTTGTGAGCTTTACTCTCCCAATATGTCCCTCCATATGAACTCCTCTTTTATCACATATTTTTTTATATTTCTCAGGATCATTTTCGGCTTGTTTCATTCTTTGATTTCTATAATAAGCTCCAACGTTCTCTATGTCGCCTTTAGAGGTATCGGAGTATGAAACCTAACTTCCAAAATTATAAGCACATAACAGAGACTAATAAAATGATTTTTATCCCTTAACTTTCCAAATTCTCTTCTGGAATCACCTATCTTTTGGTGTCCCCAATAGAAATATTAATGTCAGGCTTATACTCTTATTTTATAAGCACTTAAAATTTGAAAAAAATTAAGGGAATTGCGTTCTCAAATGTAGAGTCAACACCTATAAAGGCCATTGAAATACATAGAGAATTTTTAGAAAAATCCAATTCATGCGCCTAAAAATGCGGAAGTTATGTTACTTTGCCTTAAGATTAAAAAAACAATATACAAATACGCTTCAAGAATCCCTTTTGAAAAACTAATAGTGGGCCCGTTGAGATTTGAACTCAAGACCTCCGCCATGTCAAGGCGACGTCATAACCAGCTAGACCACGGGCCCGTTTAATTGAATAGGTGAATATCATTTCCTCTTTTTATGATTTACTGATTAATGTTTATGGATTTTCATCTACATATTTAGCTACATAGATACAAGAGAAAAACGTACTTAAAATAAAAAACCATTATGTGGTTACTCTAAATTTGAGGAGGATGGTACAATAGTACACTTTAATGGGATGCACCAACAAGCAAAGAATATATTATTCTCAAGTAAAAGACACGAAGAATCAGATGAAGTAATATTTGTCAAATGGAAAGATGAGTTAGAACGAAATTTACCAAATTTTTGGGAAACAATGAATCAAACATGAGAGAATCAATCTCTCATCCCATATTTTAATATTTGAAATTTATATTTATATTCATCTTTTTTGTTGAAAAATTAAAATAACAGTTCCGTATTTTGGGGAAAACAGCATAATGAAATATAGAAATCCTAGTTTAACAGTTGACGGCATTTTAATGAAAAGTGATAAAATTCTCTTAATTAAAAGGAGAAATGACCCATTTAAGGATATGTGGGCATTACCTGGAGGTTTTGTTGATTATGACGAAACAACAGAAGATGCGATAAAACGGGAAATGAAAGAAGAAACAGGGTTAATCTGTGATATCGCTGATTTATTTGGAGTATATTCAGATCCTAATAGAGATCCACGAGGCCATACAGTTAGCATTATTTATGATTTAATTAAGAAAGATGGAGTACTTCAAAGTGGTGATGATGCAACTGATGTAAAATTTTTCCCACTTTCTAATCTTCCACCACTTGCATTTGATCATGATAACATTATTCTAGATAAAATGGAGAGAAATAAAAAATGAAATTCTGCCCTAAATGTAAAGCATTAATGTATCCAAAGGAAAAAAAACTTATTTGTAATAAATGTGGACATAGCGAAGATAAAAAAGGAAAAAATATGGTTGTTACTGAAAGGAAAGAAAAAGAGGTTACAGTCATTGAAAATAAGGATGAACTGAATGTATTACCAAAAACACAAAAGCTATGTCCTAAATGTGACAATAATAAAGCATACTGGATTCTTAGACAGATGAGAGGAAGTGATGAACCAGAAAGTAGATTCTTTACATGTACAAAATGTGGGCATAAATGGCGTGAGGACTAAAGGACTGCTTTATAATTGATAATATATATTCAAACATCACACATCAATTTGATAATTAGAAATTTCCGCTAGAATTATAAACCGAAAACTTATACTCATGCAACACATCACAGTATATTGGTCCGTTTTGGGGAGGCCGGAAAGATGTTTCAAGTAAAAGTAAAAGCAAACGTGTTAAAAGATTTAATAGATGTTACATCACCACTTGTAAATGAAGTAAAATTCAATATATCAAAAAATGAAATTTCACTTCGGGCAGTAGATCCAGCACATGTTGCAATGATAGATTTACGAATAACAAGCGATGCATTTGAAGAGTATAAAACAGAAGATCTTGAACTTGGTATCGACATGGATAAATTTGCAAGTATCATGCGTCTTGCAAATTCAGAACAAATGGTAAATCTTGAGTTCAATCAAAAGCAAAATAGATTGATTATTCAAATTGGAAACCTCGTAAGAAAAATGGCCCTTATTGATACAGCAGGAATGCCTGATCCAAAAATGCCTAATCTTGATCTACCAGGAAAAGTTGTTGTGAAAGCATCTGAGCTTAGTCAAGGGGTAAAAGCATCTGAATCCATTTCTGATCATCTCGCAATCACTATGAAAAAAGATAGTTTTCAGCTTTATGCTGAGGGAGATACGGATACAGTTGATCTTACCATTCCAAAAGATATGCTTATTGATCTTTCAACAAGCGAGAAAGTCAAAAGTCTTTTTTCCATTGATTATTTCTCAAACATGATCAAATCAGTGAAAGCAAATGAAGCTGTAACAATTCACCTTGGAAATGATAACCCAACAAAAGTAGAATTCAATGTTGCACAATCAAAAGGACATGTCACCTATTTACTTGCCCCAAGAATTGAATCTGAATAAGCAATTCAATGTTTTTTCAACTTTTTTGAGGTGAACACTCATCGCAGTAAGACAAAAACGGAATCGATATATTGCATTTACAATTTTTGCTGATGAATCATTATCTTTTCAACGATATGAGCTTATAAAAACCATTCAGACTCATTGTTATCAAAAGTATCATACGTCTTATAAAACCTATGGGTTTTTTTTAACTCGTTTTAAAGATAATAAAGGAATTTTTCGTTGTGATCATACTGAAAAGGAACGGGCGATATCATTTTTAAAATCAATAGAGGCAATCAACACCCATAATGTAAGTATTGAAACTTTGGGAACATCTGGAACCATGAAAGCACTTATCCGGAAACATTTAAATGGTGATAACTTAAAGGAATAGTGATTTTTTTAAATTCTTTACTATAATCTTTTAAAATCATCAAGGATATAATTTTTTTTATGAAGATACGGACTATTACCACTGGTTTTTCATATCAAAGGGAAATGAATGTTGAGGATTTTTCAGAGATATCTGATAAATCACATATGTTGAAAAATAGTTTTATAAACAATGATTATCAAGTGCAAACAATCCGTATGAGCACACAACCTTGGCAGGATTATGCAAAAACAAAAAAAGAATTGATCTCAGCGGTTCAAACACTAAGTCAATGGATGAAAAACCATCAAATCGACTATTTTAATATTGGTCCAACAGAAGAAAAAGAATGTATTTCTTGGTTGTCTGAGATATTGAATATATGTCAAAATGTATTCTGCACAGTAAAAATCTGTAATAAAACAGATATTGATTATGAATCCGTAAAAGAAACCGCTAAGATCATCATAAAAAATGCTAAATTAGAACCACAAGGCTTTACGAATCTTAGGTTCGCTGCACTTTGTAATGTTTCTCCCAACACCCCTTTCTATCCTGCATCATACCATGATCAAAAAGATGTATCATTTGCATTAGGGCTTGAAAATAGTGATCTTGTCTATGAATCATTCAAGGAAGCATCATCATTGAAACAAGCAAAAAAAGCACTGAAAAACAGGTTAATGGATACTTATGGACCTCTTGAATCGCTTGCTAAGAAACTATCAAAAAAGTATAACATCAGATATAATGGAATTGATGTATCAATCAGTACATCTATTGAAAAACATGAAAGTATTGCCTATGCATTTGAACATCTTATAAAGGATTATAGATTTGGTCAACCTGGAACACTTTCTATTGCAAAGATAATCACTGACACTCTTCAAAGTCTCCCCCTAAAAAAAACAGGTTATTGTGGGCTTATGCTTCCTGTTCTTGAAGATGATGGGCTTGCTGTTCGTAATACTCAAAATTGTTTTTCAATTACAAATCTATTGTTATATTCCGCAGTATGTGGCACAGGTCTAGATACCATACCATTACCTGGAAATATTACTTGTAGTGATCTTGAACATATCCTTTTAGATGTTGCATCTTTATCAATAAAGCTTCAAAAACCGCTTTCAGCAAGACTAATGCCCACCCCAGATAAAAAACAAGGCGATCTAAGCAATTATTCATTTCCATATTTTAAAAATAGTACTGTAATGGCTCAAAGGTAAAAAAAATCATGAAGCAGAAACATATTGGAATTATTGCAGTTTTCATATCTGCAATTATGTGGGCACTTGAACCGCTTTTTGCAAAATTTTCCTATGTCGATGCTACATTTCTACAAACATCAATTGTTAGAGCATATATCGTTTTACTAATCGCAGGTTCATATATTCTCATAAAACAAGATACACCACAATTAAAAGTTAACAAAAAAAAATTATCTGCATTGATCTATATTGCAGTCATTGGAACACTTGGAGCAGATTTAATCTATTTCTATGCACTTGTAAACACACCTGTGCTAAATGCGGTTTTAATTGGCCATCTTCAACCAATGTTCATTATACTTATTGCATTTATTTTTATAAAAAATGAAACATTAGAAAAAAGAAATTACCTAGGGATTGGACTCATGATACTTTCTGCAATTTTTGTTTCAACCAAAACAATGGAAAACGTTTTTGCTTTATCCTTTGGAACAATGGGGGATATATTGGTTCTTATCGCCACCTTTTTCTGGGCAACAACTGCTCTTATTATGAGAAAATATCTTAAAGATATTCCATCTGGGGTTATTACCTTTTATAGGTTTTTTTTCGCATCTATCATCTTCACATTATTTCTTCCATTTGTCAATATCAAATATATTACTATTAATCAGACAATCATTGGGGTCGTTGTTGGTATTGGAACGATTTGTTATTATGAAGGATTGAAGCGATTGAAAGCTGCAAAAGTATCAGGAATTGAACTAGCGGCACCAGTTTTTGCAGCATTAATTGGATTTTTTATATTTAATGATTCTATTACTCTTTTTCAGATAGTTGGAATTATTTGTTTATTTCTTGGAGTTTTTCTCATTACCTCATATAAAAATCCACAAAAAAAGGTTAGTTAATAGGAAATCAGGGTTCAAATGAATCTTTATGTCAATCAAATAAAACAGGTATTCAATGATACAATTCGTACTTCTCTTATTATTTTTAAGATCATGATCCCAATTAGTATTATTGTAAAAATCCTTGAATTAACCGGCATGATAGACCACATTGGATCATTTCTTTCACCATTCATGCAAATCCTTGGATTACCTGGGGAAACAGGGCTTGTTTGGGCAACTGCGATGATTACAAACATATATGGAGGGATCATTGTTTACATTAGTCTAGCATCCGAACAAATTCTCACGGTAGCCCAAGTAACCATACTATGCTCAATGATTCTGATAGCTCATAGTCTACCGGTTGAAGTTACAATTGCGCGAAAAGCAGGTATCCGCATTTGGTTTACATTGATACTTCGAATTCTCTCCGCATGTCTCTTTGGTTTCATTCTTAATGCCATCTTTTCATATTTTAAAATCTTGCAAAATCCTTCTACAATGACATGGAGTAAAACACCCACAAATGCAACAATACCTGATTGGATACTAAGTCAAATATCAAATTATATTTTTATTTTCATCATCATTTTTTCATTGTTGTTCATAATGAAAATACTAAAAAATATTGGAGTTATCAATAAACTAAACCAGTTCATGGAACCCGGTCTTGAATTCTTAGGAATGAGTAAAAAAGCAGCACCATTAACCATTATTGGTACAACACTAGGAATTTCTTATGGAGGAGGAATCATTATTGATGAAGCCCAATCTGGAAAACTTACAAAAAAAGATGCATTTCTCTCAGTATCTCTAATGGGTCTTTCTCATAGCCTCATTGAGGATACCATATTAATGATGACACTTGGTGCATCACTTATTGGTATTCTTCTTGGAAGAGTTCTTTTTTCCTTTATAGCAATGATTATTCTTATCAATATAATCAAAAGAATTTCAGAAAAAACATTTCAACGATATCTTTCACTCAAATAGGAAAAAAATAAATTAAATATTTATATATTTTAAATTAACTTCAAAACGTACAACTGTTTTAATCAAAATAATTTTACTTGTTTATTTGTTAACAAATAATATGCACCACCAAAGAAAATAGGCCCCAATATCCAGATCATAATACTTGTCATTATTGAAAATGTCATAATATTTATTGTTTGTATATTCAGTATTAAAGGTTTATTTTACAATTATTTACCAAAAAATGTTGAAACTTTGAAAAATGAATATTAAAAATAAGTGCATTTAACAAGAAAAATTATTGAACAAAATATCCTAAGCCGCTGATGGGAATTGAACCCACGACCTATTCCTTACCAAGGAATCGCTATACCTCTAAGCCACAGCGGCAAATTAGAATCTTTTATTCCTGGAATAGAAAAGGGTTTATTTTAGTTTTTGGCAAAAATGGGTTAAATCCTAATCCTTATAAAAACAACTATTATCACTTGATTTGGTGATCATATTTCAAAAACTGTTGATTTACCTGATGTTCAAGCAAGCCCATCCCACTCAAAATTCAAGCTTACTCGAGTCGGAGTAACAGGTGTAAAAAAACTAATTCATATCAGAAGACCAAATACAGATCATAACATATCATTAGTTGTAAAAATGGATATATTTGTTGATCTTCCAGCATCCCAAAAGGGAAGTCATATGTCCAGAAATCTTGAACTTGTATCTGAAATAACAGATGAAAACCTAAAAAAACCGGTATCTGACCTTGAAACAATTTGTGCACATACTGCAAAAAAATTACTTGAAAAACATGAATATGCTACACATTCAGAAGTAAAAGCAGAAGCAGATTATTTTTTAAAACGCAGCTATCCTTCAGGGCATACTGGACTCGAACCATATAAGCTATTAGCAGAAGCAAGAGCCCATAAAAACGGCGAGATAAGAAAATTAATTGGTATTAAAGCTATTGGAATGACTGCATGTCCATGTGCAATGGAAATTATTAGAAAGATTGGAAATTATAAAGATAAGGTTGTTCCTCCAACGCATAATCAAAGGAATATTACAACAGTCATGATTGAAGTGCCAAGCAATAATACAAGTGTTGATGCTAATGAGCTTATAGATATTGCTGAACAAGCATTTAGTTCACCAACCTTCAGTATCTTGAAACGAAAAGAAGAAGGTGACCTTGTATATTCTGCACATCAAAATCCAAAATTTGTCGAAGATGTCGTACGAGATATTCTTAAAATAATTATTGATAGATATCATAATCTTCCTGATGATGTCATGGTTGTTGTTCGAAGCGAAAGCGAAGAAAGCATCCATAAACATAATGCATCAGCTGAACGTATTACAACACTTGGCGAATTAAAAAAATAAGAAACAATGATTTTTCTCTCACTGCTAGATATACTAATTATTACTAAGGCCTTGAAACTGGTGATGTTTATTGGAAATTTTTGAAAAAAGATGGAAATATCATAACATATGACATTGGTTAAAACAACTTCACTCTTGAAATTGCATAAGATGCCCCACATATCAAAAATTAACAATAATATTTTCCTTTTTTTCTCTTTTTTTTATTATTCTCATTTTTATGGATAATTTGGTTGAAGAAAAATCTATAAAGAGGAAGTTGATTCCACCCATCATCATACGGAGTTTAAGATAATTATGACACAGAGAAAAAACATTCTTATTATGGGTGCAGCAGGTAGAGACTTCCATAATTTCAATGTATATTATCGAGAAAACGAAGCATATAATGTTGTTGCATTTACCGCAACACAAATACCAGATATCCATGGACGGAAATACCCTCCAGAACTTTCAGGGAAATTATATCCAAATGGAATTCCAATATATGCAGAAGAGGAACTTGTGGATTTAATAAAAAAACATAATGTAGAAGAAGTCATCTTTGCTTACAGTGACCTTCCATATCAATATGTTATGGAAAAATCAGCTATTGTAAATGCAGTTGGCGCAGATTTTACATTACTTGGTCCAGATCACACTCAGATTAAATCATCAAAACCAGTAATTGGTGTTTGTGCAGTACGAACGGGTTGTGGAAAATCTCAGGTTTCAAGAACAATATTTGAGATTCTAAGAAAAAAAGGCCTTAAAGTAGCCAGTATCCGACATCCTATGCCATATGATCCTGATTTAACTACTCAGATCTGGCAGCGATTTGCATCCTATGAAGATTTAGATAAATACAATTGTACCATTGAAGAAAGAGAAGAATATGAACCTTATATCGACATGGGTGGAGTGATCTTTTCTGGTGTGGATTATGGTAAAATCCTTGAAGAAGCAGAAAAAGAAGCTGATGTGATCATCTGGGATGGAGGAAACAATGATTTCTCTTTTTATAAAACAGATATGCTTATCACACTTGTAGATCCACATCGACCTGGTCATGAATCTAGCTACTACCCTGGAGAAGTCAACACACTTGCAGCAGATATCATTCTTATCAACAAAGTAAATACTGCTAAACAAGAGAATATCGACGCAGTTAGAAAGAATGTTGAAAAGTTAAATCCAAATGCAACCATCATTGAAGGAATATCAAGTGTTACCGCTGAAAAAGCAGCTGAAATTGCAGGTAAAAAAGTTTTAGTCATTGAAGATGGACCAACTGTTACCCATGGAAGTATGCCATATGGTGCAGGAACCGTTGCAGCAGAGGACAACAATGCAGGTGAAATCATTGACCCTAGACCCTTTGCCGTAGGATCCATAGCAAGTACATTTGAAAAATACAATCATCTCTCAAAAGTTCTTCCAGCAATGGGATATGGTAAAAAACAAGTAAAAGAACTTGAAGAAACCATAAATAAAATTGATGTGGACCTTATCGTCAGTGGTACACCAATTGATCTGAGTAGAATTCTAACAACAAACAAACCATTAGTTCGTGTACGTTATGAGGTTGGAGAGAAAACTACGGTTGAACTTGAAAAAATTATTGATGAATTTACAGCGAAAACGCTGTAATATTCTTTTTTCTTTTTTTTATAATTTATTACCTTCAAGAGCAAATTGAGCAAGAAGAGTCTCAAGCTGGATATGTTCATTACTACCTTCTGTAAGTCTGAACTCAATTTCACCAGTTTTTTCAATAAGTTTAATTTTACTAACATCAGGAATCGTCAAATCAAAGATAGTTCTATGAATTTGTTTGATAACATCTCCGCCACTCAACCCATTTTTTAATAAAAGATCATAAAGCTTATTTCTTGCAGCCATAAAATCACCATCCAATGCAGTCAAGATCAGGGATTGAACATCTTTAGGATTTGCCGTAGTACTGGTTTCATATAGTAAATCTGCAGTAATTTTATTACTAAGTGATGCACCAACCTGAAGGACATTTATCGCCTTTCGAAGATCGCCTTGTGAAACAAAGATTAGAGTTTCAAGACCATCTTTTGTAATCTCAAGATTTTCTTTCTGTGCAATTTTCCGAATATAATTCTTAATGTCATCAGAGTTTAATGGGCTAAATCGAAACATTGTGCATCTACTTTGAATTGGTTCAATTATCTTTGAGGAGTAATTCACTGAAAGAATGAACCTGCAGATATGAGTATACTTTTCAATGGTTCTTCTTAATGCTGCTTGTGCATCGTTTGTTAGAGAACACTAGCGTTAAGTTCATTGAAATTCTGCGACCATGATTCCCCATATAGTTCTCGAGATAAAGCAAGGACTGATGTGGTTTTACCTGTACCTGGAGGACCTGCGAAAATCATATGAGGAACATTTGATACTTTTACATATGCAGATAATCGCTCAATGATATATTTTTGTCCTGCAACATCTTTTAACTTTCTTGGCCTGTATTTTTCAACCCATATTGTATCCATAGGAAACACTGCCGATATTATCCTCTCTAAATATAATCATTTTGATTAAAAAATGTTTATAGAGGTACCTTTCCACTTCTTCAAGGCGGGATAATGGGATGCCGGAAAGATACCTCTTTGTTGGGAGGGATGCAAATAAGGATGGTTGCGTTTCCCTTTTTTCTTTAATAGGATGAGAAATACGTGAGTGGGAAATGAGATCCATTTAAGCACATTTCTTTGTAAACTGCGCAAGCCTAGCTTTACCCATCCAATGCAATGCAATTCACACTGCAAACATTGAATATATTATTATATATTTATAGTTTTCCCTCTTTGCATTGCATTACTGTTTGTCAAAAGAGAAATACATAAATAACCATCAAACCATAAAACTTAAAGATGAAGCAATATCAAAAAGAGATTAACAAGATACAATCAATTCTTAAAGAAAATTCCAAGGGAATGACTGTATCCGATATTGCAAAGAAACTTAGAACAAACAGAAATTCAGTTGCAAAATATCTTGATATAATGCATATATCAGGACTTGTCGATATGATAAACTTTGGTCCAGCTAAAGTTTTTTTCCTAACTAGACGCATCCCCATTAATAATTTACTAAACTATACTTCTGATTATATTATCATTTTCGATGAAGATCTACGTATCACATTAGTCAATGATGCATTACTTAGGTTTTTTCAGAAGGATAGAGATGATTTTATAGGTAAAACCCTTCCAAAAATAGAACTATCTTTTATCAGCAATACCATTTCACTATCTATAAATGAAGCATTAGACGGTAAGGGTGGAGTGCAAACACTTAATCTTTACCACAATGAAGAAGAAATATATTTTAAAATAAGGATCATTCCAACAAAATTTGAAGATGGGACAACAGGTGTTTGTCTCATTTTAAAAAATATTACCCATCAGAAACGTATCCAAAGTCTCTTGAAGGAATGGGCAAAACCACATATAACCTAAAAAAATCTTAATTATTCATATTTCTGAACATCTTTGATTTATTCCAAAATATCACTTATAATCTCAGGGAAATTATTTAGATATGAACTAAACCTATGATCATCATGTAAGAAATGAATCTCTGCCTCTTGTGTCTTTGCAAATTCAATACTCCATCTATTTGGAACTACCTCATCATTTGTTCCAACGAAAATGACAATCTTTGAATTGATTCTTTCTGAGAATAATCTTTCCTCTTGCATATCAGCCAAAATACACTGAGGCATATCTTTAATTTGTGTAATATCAACATCCGGAGGCATTACCGCAGGATTTAACAATATAAGAGTGGAAACATGATAGTTTAATGCATATTTTGCTGCAAGAAAACCTCCAAGAGAAGATCCGATAAGAACGGGATTTTTATCATCAGACATCTCTTTTTTAATTTCAGCTAGACAATCTGCAATAACTAACTCCTCTGGTTCACAATCTCTATATTTCAATGGAATAACACCTAGTTCTTCTTTCAATAGTGTGCCTTTTGCCCCATCAGGACTTGACATATAACCATGTATAAAATATCTCATAATTTATCACCTTGTTCGCCTATAATTCTTAAATAAAATGATCTCTTTCTAGGTCCATCTACCTCAAAAAAATAAACATGCTGCCAGGTTCCAAGCAATAGCCCACCATTTTTTATCAGGATATACTCAGATGAACCTAATAAACTTGCTTTGATATGAGCATCACTGTTTCCCTCACTGTGTTTATATGATCCATGTTTTGGAATAAGAGATGACAACATATTGACCATATCTTCTTTCACATCTGGATCTGCACATTCATTAATGGTAACTGCTGCGGTTGTATGCGGTACAAAAACAATACAATATCCTTCTTTGATCCCCTCACTTTTGATTTCAGCATCAATTTCCGATGTAATATCAATCAATTCTTGATGTTGATTTGTTTGAATCGAAATTGTTTTACACACCATAAAAACAAGTCATCAAGAATCTCTGATATAAACCTATAGTTACAAAAAAAAATATCCCATATATTAAAGCATTATACATTAGATTCAGCCTATCACTATCTTCCTTATTAGTTTAGTAATCAATTTGAAAATTCATAAATAAATTCATTACAATTCGTATTTTAGTTGGAGGAATCCCCATTAGATTTTTCGCATTGAATAAAATTATATAATATTATACCTAATGTTTTCGAGAAAACTGGTTTTCAAACAAAATTCCTTTTTGTAAAAATGTCAAACATCCTTTAAATATGTGATACACCAAAAGAATAGAACATATAAAAAAAAAGGAACGTGATAAAAGGATGGATAAAATAGTAGTATCTGGAGCTGTTGCTGGAATACTTATTGGAGCATCAGCATGGATGATGGCAGCAGGATTATAAAAAAAAATAATTTTCTTATTTTTTATTTATATAATTCTGGCAAACATCTCTGCTTATAAAGTTTCTCAGCAATAAAGAAAGATTGTTTTTTTATTGCACCTGAAAATTCTAAATTGATTTCTTCCAATATTTTCAATAATTCATTAAAATCTTTAACAACAAATTCAGGCTCAAGATCTGCCCAACCAATAGCAAAATTCATAAAATCAATATAGTCCTTTTTTGCCAAATACGAAAAAATTGGTTTTTTTAACTTATGATTTTTAAGATATATATCAACCTTATATTTCTGTAAATCCAATTTTGACAAATCAAGATTAACTCTAAATGCCCGAATTACTTTATTATCAATGAGTTTTTTAAGTCTGTAATTTACTTTTTGAGATGAACAATTGAGTTTATCTGCAAGATCTATTAAAGGAATTCTTGCATTTACCGCAATTTCATTTAATAAATAATAATCCGTTTCATCAATTTCAACTGGTTTAATACCACAATTCATAGTAATAGGTATTCTATCATCATCCATATTTTGATCAGTTAATAAATAAGATTTCATAAAAACAGATGATTTTATGTAAATAGAAATTGCATGTTTTTCAAAATATTTCCCATATAAGTCAAGTGTTTCATCCCAAAATTTGTAGAATTCATAAATGTTTTTTACCCAAACTACTACGTCAAGATCTATTTCACTTTTTACAGTAACAACTACCCAAGAATATTTGTAATCTACAAAATATTTTATGATTTCTTCTTTAATTTCAGGAGTAACATATTGAAAATTGATATAAATTCTAAAAACATTAAATCCAAGTCGAAATGTATCGATTATTGAATAGAAATTTTTTATTACTCCATTCTTTAAAAGTTTATCAATCCTATATCCAACAACATCTCGCCCTAAACCTACAGTCTTACCTATTTGATTGTTGGACTGTCTGCAATCATGATCTAGCTGATATAATATTTTTCTATCCTTTAAATCAATTTTTTTCATTATTTCAATTAATATAACTATATGTAAACTCCATTATTGAATCTTCTGTTTTTTTATAAAAAAATATACATTTATCTATCATGATTATCAGATACTTTTTTAAGCATTCATTGGATTAATTCTAAATGGATGGTGCAATCTTTGGATAAAAAATCAGTATTACTTCTTTCAATGCCATTTGCTGATACAAATATCCCATCAATTCAGATATCTCTTCTAGAATCATATCTAAAAAATAAAGATATCAATGTCTCATCTATTCATCTGTACCTTATTGCTGCTAACATATATGGATTACATAATTATTCTTTTCTAATCAACCCACCTAACGATCCTTATGCATCGCAGATGGTTTATTCAAAATATGTTTTTCCAAAACACTGGGAAGCACAAATCAATCATTTTAAAGAATACTTCAATACAACAATTGCCCATGATGATGCCATTAAACAAACATTTCCCTTTGAAAAATATGTTGAAAAAACAGATACTTTTCTCAACTGGATCACACAAAATATCAGTTGGGATAATTATGACGTAATTGGGTTTAGTTTAAATTATGGACAATTTCTTCCTTCCCTTGCAGTTGCACAAAAAATTAAACAACAACATCCAGAAAAAATTATTGTTTTTGGTGGTAGTACCACCATGCATGACCTTGGACTTAAAATCATAGAATCATTCGAATACATTGATTTCATAATAACAGGTGACGGAGAAGACTCGCTATATGAACTGGCAATCAACAATAAGGAGCAATATTCTGAAATACCTGGCATTATCACAAGAAAAAATGGAAAAGGAATAATTCACAAAGAAAACACCCTTATTGATCTAGATTCCTTACCATTTCTGGATTTCACATCTTTTTATCAAACTTTAAGCATGACCTCACAAGACATCCAACAATATTTTCAATTAAACGGCAGACTACCCATTGAAATATCAAGAGGATGCTGGTGGAATAAATGCAGTTTCTGCAATCAAAAAGCATACCATTCATGTTATAGAGAAAAAAATATAGGCCGATTCATTGAAGAACTAGATTTATTATCAAAAACATATAAAATTCTGTCATTTCAAATCATTGGAAGTACACTACCACTTAATAATTACCAAGAATTATGTAAAAAAATCATCACATTAAACAAGGATTTTTCGTTCATTGCTGAAACACGAGCAGATCGATTAAAAAACAAAGATTACTACTACCTAAAAAAAGCAGGGTTTCAAACAATTCAAACAGGTATTGAAACCTTTAGTCAAAACTATATAAAAAAAATGAATAAAGGAACACAAATCATTGATAACATTGCAGCATTAAAATTCTGTAAGGAATATGGCATAACAAATGAATATAATATAATCATCAATTTTCCAAATGAAGAATCCCTCGATTTCAAAGAAACAGTCGATACCACATCATTGTTTAAACAATATCTAGATCCACCAAGAACTAGTTCATTTGTCGTTTCTTATAAAAGCCCAATTTATAATAATTTAGAAAAATATAACATTAAGAAATTGAAACATAAAAGAACCGATAAAATCATGTTCCCTGAACATATATTGGATAAGAATTTTCAATTTTTCTATGATTTCATGAAAATACAAGAAACACCAAAGAACAAATGGATAGAACTTGTAAACCAATGGAAAGAAGAACGAGAACGGTTAGAAATCCAATCTACAAAAACGAAAAAAATAATTGATAATCTCATTTTTTATTACATCGACGGGTGGAATTTTATTAAAATATATGATAAAAGAAGTTTAAAGGATGTCAATATCTATATTTTAAATGAAATTGAAAGAGAAATATTTCTTTTATGTAACAACATTATCACACTTGAAGAACTAAATAATAAACTCAATATCATAAATGAAAACGAGATACAATCCATCTTAACAGACCTAGTAGATAATAAGATCATTTACCACGAGAACGATTCTTATCTTTCATTACCAATCAGTCTTTCAAATTATTTAGGAATATCAAATAAACAAGATAAAATAGAACAGATACAAGAATCATATTTAATCACATAAAAGAAATGAAACGGTTTTTTTCCCACATATTAAAATTTTTTTTGCCACTATTGGAATTTTGTAGGAAAAATATGAATTATGATTATTAATACTAAATTTTATATTTTGATGATAGGGGAAAAATATGAAAGAAATAACTTTAGATAGAGACAAATCTATCAAATGCATATTCAATGGAATAAATACATGCAAAAAAAATTTATATTCATTTGAAAGGATTGATTTTATAATGGGGGCAAAATATGATTAACAAAAGTGATCCAACAATTCAACTAGCTGATAGAATGGAGTTCATCAAAGAAATACCAATATCAGATTTTCATCAAAAAAACGAAAGGACAAATAAATTTGGTGATTCAACTATAAAAAATTTTAGTCCTTCGGATCTAATATATTCAATTGCTCCAAGTATGCCAGAGAATCTAATATCAAATCAAAATCTCTTTGAAATAAAAAAACTTTCAGATTACTTTGTTGAAGATTTAACAAGTTTTCAAATTTTTGAATCAAGACTAAACTCATATGATAATCAATCTGATTATTGTTTTGCAATTTCCTCAAAAAACGGCGAAAGAGAGGTTCTTTTAGATCTTTTAAATAAGGGAAAATTACCAAAAAGATTTCTAAAAAATTCAGTATGGAAAAATTTAAGAGAGTTTACCAAAGAATGGATAAAACCTAATTCGATTTTATATGAAAATATTATAGGTCTTTGGTTTGAATTTGATACTGCTAGTACTATACCAGAAACTCCCATTCCAAGCATTTTTATCCAACCAAAATCCAATTATGCCATCACTGGAGATCTTGCATCTCAGCATTATTGGATAACAAATATTTCAATGCATTTACTTAAAGGTAAACCTTTGTCCCCCAATGTTGAAAAAAAGATAAATGAATGTCTTAATAAATTACCTGGAGAATCATCATTATTTCAAATAGGGACAATGTTATCACGTAATGATGATGAAATTAGACTCGTCATAAAAAGAATAAGACCTGAAGAAATCATTCCTTACCTTGAATCAATTGGTTGGTCAGATAATGAGAAAGAAGAATTATCAACAATTATAGAGGATATTAATAATATAATAACACGTTTTGTATTACATATAAGTGTTGGTGAACATGTAAATCCAAAAATTGGTATAGAATGTTCTTTTTATCCCGATAAATATCATCAAGAACACAGATGGGGAAAATTTCTAGAGTACCTTCAAGATAAGAAATTGTGCAACAATTATAAATATTCAGCATTACTTGAATTTTCGGGAATAGAGCCACAAGATTATAATAAACACTTTAATTCATCTGATTTTATGCCATCTGTAATGCTCCCTAATGAAAAAACTACTACTGCATTGATAAGATACATTAGCCACATTAAATTAGTTTATAATCCAAATAAAACACTAATTGCAAAAGCATATCCTGCAGTAAGACTTTTCGGGCAATTCAATAACAAAATAAGTCAAACAACAACCTTATTTAAGAATAAATAAGCAAAAATCCAGTGAATTATTAAGAAATGAATATACATTATTTGTTAATAGGTCAAAGATAATGAAATTTGCAACAATTGGACATCTCATTGATGAAAAATCCATGGATTTTATTCCAAAAGAGTGGGCTATAAATAACATGATAGTTTCACCTGAAAAAAATATTAACGGTATCAAGGGTCACATTACTGGCTTAACTTTAACAGCTCGTCAAATGATGGAATTACCAATAGAACAAGTTCGAGAAAAAATTCTTGATACTGCAATTTTTTTACAAGAGGTACATGAAGTTGATCTCATTCAATTAGGTGCATTAACAACTTCTGTTACAAGTGGTGGAGTATGGCTTACACAACAAAATGAATATAAAGGTTTTGTAAATCATGGAGATAGCTATACTGCTGCTGTAACATGTCATGCCGTTGAAAAAGCATTAAATTTTTATAACAAAGAACCTTCAAAATTAACACTATCGATTATTGGATCATATGGTGTAATTGGTGAAGCTGTTTCAAAAATCCTTATTTCAAAATTTAAGAAATCAATATTGATTGGACGTAGATTAGAAAAATTAAAGGAGTTGACATCAAAAATAGATGGTAATTTTCAGATTTCAACAGATTTAGATACGGCATCTGCAGATATTATTGTTACAGCAACAAGTCACCCTAAAGCCCTTTTAAATCCAACCCACCTTAAAAAAAATGCAATTATTATTGATGTTTCTCAACCGCCCAATCTTTCTCATGAAGTATGTAAACTTCGTCCAGATATATGTAGAATAGATGGAGGATATGTAGAATTTCCAGTTAAACATAAAATAAATATTCCAGGAATACCATCTGGAAAAATTTTCTCATGCATTGTTGAAGTTATTATGCAAGCTATGGAAAATGACCGTAATAATCATGTTGGTTCAATTGAATTGGAACATTTAGAGAAAACCAAGAATTGGGGAAGAAAATATGGTTTTGTAATAAATGAACTAACAAATTTTGGAAAAACAATTAACTGAAAGGGAGTAAATAAAAAGTGAAATCAGAACAAATAAAAGATATTGAAAAAGATTTCACCATAATGATAATAGGGGGTGGATTATCTGGAATTTCCACTTTTTTACATCTACATAAATATTCACCAGAGCTTGCTTCAAAATGTGTTTTAATAGAAAAGGAAAAGTATCCACGTGAAAAATTATGCGGTGGAGCAGTTGGCGGATGGAGTGAAAATATACTTAAGGATCTAGAAATTAAACTCAATATAAGCTCAATAATGATTAATACGGTTGAATGTTGTTTTGGAGATGAAAAATATTCACTCATTGAAGAAAACTACTTCAGAATGGTTCATCGTAAAGAGTTTGACTATTTTTTAGCCAAAGAAGCGCAAAAAAGAGGGCTTATTATTCGTCAAGAAGAAAAATTTCTTGATTTTGAAAGAAAAAATAGTGATTTAATTGTTAAAACTAATAAAGACACATATAAAGTAAAAGTATTAATTGGAGCAGATGGATCATTAAGTAAAGTAAGAAATAAAATAAATAAAAACGTTGGAAACATTGCTCCAACAATTGAAATTTTTTCACAGGTAAATCCAAATTTTGATACTGAATTAAAAGAAAAAAAGGTTGTACTTGATTTTACACCCATAAAAGAGGGATTACAAGGTTACATTTGGCATTTTCCATGTATAAAGAACACTAAAACTTCTATGAATCACGGAATAGTAAACTTCAGAATTCATAATAATATTTCATCAAAAAGACATATGAAAACAATTTTTATCGATGAACTAGAAAAACGAAATATCAATTATGAAACGGTAAGATTTTTAGGACATCCAATAAGATGTTTTTCAAAAAATGATAAAATATCGCAATCCAATGTCATTTTAACCGGCGATGCAGCAGGAATAGAACCAGCCACGGGTGGGGGAATTCATTTAGCATTTTCATATGGTGAACTTGCTGCTAATAATATAATAAGAAGTTTTAAATCGGGCGATTATTCATTTGACAATTACCGAAACGATTTCAATAAAAGTCTAACAGGGAGATATATAGATAAATTGTCATATTTAGCTGCGGATGTATACAGTCAAAAAATAAATCCACTAAGGGGAATGGAAAAAATATTTATAAAAAGTAGATAACATATCTATTTTTTATCATATCCAAAAATAGCTTTGTTAAATGACATATTTGCATAGGTTATATCTTGCTCTTGAGAATAAGTTCCTTCCCCTGCACTGAAAAATAGTATATATGGACTTTCTTTAAAATAATTATTTAATTTTTCATGAACCATATTATTTCTATGACCTAAGGACTGTAAAATAGTCATACATGTTGAAAAAAATCCAAAAGCTGGATTTATATGACTAGAGGATTCTAAATTCTTTTCAATTGAGTTAATAATATCTTTTCCACTAACTGTTAATATTGAACTTTCACCCTCATCAATAACACAAGGACACATTATTGAATCATTCATTATAAAAGGCATCACAACAGGTACTTCTCGATCTTTTCTTCTTAATGAAATCGGATAATATAATATAGTACTCAACATTGTTTTTTCATTTAGAAGATCTTCAGGCCATCCTAAAATTCTATTTAATTCTTGTACCGCTGGTTTATTATTTATCTCTTGAATTAAATGTTTATCTTTGCTTAATTTTGTTATGTTAAAAGTTTTTCCTGTTTTTTTCATTCCATGAGTTGTTAACACTTCTGAATTTAAATCTGTATGAAAACCAAGACTGACCGCAGAATTTGGCAATATCTTATCATTCATAAAAATATAATTAGACATTCCTTTGTAATCATCAACAGAAGTACCAATAATCATGTTATATTCAGGTAGCTCATTAACCATTTCTTCAAAAATTTCATCTTCTCTTCCAAAACCTTTTTGAAGGAAATACTGCGAAAGACTAAGCGCTTTTGGTGCAATTTTTCCCAAAGAATCTGATTTAATAATCTTCTTTTGACCAACACCTGGAATTTTTGGTAGTACAGGACCTGAAACAAGGTTTAAAAGAAATTTGGTATCATATTGACTGTTTTTAAATCCCTGTTTAATCTTTGAAGCGTTTTCATCTGCGGCTTTTTGAGGGTTTCGCTTCGTATTACTTCCATAACTAGTAAAAACATCCATATTTTTATATGATACGCCCAATGCTGTTGCACCACGAGTGTAAACCCCATAATTATTAATGAAACCTGGAACTGTTCCACCAACTAATTTAACATCATTATTCAATATTTCATAAACTCCATTGAGAAATTCCTGAAATCCACCATATTTTTCATAATGAATCGTCGAGAAAAGCACTACAAATTTAGGATCTGAATTCATTTTACTTAATAGATTCTCTGCTAATTCCTTACCTGCTTCCCTTGCATCCCATTTACGCGTCATTCCAATGGATGCTTCAAGATCTGAATCAAACATAATTCTCACACTTCTTTATAATTAATAATTAATTAGTCACAGCCTGTTCCATTTCATTCCCATCTAAAATCTTGATTATACTCCTTCTAGCATTTTCCATTTCAACGGATATTAACCCTTTATTTGATAAGGCAGGAATTATAGCAACAAGGGCATTTTCCGTGTCAGGGAACACATAAAAAAGAGCTTCATAATTCTGAAGATTAAACTCCATTTCAGTGAGTCCTGCAGGGGAATATTCCCTAATTACTGTAAAGACATCATCCATTGCACTGTGAATAATATCCCAGGTCTCATATATCTCTTGTTTAAAACCCTCAGTTCCAGCTGTTGGCATGACACTAATCATGTTTTGCCTTGCAACCATACATGCTAAAATTTCATCCAACTTAAGTAAATCATCTAATGCATTTTCTATTGAATCTTCACCCATTTATTACACCATCCTCGTTATTATTAATTAAGAATTGATTTATAATATTTCCTATAAAATCCGATAGATATACAAAATACTTTGATTTTTAAAAAAATTCTAATGTCAAAAACTGTTTCCACATTAAAATGCATGTCACTCCAACTTATATCTATAAAAAATTATTTGCTCATTTTGGCCCTCAACAATGGTGGCCCATGGACAGAACATATCATCAGAACCACATAAGTGACCCACGTTTTGAAGTAATCATTGGAGCAATTCTTACCCAGAATACTGCCTGGATAAATGTTGAAAAAGCAATCATCAATCTTAAAGAACAAAAAATGCTTTCTCTTAAAACGATCAATAATTCAAATATTGATTTACTAAAAGAATTGATTAAACCATCTGGTTTTTTTAATCAAAAGGCCATTAGATTAAAGTCAATAAGTAATTTTTTACAGGAAACATATGATGGTAATTTGGATACTATGTTTTCTCAATCTGTTCTTCATCTTAGAGAAGAACTATTGAATCAACATGGAGTTGGACCTGAAACTGCTGATTCAATTCTTCTTTATGCAGGAAATAAAGCAATCTTTGTTGTTGATGCGTATACAAAACGACTTTGCAATCGATTACCATTTCAGGTTAATTCTACATCATATGATGATATTCAATATTTTTTTCAAAATGATCTAAGATCCCATTTTGATCCAGAAAAAATTGTTCAAATCTACAAAGAGTTTCATGCTATAATTGTTGAACTTGCTAAAAATTTCTGTCTGAAACGAAATCCAAAATGTAGCATATGTCCTCTTGAATCCATTTGCAGATATGATCAAAAAAGTTTAGAGTAACTCATTTACCTTTCCTTGCACAATTTCAGCAGGGATGTCGGGAAGTGAAATCAATTGTGTTGTTCCTAGTTGACCTTTACCCGATTTCTTTAATGTGATGAATCCTGCGTTTTCAATGTCTTTTAAATAATGCCAAAACATGGTATGTGCCCTTGGCGTTTCATCATGTTCTTCACAAACAAGCCCATATGTTTTTTCAGCATCACCCGTGTTGACATATGCAGTCCCATCATTTTTAAGTCTCTTTGCAATAGCTTGAAGCGTAAGAAGTTGATGTCGTTCAAGGTTTCTTAATTTTGTCTCTGTTACAATTGAAAAAGTTTCTGCTTTTGCTGCTCGGACATGTTCAGGATTAATACTTTGTTCATGACGGTTATCTGCTGCAACTCCCGCTTTCCAAAGCAGTTCAATTGCGAAACGTGCATCACCCCACTCCTCTGCAATATCTGCAATCAAATCAATACTATCCTCTTCAACAATTCCAGGTGGAAATGCAAGTTGCACACGTTGTCTTACAATATCAAAGAGTTCATCACGAACATATTTTCCAAGATTGATTAAATTACTTCGTTTAAACGTGCTTAACGCTGCTTCATCCATCAGATCAAAAACGGGTTTTTGAGAAATTAAGAGTAATGAAATCGGTGTTTTATTTTCTGATTGTTCATCAGAAAACCTAGTGAGATCATAAATAAGATCAGACCCGCTTTTTTTAAGAAGTGCATCTGCTTCATCAAAAACAACAAACAGTTGAGCATTTCTTCTGATGAGTTGTTTACGTAACACTTCAAGCATTTCCTGCACAGAAAAACCCCTATCTGGAAATCGAGGGTCAAAATGATTTAGGATACCAAGCAAAGCCATTGCATCTGTCGATCTTTTTCGACAGTTGATATGAACATATTCAATGAAAATATTCTTTGAACGCGCTGCATTAACTAGCTTAGGGCAAAATGTTTTTGCAATCACTGTTTTTCCTGTTCCAACAGGTCCAATAAGAACACCATTCTGAGATACATTCGAAAGTGTAGGTTTGAACAATCGCGCAAGCATTTGAAGCTGAGGACCTCTATGAGGAAGTTCTTTTGGAATGTAATCAAAATCAAGATATGAAACATCTTTAATTATGGATGATTTAAATAATTCATCCTCTACTATATCAACCATCAACATCTCGTAATGCAATTCCTGATTAAAACCTTATCCAACCACATATGCACTGCTTAGGGATATTTTTAACAATAGAAAACTTATAACATATCTGTCTTGGATTATGGATAAGAACACACGTATTCAACAATCCTTAGGGTTTCTTCAACATCATTTCAATCAATATTATAAAACACATCAACTTCCACTTCCTGACAGATTCAGTCGAAGGGAATTTGCATTTATGTTTTATGGTGGAAAAGGGATGCTAAGGCATCTTTCTTTTACAAAAAAACAACAGTATCAAATATTTTTACAGCAAAAAGCCCCAGCACATTGCTATTATTCAACCGCATATTATAAAACCCCTGATGCCCAAACTATGAATGATAAAGAATGGATGGGTGCTGAACTCATTTTTGATTTAGATGCAGATCATCTTCCAAATGCTGAAACTATTCCTTATGAAACACAGCTTGAAATGGTAAAAGAAGAGTTCATTAAACTTGTAGATGATTTTCTTTTACAGGATTTTGGGTTTCATAAAAAAGACCTTGAACTTTATTTTAGTGGTGGAAGAGGATATCATTGTCATGTAAAAGATCCAAAGATAATGCAGCTAGATAGTGGATCTCGAAGAGAAATAGTTGATTATATTATCGGAAGAGATCTCATTGATGAACTTGTATTTCATGAATATACAACAGGATTAAAAAAATATAAAAACATTAGTTATCCCACAGGAAAATCCCTAAAAATGCCTTCACCCAATGAACCAGGTTGGAGAGGTCGCATCAGCAGAGGACTTATTGAAATTCTTGAGGAAATAACAAAAAGTGATCATCCAATTGATAAATTAAAAACATATGGCGTAGATGAAATCACAGCTAAGAAACTATTAAAAGAATTATCAAAAGAACGTATAGATCGCATTAAAAAAGGACAACTAGATCAAACAAAAACAATCCGTAAGTTCTTTTTAAATAATGCTTTAAGAAAAACCGCAGTTTCATTTGCAAGTGGTGAAACAGACGAACCAGTGACATGTGATGTAAAACGATTGATCCGACTTCCTGGATCACTTCATGGGAAAACAGGTTTCTTTGTAAAAAAGGTAACTCTTGACCAACTTCAAGATTTTGATCCACTTATTGAAACGATTGCTTTCTCAGATGAACCTGTTGAAATAGATCTTTTATCAAAAACAAAGATGACAATAAATGATTCATTTTTTGATTTATCAGAAGGTAAACAAAAAGTCCCTCTTTTTCTGGCAATATTTCTAATTGGAAGAAAACAAGCATTTATTTGTTAATTGTGGCAATTGTGTTTCTTTTGATCTTACCAAATGAAAAATAATTTCTCTAATTGACACACTGTAGAAAAACATTATATAGAGGTTCTTCATTAAAATATTTAGGACCATCTGATTAAAATAAATTGATGAAAATATGGGGGAATAAATATCACAAAATTATCAGCAACAATGAAAATTTTAGTTTCATATGATAAAGAAATGCCAATAGTAATTAGGAGATTCCCAACAGAATTTGAAATAAAAGAGCTGCAAAAATATTCCCATAAACTTATTGATGAAAAAGTAAGAATTGTAGATAATGAAATTACCATTAAAATTTATAACAAAAGACAAAGCAGTTTTTCAAAAACAATTAGTGGAGGGAATTATAATTTCAACCATATAACCCCTTCTGGGACAGTTATTGAGATAAGAATAAAACATCCTGAAGAAAATATTACTGACATTTTTACAAAAGTTGTAAAAGAGCTTTGTATAAAGCATCTTAAACCCTGCACATTATTTCCAGGCAGATATACAATTAGTTGCTCTGTAATTGATTTTCAACCTTCAAAAGAATGTATACAAAAATTTTTATTGGATTTTACAAAAGAAGTTGAAAAGAATATTGAGTATTTCAAAATAACTAAAAAAGAAGAGCAAATAGAATTCAAAAATTTAGAAATATGCGATAGATGCGATAAAGAATTTCCAAAAGAGGAAATGATGAAGTTACCAAAGGGAAATGATATTATTAAAAAATATTGCCCTGCTTGTTTTGAAATTGAGAAAAATATTTCAAATAAAGATAAAGATGAAAAATTTGATTTAATTTGTAATAGATGCGGGAATGTTATTAATAGCAATGAAAAATTTTTAAATCAAGATGGACAACGATTTGCATTTCACAATAATTGTTTTCCTTTTGATGAAACACAAGAAACAAAACTTAATGTGGAATCAAAAAGAAATTTAAAATGGAAAATTATAATTGGAATATTGTCAATAATTGCTTGTGGAACATTAATTTTAGTAAGTGGTTCCATATTAGGAATATTGTAATATTATGGAGATATGAAATGAGCAATTATCATAAGAAAAAGGATCACATAAAACCAAGATTACCTTTTTGGAAATCAGTAAGAGACATAGTTCCTCTGATGCCATGATAAGATGATGTTTATTGTAATACTTAGGGAACGGAAATTAATAAGTATAAAGCCCGTAGGTATTAGAATTATCCTTGTGTTTCTAATTGTTAGGTGGAGTGGATAATTATAGTCAACAAACAAACACTCAGGACTTATGAATATAATATTCACCATCTGAAAGATAAAAAGAGAATAAGTCCTAAATATTACGTACTTGACTATAGTATATTGAAGAATTTTGAAATGACAATAAATTTAATTAATTTAAATTCATTGCAAAGTTGAAATTGGAGGAAAAAATAGATGGAAAAGGGTAAAATTTCCTTAAGCATTGGTAATTTAAAAATTAATTATGAAGGTTCTGAAAAATTTATAAAAAACGATTTTAACAAAATTTTCAATTTAGAAGAAATATGTAGAATTCTTAAGGATGAAAATGTCATTAATATCCCAAAAAAAAGAAATAAAGTTAAAAAACAAAAGAAAATTCGGAATTATAAGGAGCTTCAATCAATTTTGAAAGTTGATAATCTCGATGATTTGGTTATTAGCTCTCTTGCTTACTATTATTTTATGAAGAATATTGACAATATAAGTAAAAGTGATTTATACAATTTAACGAAAAATTATAAAAAATATCCCGGAAAATTCAAGGATTCTCTTTCAAAACTAGTTGATAAAAATAGAATTCAATTAAAAAACGATAAGTATCATTTAAGCGATAAAGAAACTACAAAATTAAAAAAGAAATTAAAGGGTTATTTTTAATAACCTGTAAAAAATCAAAAAATCTAATTGTAATTGAAACTTTCACTCTAACAAACAATAAAAAAAGGGTTGTGGGAAGGAAAAAGAGGTGATTTGGAGGGGTATTTGAATGGGTACTCAAATATAAATTGGGTTGTTACTTTCCTTCCCAACCACAGTTTACAATATCATATATATTACTATCTTTTAAGTGTCTTTTTTGCATGTGAATATTCATATGTTTATGCATATGAATCATTATTTTCAGTTTGTTATGAAAAAAATTTGAAAAAATCATATTTTGCAAATTTTACATGTAGTTTGCCATATGCATATGTAGGAATATGTTTAGAGAGCATTCTTTATGCATCTTAGGTGAAAAAAAGCAATATAAACACTCGAGTAATTCATATTTTTATTAGGAGAAGAATAAAACGTAGGGTTAATTAAATCCTTACATCCCATCTGGATTACCCACCCCGCACGTTTTTTCTCTCCACCCTCTTTTCCGTATCCTTTTTTTAATATGAACCAGTGAAAAAAGCAATTTAACTTTCTTAATCAACTTATAAAAAGTGAATATTTTTTATAATCTTATTCCATGTCCTTTATTGGCATTCTATGAGTGACGAACAAATAAATTATATGGTATTGCGAAAAATTCAACAGGGAGAAAAATCATCCCCTCTACTTTCAAAGATTGATGACCATTTCTTTGAAGACGCTTCATCCTATTGTTCTCTGCTTCGTAAAAGGTTAAATACGGAGAAAAAACCATCAAGAAATCTCATTCTTTCAGAACAAACTCAAAATGTTGAAAAAATCATAAGAAATATCTATGAGCTTCGTGAGAAAAAAATTATGCTAGCTGCAATGTCAAAAGCAAGAGGGGGAAGTCCCCCTGAAAAACAGTTTCTTCCAGGTGAAAAACAACTTTTCAACTCAATTTATTCACTGCTTATTGACACACGTAACACTTTGTTTGATTATAATGAAACCAAAAATCCAACATCAGAAAAAGTACCCTTAAAAAATCAAAATAATTCAGAAATCACTAATAAAGTTGAACCTCAGATAAACAAAGACAACCATACAGTCATTCGCATCCTTGAAAATATTCCAACATTTATTGGAACAGATACTAAGCAATATGATCTAAAAAAGAATGATATTGTCTCTATTCCTGATACCCTTGCCTCAATGCTTATCAAGAAACATGTCGCTGAAATTGTATCGATGAATCCCTAAAAAAAGATTTTTTTCTTATATATCTATCAATATTTTTATTAACAGGTTTTTTCTTCTCAAAATAAATACAATAATCAGACATTGGGAGTTAATCAAATATGGAATCACTTGGAAGACACATCATCGTTGAATTTTATGAATGTGACCCTGAAAAAATCAACAATGTTTCATTTATTGAACAAAGTATGTTAAAAGCAGCAAAACTTGCAGGTGCAACTATCATTAATTCAACCTTTCATCATTTTTCACCTTTCGGAGTGTCAGGCATTATTGTTATTGAAGAAAGTCATTTTGCTATCCATACATGGCCAGAATATCAATTTGCAAGTATTGATCTATTTACCTGTGGAGAACTTGTAGATCCATGGACCGCATTCGATTATTTACAAAAGGAATTCTCAGCTCATCATTCATCAAGTATTGAACTACAACGTGGTCAACCTCATTTTCTTAATAGAATACCAGTGAAAAAACCAAATGTTCGAGATCATGCAAGTAACAAACAAAATAGGATTACTTCAAATCGATCAATCTGGTTTACAGAACGAGATAATAATATTGCATTATCCCTTAGACATAAGGGCAATATCCTATATCAAAAGCAATCAAAATATCAAAAAGTTGAGATCATTGATACATATGCCTATGGTAAAACATTGATTTTAGATGGAATGATTATGACAACTGAAAAAGATGAATATGTGTATCATGAGATGATTACACATGTCCCTGTTTTTAGTCATAACAACCCTAAAAAAATCTTGATTGTCGGTGGAGGTGATGGGGGTGCTGCAAGGGAACTTTTAAAACATCAATCCATCAACCATATTGATGTTGTTGAAATCGATGCAATTGTTATTGAGGCTAGTAAAGAATTCTTACCAAATATCTCAAAATCTTTCTCTAATAAAAAGGTTCATGCAATCATTGAAGATGGATTACAATTTGTAAAGAATTGTCCTCAGAACTCCTATGATATCATCATTGTAGATTCTACTGATCCAGTAGGTCCTGCCGAAGGACTTTTTACAAAAGAATTCTATGAAGATGTATATCAATGTTTAAAATCTGATGGCATCATGGTTACGCAAAGTGAGTCGCCTAGATTTAATGAGCAGGTATTTAAAGAAATTCAAAAATGTTATCAAGAGATTTTTGGAAAAAACAATGTTCACCCATATTTGGCATATATTCCAACTTATCCCTCTGGCATGTGGAGTTTTTCATTTTGCGCTAAACAAAATATCCACCCAATTGATAATTTCCATAAAAAAGAGGCAGAGGCCTTATTGAAAAAACATAAACTAAATTATTATACTCCATCTATCCATAAATCTGCATTTATATTACCTGGTTTTGTACAGGAATTACTTTCCAATTGAAAAAAGAATTTAAAAGTAATTAATGAATGCAGAAGATGCCAAGATTTAAAAAGATCAAATGTCTTTTGAAGATATCATATGAATCTAATGAAAAAAGGATATGTAATTTTTATTTTATCAATCTTCATTCTATCAATATTTCAGGGTTGCACAGATCTAGAAATGGACTACAGACAAGAAATGAGGGATTTTGTTTCAGATATCAGCACCTATGCAAAAGATAAACACCCCAGTTTCATCATCATCCCTCAGAATGGTATTGAACTTACAACAACCAATGGTGAACCAGATGGAAATTTATCAACGGTTTATCTTCAATCAATTGATGGTGTTGGACAAGAATCACTTCTCTATGGGCATCATGAAGATAATAAAGCAACACCAAATCCAGAACAAGAATGGCTGCATAGTTTTTTAGATACAGTTGAAGAAAAGGGCATTGAAGTATTAGTGACAGATTATTGTTGGACACAATCATATATAGATGACTCATATAATAAAAATAATCAAAGAGAATATATCTCGTTTGCGGCAGATCATAGAGAGTTAGACAATATACCAGCATATCCAATCAAACCTTATAATGAAAATGAAAATAGTATTAACTCATTGAAAGATGCGAAAAATTTTCTTTATTTAATTGACCCGTTTTCATTTCCAGATAAGGATAGTTTTATTCAATCTGTTTCTGAAACAAATTATGATGTTGTCCTTATTGATTTTTTTTATGATGAGCAATTAACATCTAGTGATGTTAACATATTGAAAACAAAGGCAAATGGTGCATCTCGCCTTGTTATTTCATATATGAGTATAGGAGAAGCAGAGGATTACCGATATTATTGGCAATCAGAATGGAATTCAAATCCCCCATCTTGGCTCGATAATGAAGATCCTAATTGGCCAGGTAACTATTTTGTGCAATATTGGAATGAATCATGGCAAAATATCATTTTTGGCAGTGATGAATCATATTTAGATAAAATAATAAATACAGGTTTTGATGGAGTTTATTTAGATATAATTGATGCTTTTGAATACTTTGAAAATAAAGGCTTACAATTGTCAAATAAATAACATCAGAAATTTGGTAAAAAATCATAGAAATGTCGTGTTTTCATCCAATACCACTGTTATGGTTGCTTACCTTTTTATATTACTTCTTTATTACATTTGAAAATCTAACGTTTATATTAAGGGTAATATTATGAAAATGCCACGAAAAATCAAGACATATTGTAAATATTGTAAAAAACATACAGAACATGAAGTTCATCGAACGAAAAAGAAAAAGGCAAGTGAGATGGCACAGGGACAACGTCGATTCAGAAGAGTAATGCGAGGGTACCGTGGTTTTCCTCGCCCAAAACCTGAAGGAAGAGAAAAAACAAGTAGACGTATCAATGTTAAATTAACATGCGGCATCTGTAAAAAAAGTATTCAACCTCCATCTCAACGTTCAAAGAGTTTTTCAATAGAATAAGGATGATAATATGAAAACACCAAATAGTAAATTTATCAAGGTTCGCTGTAAAGACTGCGAAAATGAACAAGTCTTATTTAATAAAACTAGTTCTGTTGTATCATGTCACATTTGTGGCAGTAAACTTGCCCTTCCAAAGGGTGGAAAAGCAGAAGTACGTGGTGAAATATTAGAAACCATTGAATAAATAATTATTCTGAGATAATTGTTATGATACAAAAAGATTACCCAGATGAGGGCGAGTTTATTTTAGGGACTGTCATCAAGGTTCAAAATTATGGTGCCTTTGTCACACTTGATGAATATCCTGAAAGAGAAGGATTTATTCATATTGCTGAAATCGCAAGTGGATGGGTTAAACGAATTCGAAATCATATTAAAGAAAAACAAAAAGTTGTCTGTAAGGTCATGCATACAGACCCAGGTAAAGGACATGTTGATCTTTCATTGAAAAGAGTGAACGATCATCAGAAGCGTGCGAAAATCAAAGAATGGAAAAATAATCAGAAAGCCACTCGCCTATTAACCATGCTTTCAGAAGAATTGGATATAAGCATTGAAACATGCCATAATGAATTTGTAAAAGACCTTATTAAGAAATATGGTTCACTGTATGAAGCTTTTGAGGAGACTGCATATGACCAAGACACCCTTGAAGAAGAAGGATTCATGGGAAGTTGGATTGAATCATTTAAACAAATTGCCAAAGATAATATTCTTATTCAATTCGTTGACATCAAAGGATATCTTGATATTCGATCTTATAATGATCATGGCATCCAATACATACGAGAGGCTTTACTGAAAGCTGAGGAAAGCGATTATGATGATGTAACTATCGAAGTACATTATGTTGGTGCACCTCATTATAGTATTACCATTAAAGCACCAGATTATAAAATAGCAGAAGAAGAACTGAAAAAAGCAGTGTCCCGAATTGAAGATATATTAAATTCTCATGATGGTGAGATATCATTTCATCGGAAATTGGATGAATAAATGACAAGCTTATATTATTGTTCACATTGTAAAGAATATACCTTGCAGAATAGTTGTTCAGCATGTAACAATAAAACAATTGAACGAAAACCTGCTCGATTTTCACCCCAAGATCATTATGGATTATATCGAAGAGAACTTAAAAAACAGCAACTTAAAGAGGAAAAGTAAAATGGATTTTGTAATACAACATAAAAAAGGAAAACTTCCCCAACTTGACAATCCCATCCTTATAGAGGGACTTCCAGGCATTGGAAATGTAGGAAAACTTGCTGTTGAACATATTATAGACAGTATTGGAGCAACCAAATTTGCAGATTTTTATTGTAAAGATTTCCCACCTCAAGTTTTCATTAATTCAGATGGAACAATTGAGCTTGTAAAAAATGAGTTTTACTACTGGAAATCAAAGAAAGAGGGTCAACGGAATATGATTCTTCTTACAGGCGATTACCAAGGGCTTTCATCACAAGGACAATATGAACTTGTAGATACAATACTTAATCTTTGTAAAAAACTTGGTGTAAAAGAGATATATACACTTGGAGGATATGGTCTTGGTCAAGATATTAAGAAACCAAAAGTCCTCTGTGCTACAACACATAAAATGCTTGTGAAAGAAATGAAAAAACATGGGGCAGTCTTTAAACAAAACGAACCTGGTGGTGGTATTGTTGGAGCAAGTGGTCTTCTTCTGGGCCTTGGAAAGCTGAAAGGGTTTAAAGGTGTATGTTTCATGGGAGAAACACCTGGATATTTAGTGGATCCCAATAGTGCAAAAGCTGTTCTTAAAATTATTAAAAGCATTACGAAAGTCGATTTTGATATGTCTGCTCTTGAGGAAAAAGCAAAAGAAATTGAGCAGATCGCCCAACAGCTTAAAGAAATGGAAATGGGTGGAAACGAAAAAGCTGAGGATTTAAAATATATTGGATAAGAAAAAGTGAGAGATTTTACTTCGCCTCATTATTTTTTCTTTTTTTACTATGAAACAAAAATTCAATATTATATTGGAATTAAAATCAATTATTCAAGATTGATACCATATGTTTTTTCAGGGTTTTCTTTATGAATAATACTCATCTTTTCTTGGGTTATTAACTCCATTTCAAGAAGTTCATGTGTTCTTTTAGGTACCGTTTTTGGTCCTAAAACAGCCCCAGGTCGTCTAGGATCATCAATATAATCTGTTTCCATCATAAATCGTGTTCCCTTTTTTATTGCTTTAAGGATGTTTTTTTTACTTGCAAGAACCGATGGCATAAGTCCATAGTTTTCATCTTCAAGAATTAATGGTGGTGCAAAATGTTTCACGATTTTTTCTTTGGTAAGTCCTGCTTTCTTCCCCATATTTACAAGTTCCTGACATTGTTTTGGAGTTGTTGTTTCTGTATGAAGTACAACTGCCGTATTTGCTTCTTTTGCCTTTTGCATCCCATAAAAAAGAATCTCATTAGAGTCATTAATGATTTCTTTATCAACTAGAAAATGTGGCCTTCCTATCTCTCCAATTGCAATGCACTTTTGCTCCATACATAAATCTGCGGCTTGATCCATCCCTTTCTTCATGAGATCCATTGCTTGAGTTCTTCCAAACGCCTCTTTTAATCGCATATAATCCACAGGGTATGGACCAACTGTTACAAACACTGAAATGTCTATTTTTTTTTGAATTTCATCAGCCATTTTCAATGTTTCTGCATAGGCAGATTCATAACTTTTGGTTTGGATTACTTTTTGTACCATGGGATATTGGCATAGAACAAAATGTGTTCCCCCAACTTTCTTGAAATCTTTGATAGCATCCAAATATCTACCATCTCTTCGCAAATGAAGATGATTATCAAAAATTATTTGTTTATATGTCACAAACTATAAACAACCCATTCTTATTTATTAAGATTGGTGATGCATCTCGTTTTTATCCTATTAAATTTTAAGATAATGAAAATGTAATTTTTTCAATTTCTTCCCAATAACCTGCATATCTTGAAAAATGTTTATTGATATTTTTTGAAAAAGACATAGTAGCTGAATTAGCAATATTATGTAAATTCATTTCTTCGGATCCTAGTAATTTATTTTCTTTATCGTAGAATTTCATAATTATTTTTACGTTTACAATCTGATCCTCTTTGTTTTTTATATTTCCTGAAATTTTATAATAATCCACGTTTTCGGCATTATTAAACCCATCACTTACCTTTTCATCCATCCAAGTCCACGATTCAATAGAGTATGATGAAAGCTCAAATTTATCCTGGCCAGATACTTGACCAGTTGTAATGCCCTTAGTTTCAGTACATCCACTAAATCCTACTGTTAGAAAAATCAGTATTACTCCTAATATTAATATTTTTCGCATCATTTACAATCCACCTTCTAAACATAGAATAATAAACTTTTGATATAAATAAGTTATGAGAAAATAAAAAAATACAGCATTTTTATGACATCATATTAAATATTAAATCATTTATATTTAACATATGTATTATTATATTGTAAATTATATATTTTCATCTAAAATCCTTAAAAACAAACATTGAATGATCTTTATTAGAGATACTTTGTCACCCACATCAAATAAAATAATTATTTATTTGAAATTATATTTGTTTTTTCCAGAGAAATAATACGAAAAAGATTTTTCATCTTTTGATTCCTTTCCCGTTATCATCTCGATAATTCCTTGCGCTAGAAGCCACCCAAAATAGCCCATAAAAAATGTGAAAAAACCTGTTATACTATATCCTAAAATAACCTGTAAATACTCCTGACCACCAGTTGCAAAAAGAACCATGATTCCTACGCTAATGAATAGAAAAATAATTAGGAAAATCCACCGTAAGGCGTGTATGGTTACTTTCATGGTTTTAAATGGAATATCTTCCAATGGTATCTTTGTATCGATGAGTTTTGATAGTGATGGTTGTTTGTATTGATAATTTCTTTTCCCAGGCATCCGTTTTTGCTCCCAATGATCAATTAATGATTAGCTTTGTGCTTATCCCACTAATGGTTATGCATAAAACGTTATAAAAAACATCATTCGCAGCCGGTTATGCAGGTGCTTATGTTTCTGAATTTACATAAAAAAAACATCTAATTAAAATCAATTTTTATGCATTTGACACAATAGATATGACGTCTCCATCTTCCAACTCATAATCTGCACCAACCACTCGATTAGTACGTGCATTAATTGCTCTGATAAAATGATCCCCAATATCACTATGTACCTTATAGGCAAGATCTTTTGCAGTAGAACCCTTTTTCATAAAATAAGCATCAGGTAGAATTCGACCTTCTTTATCTGTAAGATGATGTTCATCTTCAACTGGATACACAACAATTAAATCAAGCATAGATACAGCTTCTTCAATACATTGTTGAATACCTGTTGATCCAAACCTGTCAAGGACCTTTGATTGAATATATTCAAGCCCCTGTTTTTGCTTATCGGATAAACTAGTATTTTCATGTAATGAAAATGATTTTTCACCTGGCAGATATGAAATAAAATCATGATCAGATGCATGGGTTAATGCAAGTTCTGATTCAGCACTTGTAGGAATCACTCGATATCCTTTTTCTTTTATATCCTTCTGTTTTTCAATAAGGTTTTCTGGGGCTTTATCAATTTTATTATATGCAATAATAATAGGTTTACTCTGTTTTCGAATGTCCTCTGAAAGCTGTAAAAGATCTTCATCCGACCAGTTCTGTGGTTTCTCAACATCTAAATTGCTGACCCTTACAGCATGATGAATATGATCTTCTCGAATACCTAGACCTGTGAGATGATCTGAGAGTAGTCTTTCGATTTTATTTCCTTCCATTTGAGCTTTTCTTGCTATGTTTTCCCAGCTTTTTTTAATAATTTCCTTTAACCAATGCGTAATTTCTTTTTCTAAAAAATCAATATCATTCATAGGGTCATATGATCCAGCAGAGCAAGGATTCCCTTCCGCATCTGTACTTCCTGATGAATCTACAATATGAATCAATGCATGAGCTTGCCTTAAATCATCCAAAAACTTATTACCTAAACCTTTTCCCTTGAATGCATCCGGAACAAGTCCTGCAACATCTATTGCTTCAATGGGCACATAACGTATTCCTTCTTTACATTCTGAGTTATGTGGAGTACACTTTACTTTAAAATCTTTACAAGGACAATTCTTTCGAACATACATAACTCCTTTATTTGCCTCAATTGTCGTAAAAGGATAATTTGCAACTTCTGCATGGGCATCCGTTGCAGCATTAAAAAACGTTGATTTTCCTACATTTGGTTTTCCAACAATTCCAACAATCATACTACTCATAAGATTCCTACTCCAATGCATCATCAATCGGTTCGAAATGGTTTATATCTTCTTCAAACCGCCTTAATGTTTCATCAGCATTATAATCATAGGGCTCAATAAATGTTGTGCCTTCCTCAGAAAAAAGAGTTCCCTTGGTTTTTACCGTTTTTGATAAAAAAATCTTTTTTGCTTTTATGTTTCCATCTACCTCTGTATTTTCATCGATTCGAATTGATTTTTGAGCATGAATTGATCCAGTTAATTTGACGTTTTTTCCAATATAAATTTCTCCATCTGCATGAAGACCTCCTTGAATTATTATATCATCACCAACAAGAACACTTCCTTTTCCATGAATGTTACCTATAATCGTTGATTTATCTCCAATCCTTGTGTCTCCATCTGTTTTAATTTTTTTAAGCCCAACAATTGCATTATTTGGAATGAATAAAAAAATCTCTGAGATAGGAATGGATCCTTCATCATTTTCCTCCAATTCCATTAAAATCCTTTCAATTTCCTCACTATGACCCATTTTCAATAACTGAGACAGATATATAAAAATATATATAATCATTGGAATTGGACTTCGAATATTAATCCAACCTTTTGCCTCAAAACCCTCCTTTATTTCAACACTATCGCCCACATCCAGATCACCTACAACAGATAACTTCCCATCAACATTGACTTTTTCACCAAGATACACATTACCTTCGCTTTGTACCTTTCCCCCAATACGTGAAAAAATGTCGACTCGTATATCCCTTGTTGCCTTTAAATCTCCATCAATGATTGCATGTTCTCCAACAAAAATACGACCATCAGTTTTTAAACCAAATTGAACAAGACATCGATCTCCAATGATTACATCGCCTGTTGTTTCAATACATGAATCATTAAATATCGTGTTATCTGGAATAACTAATGTATCTCTGTCAAAAACCATCCAAATCTGATAACAATTTCGTTGATATAAATCCACCGCAATAAAAAAAAAGAAAAAGTTTATCTAGGATAATTATCACTCAATAAGCCATTCTTCATCAATTCGGCTATATTCTGCAATTTCTTCTTTTGTAAACCATAAATTAATTTCAAATGATGCAGTATCCGCTCCATCAGAACCATGAACAATATTTCTTCCGATGAATTGCCCAAAGTCACCCCTTATCGTACCAGGTGCTGCTTCACTTGGATTGGTTTTCCCCATCATCATACGAGCAATATTAATCACATTTTCTCCTTCAAGAACCATAGCAACAACAGGTGAGGAAATAATATATTCAACAGTTGGTTCAAAAAAAGGTTTTCCCCTATGAATACCGTAATGTTTTTCAGCAAGGTCCCTAGGTACTTTCACCATTTTCATTGCAACAATCTTGATTCCTTTCTGCTCAAATCTATTTAGTATGTTTCCAATAAAACCTCTTTGAACGCCATCAGGTTTAATCATAATAAATGTTCTTTCTTTTACCATTTCAATATCCACCATTAACCATTTATTAATATGGAAATATTTCATTTCTTTAAAGAATTAACCCCTGTGAAAGAATCTGTTTACCAATTAGATACAATAAAAAACTAATGATATTAAAGATTACATGAGCAATTATACCTGTCATAAGGCTTTTAGTTTTTACGACCATATATCCTAAAACAAGTGCAACAACTGAAATAATGATTGCAGGAATAACATTGCCCATAGAAATATGAGCAACCCCAAATAGAAGAGATGTTACAATAATTGCAGGGTTTTTTCCTAATGGTTTTTGTAGCTTATCAAGTAGAAATCCTCTAAAAAAGATTTCCTCAGCGATTGGTTGAAAAGTAATTAAAATCAATATCGTTGGAAGGGAAAATAACAATTCCAGATCCTTAATATTACTAGCATTTTCATCAGCAACACCTGAAACACTTAAAATAACCCCAATAATAAGAACAAATCCTAATGCAATTATAGCTGTGATAACACCCCATAAAAAAGACATATCAAGTTGTTCTTTCTTAAGTTGAATACTTCTGAATATCTCTTTTAATGAATATTTATTGACCAACCGATACCATAAAAATGGAACCAAAACAAATAAAAAAACAACCATAACAATTTGAATAACAAGAAGAATGATTTCAAAAAGCAAAGCAAAACCT
>NJDG01000010.1 GCA_002254885.1 Thermoplasmatales archaeon ex4572_165
ACTTTTTCAACACGATCAATTTTAATATCCGCTTTCTTACCCTTTTTCTTCCATTTCTTAGCTGCTTTCCTGAAACCCGGACGTACATCATAATTTGGAACATTGGGCTTAAAACTTGGTTTACCTTTCTCCCCTTTCAAACGCTGTATCTCATCTTTCAATTTCTGGTTTTCTTTTTGAAGATCTTGATTCTCTTTAACTAGATTTTCTAGGACAGATAAAAGTTTACAGATCAAATCTTTAACCATTTCTTTATCATCAAAATCAAATTCATCAGGATTAAAAGACTTAATGTTCTGTGGAATTTTCACAGTTTACACCACAAACATAATTGTTTTCTATCAATCCAAATCATTAGCAAAAGCATCCCAACACGAACATCTGTTATAGAATTTCAAATACAGTAATTATCCGGTATTTTCAACGGAAGTTCCAGAGTGTTTTTGACCTCCCATATCTGTAAAATGTACTTTTTTGTACCTTATTAGTGGTCACTAAAACATGAAAATATCGACAGTTTTTTAAGAAAAACTCAACTAATCCGTGTGAATGATATAGAAAGTAGACACTAGGAGAAAACAAAATTTTTAAAGAAAAAAAACACGCCATCTCCTGTAATTCAAAAGGATTTTCTAAGATCTTCTCGTTATTTTTTCTGGAACTTCCGTTTCAAAAAAATATCAAATTACCAAATAATATTGGGCAAGTTAAAAAATAGAATCATTTTTAGATCAAAATGAAACAAGCACATTGTTTAATACTATTTTTCCAATAAATATGGATGCTACCTTTTATGAGTCATATGTTTGCATTAATTGTCCATAATTGCAGAAATACAAAAAGGAAACATATCAACATTGCAATTACTGATTTTAAATATAAATAAACCAATAGGAGATAATATTAAACATCATACAGCTGATAATATTTATCTTTTAGATAGGAGATATATACATTTGAGTTAAGACCTTCCCCACAGCATTGTTTAACAATATCATCAGCAGGTAATCGACAACCAATTTTATGAATATTTTTGTCAAGCCATTGTATAATAGATGAAAAATCACCCTGGCTTATCTGATTTAGTGTATCTGGATTATCTTTTGTTAATTGATTGAAAAGTTGAGCAGAATATATTGAACCAATTGCATATGTGGGAAAATACCCGATACTTCCACCACTCCAATGCATGTCTTGAAGGACTCCTTCTTTATCATTAGTTGGTGTAACTCCTAGCATTTCCTCCATTTTTGTATTCCATATCTGAGGCAGTTCATCTACACTAATTCTATCTTCCATTAGATCTGTTTCTATTTCAAAACGAAGGATAACATGAAGGCAATATGTAAGCTCATCTGCTTCAACCCGTATTAAAGAAGGCTGTACTCTATTGACTATCGCATACCATTCATCAAAGCTGGTATTTTTAAAATAATCAGGCATTTTTTGTTGGAATAATGGATAGTAATATTTCCAAAAATGTGTACTTCTAGCTACCATATTCTCCCAGAAACGAGATTGAGATTCATGCATACCAAGAGAAGGCGAATCAGAAATTACCGTGTTTTTATATTCATCCTGAGGCATACCCAGCTCATAAAGAGCATGACCTGCTTCATGTATCGTTGAAAAAAATGAAAACAATGGACTGTCTTCTTTATAGCTAGTTGTAATTCTTACATCATCATATCCTAAACTTGTTGTAAATGGATGAGTAGATACATCAATTCGTGATCTGTCACCTGAAAGACTCATTTTTTCAATAATTCCTTGGGTAAGCTCTTTTTGGATGTTAATTGGAAACCTTATTTTTGGGTTTATTTGATTTTGATAAGTGGAACTGTTTTTGATATTTTCAAGGAGTTCAATAAGATTTTTTTTCAAAAAATGAAACTCTTTATTTAATTTATCAACTGTCATTCCCTCTTCATATCCATCAAGAAGACTATTATAACGGGGGCCAGGTATATCTATATAACCACAATATTCTTTTTCAAGCTCTACAATTTTCTTTAAATGTGGTGAAAAAACCGAAAAATCGTTTTTCTCTCGTGATTCTTCCCATTTTTGATAGGAAACCGTAGTTGTTTTTACCATACGGGTAACATAATCAGAGGGGATTTTTCTTGATTTTCCGACATCTTTCTCTAATCTTTTAACAACATGTTTATCCTTTTCTTCCAAATCATCAATATTAGATGAAAGATTTTGAATATGATTCCAGAATTCATCAGATACTACTCGTTCATGACTGAGTTTTGATATAAGAGCACCATGTTCAGATCTATCTGAGGCACCATTCTTAGGCATATATGTCATCTGGTCCCATCCAAGAAGGGCACCGATCCCTCCAAAAACAGATAGTTCTTTTTGTTGATTGTAAATATAATCTAGAGATGCATTATCTTTTTTATCCATCATTCTCATCTTAACGTCCATCATTTTCACCTTTCATTATTGCTAATTTATTATTCTATGATTAGTAATAATCTTGTGTATATTGTTCTTCCTGATAAATGCTTTTTTTGTTTTGAAAATGAAATATGCTTCCAGTTAACAATGATAAGTTTTATATTAATATAATATAGTATTACTATTGAATAATACAACATATGGAGTAAAATTAAAACAAAGAGGAAAAATGAATGAAAAAATTTAAACAAACATTAGCAATTGTAATTGTAGTTCTTTTTATCGACTCTGGTTTTGTTCATAGTATTGCTGATTTAAATGAAAATGATACTTTAAAAACAGATGTAAAAATCGAAGGATTTTATCAACCAGATACTTTTGATTTTATTAATGAATATAAGATGATTACAAATCATGACAAACCAGAAAATATGGGATTTTTGGATAAGATTAACAATAATTCAGATTCTATTAATTACCAACAAGAAAATAAGAAATGGACATGGATTTTTTATGATGATGCTGATTTTTATCGAGCATATGATCCATTAGAAGACTTTTCAGATGAAGCATATTCAAATGATAATCTTGATGTAATAGTATTACAGGACAAAGAAAATGGACCTGCAAAAATGTGGTATGTTGATGGGAATCATAACACCAATGTATTAGAGAATATGGGCGAGATTAATATGGGTGATTCTCAAACATTACAGGATTTGGTCGAATATGCAAAGAACAATTTCCCTGCAGATAGATATATTTTATCAATGTATAATCATGGCGGAGGGTGGATGGGTGCATGTTCCGACGATACAGATAATGATTTTTTAACAATGGATGAAATGCAAAAAGCATTATCAGAAACAAGGGGGTGTAGACCTTATTTGTTTTACTGCTCCCTGCCTTATGGGTGCTATTGAATCGGCATATGAACTTAGAGATTGTGTTGATATTTATATCGGAAGTGAAGAACTGAGCGGTTATGGCCATTGGTTTGACACAATTGAAAATATTTGTGAAGAAATAGATGACAATCCAGATATTACAAACAATGAACTCAGTGAATTCATCATTCAATCATTATGGGATAAAACTTCATGGCAACCATCTCTTACGATGAGTGCTGTAAAAACTTCAATGATGGAACCTTTGATTTCATCCCTAGATACTCTTGCAAGTGACTTGATAACATATTATAATGAATCTTATGATTTGTTCTGGGAGGTTTATGCTGAGGTTCAAGGCTTTGGAAATGGATTTTGTGTTGATGTTTATGATTTAGTGAATAAATGCAGCGTAGCTGATTTTCATCCAAGTATAATTGAAGATTTTGTAGAAGTTAGGGATTGTTTTTCAGATTGTATTATTGATGAATGTCATGGCGATTATTCTGGCGCATATGGACTTACTATTTACGTTCCAGATCTTTTAAGTTATTATTATGCTTCACATTATGGGGATTCTGCATACGGGCTTGATTTTTCACAAAATACAAATTGGGGTGAATTTGTATCATTATATTTTCAAGAAATAATTGAATATGGTGTAGATCAATATCAAACAGAAACAACAACAGGTATGGTATTATGTTATAAATATAAATGGACTCAATCTTTTATACCAACAAAAGAGGATTTAATAAAATTAAAATTAAAACTTTATCGATTTGGTGACATAACCTCAGATCTTAAGGTTTCAGTGAGATCAGAAAAAGAAGGATATGATCTAACAACAATATCAATACCATATGATAGCGTTCCAAAAGATGTGTGGGAATGGGTCGAGTTTGATTTTCCAGATATTGTTTTGATTACTGGTGAGACATATTATATTCTTTTATCAACAGATGGTGGAGATAATACTGAGAATGCGTATAGCTTTGCGGGAAGTAACGACCCAGATTCATATTTAGATGGGGATATCTGGCTTTATTATACCAGTTCAGAAAGTTGGAAGATGTGGGATCCACCAATTGATGCTTGTTTTAAGACCTTTTTTGAAGGATCTGGTTTAAATCCCCCCGTGATAGAAGGTCCATCATCTGGGGAATCTGGAATTTGTTATGATTACTCATTTGTATATAATGATCCTGATAATTTAGATGTCTCATATTTTATTGATTGGGGAGATGGTAAAGTTGAGGAATGGACCGGTCCACATCAATCTGGAATCAAAACTACCTTTAGTCATGTTTGGAATGAAAAAGGATCATATGTTATAAATGCAAAAGCAAAAAACTCTGATGATATTGAAACGGGATGGTCAACACTTGAAATAACGATGCCTAAAAACAAATTACATGGTTATTTTTTATTTCAACGATTCCTACAAAATCATTCACATTTATACAAAATATTGATGCAGACATTGTAAAGAGAGCCTACATAGTCAATTCAATTCCAACTGGACAATGATCTGAACCTATCACATTTGAAAGTATAAATGCATCTTTGATCTTTGATAAATATTCTTTATTGACAAAGAAGTAATCAAGTCTCCATCCAACGTTTCGATCTCTTGCTTGTGTTCGGTAGCTCCACCAGGAATAATGACCAGGTTCTTTATTATACTCTCTAAATGTATCTACATATCCATGATCAATAAAGGTATCTATCCATGCCCGTTCAACAGGTAAAAAACCTGAAGAGCGTTCATTTGCTTTTGGGTTTGATAGATCAATAGGAGTGTGAGCCGTGTTAAAATCTCCACAAACAATAATGTTTTTACCTTGTTGTTTCAGCTCATCAGCATAATCAAGAAAAGTATTATAAAAATCGAGTTTATAGTTTAGTCTTTCTTCACTTTGTTTTCCATTTGGAAAATAAATATTAAACAAAACAAAATCATCATATTCTGTAATAATAGTCCGTCCTTCATTGTCAAATTTTTCAATTCCAAACCCATTTTTTATCTGATGGGGTTGTTGTTTTGAATATGTTGCAACACCACTGTATCCTTTCCTTTCAGCAGGATTAATAAAAACATGATATCCAGGCGTATTTTTGAGATGTGGGGGGAACTGATCAGACATTGCTTTTATTTCCTGTAAACACAAAATATCTGGTTTTTCTTTTTGAAACCATTCAAAAAAACCCTTTTTTTCTACTGCACGAACACCATTAACATTCCATGAAACAATTTTCATAAACAGAAACTGAAATAGATTTTTGTTTGATAAATGTTAATGTTTGTGAATCGATTTGGCAATATGAAATTATAATTAATATTTTATCATATTTGATCTGTTTTTACTTTTAATTATTTGCGGAATCCATCTTAATTTATGGGATATTCGCCCTTGAAAAAATGTATAATTTTTTATTGTTTTTGGATTTTTATCCATAAACTTCATCATTAATTGATGGAAATGAGCAATATTTTTTACATGAAATTCTATTTCTACATCTGAATGTCCAATGGATTTCATTATACAAACAACATAGGGACACTTTTTAAACGATTTAATTACTTTTGAAATATCTTTTAAGTTATTTAAAAAAACATCTGCTTTTATATGATATAAGCCTAATTTTGAAACATCAATATCAATTCTGTATGATTGAATTACGCCATTTTTTTTTAAATTTTTAATCCTATTGCTAATAGTACTGCTTGTAAGATTCATCTCTCTTGAAAGTTTAATAATTGATGTTTTTGCATTTGATGAAAATGATTGTAAGATTTTCATATCATTTTTACTGATTTCTAATTGTTTTTCTTGCCTAGTGATATCATATTTTTCATTTTCTGGCCTTATTTTATTGGTTATTAGGTATGTAGGTCTGAAGGATAATGCTTCATATTGGAAGAATAGTTTTGAATTTGTTAGATATTCTCCATGATGGACAAATATCTTGTTCCATATTGGATAAAATGAATTAATATTATGTACCCAAAATATGATTCCTAAATCAAATTCCCCTTCTAATGTTGAAACTACCCATGTGTTTGGCATTTTTGAAAAATAGTCTATTATCTGTCTTTTTTTTGCCGAATTTATATTAATGTATTTTGTATAAAATTTTATTACATTGAATCCGAAATTGTATGAATTTATTGAAGTATAATATCTTATGATCACTTGTTTATCTTCAAGTCTTTTAATTCTATATCTAAGGGAGTTCTCAGGGATATTGATCTCTTTTGCAATTCTTCTTATTGATTTTCTTGAATTTGTATCCAAATTATAGAGTATTTCTTTATCTTTTTCTGTAAAATCGTGCATTATTTAGTGGATAATACTTATATTTTATTATATTTTCGTATATTACACCAAATTCTGATAAAAATACTTTAATATTACATTAAAGTTATTTAAATATAGTAATGGAGAAATAAATATGATAAAAAAAGTCTTATCAATCCTTTGTGTGCTATCATTTCTAAACATTAATATGAGTGTAATTGAATCGGATAGTATTTCTTTTGGAGTAACAGATAATCAAAATCAAACAAATAAAACACAACTTAAAACAGAAAAATTTTTGATTTCGGATATTGAAATAATAGATAGTGGTGATTACGTTTATATTGATATTAAGTCTGATTCTTATATATCTGAACCCGGAAAACCTTTGTTGCCATTAATCTCAAAAGAATTTTCTTTTCCATTAGGGACAAAAATTTTAGATGTCAATGTTAATTGTGAATATGTAGAACATATTCTATCAAAGAAAATTTTACCCTCACCAAAACCATCAATTATTTCAAATGAATTCGTACAAAATAATAAATTGCTTAATGAAAGTATATATAATTCCCCATCAGTTTATCCATCAGAACCTTTTAGCTTTTCAAGGGGTGCAGGATTAAAAAACAATAAACATGTTCTTTTTTTAAATGTCAATATTGCACCCCTTTGTTACCCCATTGAAAATACAATAAAAATCCCTAAAACCATTGAAATAATCATTGAATATCAATTACCTACCGATTCAATTTTTACTGCTGATGAATATGATATGGTAATAATTACATCAGAAATATTTTCATCAAGTATTCAACCATTGATAGATCATAAAAATGCATATGGTATTCAATCATTTTTAAAAACAACAGAAGAAATATTTAATGAATATGAAGGGAGAGATGATACTGAAAAAATTAAATATTTCATCAAGAATTCAATTGAGGAATTTGGTATAAAATATGTCATGTTGATTGGCAATGATCAAATTGTTCCGATGAGAAAATGTGCAAATACTGTGATAACCGGTGTTATTAACTGGCATTACATCCTCTCTGATCTTTACTATGCAGACATCTACGATAATAAAGGTGAATTTTCCTCATGGGATACAAATCAAAATGAAAAATATGGCGAATGCTATTATGATTACCGTTCCTATCCAATCGATATGGAAATAATCGACATTGTTGATTTCTATCCAGATGTTGGCATAGGCAGACTACCATGTTCATCTATCAATGAATGTAACATCATCGTAGATAAAATCATACAATATGAAAAACAGACATATCATGAAAACTGGTTCAATACCATCCTGCTTTTAGGTGGAGATACATTCCCAGATAATTTATCATTATATGAAGGAGAATGGTTTCATGAACAATATACTGCCCCAACAATGAAACAACAAGGATTTACCATAGAAAAACTATTTACTTCAAAAAGTACATTTTCCCCCACCATCATCAATGAAAACATCAATAATGGAGCAGGATTTCTCAACTATGTAGGTCATGGATACACAGATAGTATCGGAACATCTTCACCTCATGGAATAGAACATATGTCGTATTCACTCTCAGATATCAATGCATTATCCAATGATTATAGGCTGCCTATATGCTTTTTTGATGCTTGCTTAACAGGTAAAATAGATTATGACATTTTGGATAAATTAATGCTACCATTGATTTCATTATATCCAACTCCATTTATGCATTTCATGAAAAGAATCTTAGATTCAATTGAAACACAAAGGCATTTTCCTTGTTTTTCAGGATCATTTATAACAAAACAATCAGGAGGATGTATTGCAGCTGTTGCAGCAACACAACCAGGGCTTGTTGGCTTTGCGATTGATGATGAAGAAATCATAGATATTGTCTTTGGATCATCAATTTTGAACCGATTTTTTTTCGAGTCATATGAACCCGGAATTATTCTTTCAGATATGTTTATTGAATCTCAGAATTTATATATTAACTTCATTAGAAACCTAGATAGTATGATAGTTGATTGTGTAACGCTCCAGGAGTTTAACCTCTTTGGTGACCCCAGTTTAAAGGTTGGAGGATACCCATAGACCCCCCCTTATTATATTGGACACATACGATTGTTGATCTCTAGGAAAATCTCCATATATCTCTCTGTTGAACTACCGAGTTTTCATTTTGATCTGTTGCAATGACCTGAATTGATTGCTTTCCAAATGAAGAGCCCTCCAAAAAATATTCATATGGAAACTCATCATCAATTAAACATAATTCATCATTTACATAAAATGAAACTTCCTTGATTCCATCTCCTGGATTTATTATGTCAATTTTAATTGTAACATCGCCAAAAACAAGGGGTGTAAAAAATGAAAAAATACGATTATTTCCGGCATATATTCCATTTGTAGGAGAAGAGATATCAATTGACAAGGATGACTCTTTTGTTGGATTGATTGTTAACGTTGGATCTCCACAAAGCACCAAACCATAATACCATTCTTTTTCCCATTGCGTAAATGGTGCCTGTAAATTAAACCAGTCGACAAATGATTCACCGATACTTTTTCCTTCACCTAATGATCTTGTAAAATCTTGAAAATAAAGCATACTTCCACTTTTTGATGAAGCAATGGTCACAAGGCCATAGCTAGTATTGAAAATGTATGAACCTGCTAGATAGTTTTCATCTGTGAATCTTCCGGGTCCACATGAGAATAGATTATAAAATAAAACAGGTGGATCTTCTTTTTGGATAGTTTCTGAATATACCCAATCGCCATGATTAAAGAATCCGGCGATATCAAATGGACAACCATTACCTATTGCCTTTTTCCACGTTCCACCTTCAACACTTTCGTTTTCAAAGGGGGCAACTTCTGATTCATCGTTGATGTATTCTGTGGTCATTCTTTGGTCTTTATCATCATTTTCATAGGGTCCTGCTATCAGCCAAGTTCCAATATGAGATATTGTATCTGAACTGGGATTGAATGTTAGTCCATCTATTTTTTCACCGTTTGAAGTGCATAAACGAGCTGAAAATCCATGGTTGCCCACCCATTCTGATATTTTAATTATTAGATGGTTTTCACCGGATTGCAATTCCACTGATGTCTTAGTCATATCTGAAATATAATCACCATATCGATTATCCATGATTATTTCTTTGCCATTTAGCCATGCTTTCATTCCATCATCATAACCCGTCCATAATTCGCAATTAATGTCTTTGTCTGCATTTATTTTTGTATAGCAATATGTTGCACCAAAATCAGCATTATCACCATGTTCATCTAAATTTATATATGGAGCCCCTGATGAATAAATCGTCCAGATTTTTCCACCCATCAATTCACCTTCAACAGGCGTAATCTGGGCTTCATTTACTAAAAGATAATTGGTGTTAAGATACTCCCAGAACCTATCCGATGAATCCTGATGAAATCCATTCACAAGCCAACTTCGAATAAATGTTGCTTCACTGCCAGAGTATTCAGGGTTATTCATTTGATATTTAAGATCAGGAATGCTGTTTAATTGTTCATCTGTAAATCGTGCAGATAATTGATAATCCCAAGATTCTTGACTTATTTTACAAAGTAGTCTATTCCACCCCTGATTTAATGTTACATCGATTCGATATTGATCTTCAATCCATCCAGTATACACATCTTTTTGTAAGATATTCTCCCCGTTTAACCAGGCAATGATACCATCATCAGATCCAAGCAATAATTTTGCGTCTCTTTGAATAGGACTAAACACATACACATGAGCATAGGTTACTGCCTCTGTTGGATGTCTGCCAAAATGATGACCACCAGAATAGCTATGTGCACATACTGTAACAAAATGTTGCCCTTTTTGTAGATTATCAAGGTAATCTTTTGCTGTTGTTTGATATCCAAAATCATATCGGCTGATATTCTCATCAAAAACCTCATCTAAATTAATGTCCATTGAATACCAATCTTCATCAACATATTCTAGACCTCTCCAAGGAACAGAAAGATTTCCAGTATTGTACTGATGGATTTTATCAAAATAATCCAAGATTAATGTTTCCTCGTCATTCCATTGTAGTGAAGAAGCAAATAATCTTCCCACAAATAGTTCTGGTCCCATATCACCAGATCCAGAAGCATGATTCTCATAAATATCGTCATTATTACTGTCAGTCCATAATCCATCAACATCCATGTAGAATAAATCACAAGGAAATATTGAATCTGATACATCTGCCCATGCAACTGGAATGTCACCAATAAATATTACACCAACTGCTCCGTTTTGATATTGAGTTTTAACCCAGTTTTTTATTTCTTTTGGATTTCCACCAGAGATAGTATCAATTGATAGTATCAAATATCCTTTTTCTTCTAGATTGTATATATACTGATCTATTTTTTCTTCAATTTGATTTGTATATAGTTTTTCTTCAATAAGAATTGAACAGCTTTTAGATGTGCTAACAGTATCTATAGCTAAATGATGTTGAGTAAAGATACTTTGAGAATAAGGATGCGATGATTGATACTCTTCAAATGTTCCTATGGTTGCATTAGGTGGAAGATCCATTTCTAAAACTGAAATATCAGGAGGGAAAATATTTTGTTGATTTTGTATTTGATATGTTTCTACTTCAATGATTGGTGGAAACGATAACAAGATAACACAAAATATTGTGATTGTAAATAATTTAATTTTTACTTTTTTTGGCGAATTAGAAATAATCATTTATTGTCCCCCTATACAATAATAATATCCCATCTATTGTTTAATAATTTTTGTATTGCTCAAAGATCAAATGGTATTATACTTGTTATCTTTCTAATACTATCTATGTTTCCATGCAACTTTTTAATAGTCTGATTTTTCAAAAAATTAATTTTTTATTTGCATGGTCCAGCTGTACTTTTCAAGGAGGATATTTATTTCCTCTCCAATTCTTTCGCATTCCTTTCCATCAATATTATTGGGGGTAATATCTCTATTTTTTAAAGAAAATTCCAAATATTTGTTCATTGATGAATTAATAGGGCATGCTATTGGTTTCTCAGGGTCAAAAGACAATGTATGTTCAATAGTGGGTACAAGTTCAGTTATATCTTTCTTCAACTCCAATGATTCCCCATTTTCATCATAGCTATGAATTTCTGTTATATCATTTAATTCAAGGCCATAAGTTGCAAATGCTTTTTTACAACCTGTTTTTTTCATGATTTCTTTTGCCTCTTCAAGAACATCCATTTTGTTCATCAACTCCCTTTATTTTTATTCATGTTTCAGATGTTCTGCTTCTTCTTCTAATTCGCGGATTTGATGTTTTATCTTATCAATCTTTGAATCAATTTTATCCTTATGTTTATCAAATTTTATATCAGAAATTTCCTTGTTTTGATGTTTCTCTTTGATTTCTCTTAAATGTTTTTGTTGAAATGCCCTCATTGAATTCAATTCTTTGATTTTACTTTCAATTTTTTCTCTATTCATATTAATTCCTTCATCTTTAATTTTTAAGTTACTTTTTTTACATAATTATCTAATATATTCATTGTAAAACCTCAGAAAAAATTAGCAAATATCCTTCCATGACTCTATATTTCTCATACTTCTACCTCATTGATTGTTTGTAGGAGTCGTTAGCTCTTATTATGAGCGGTTTTGGCGGGCGTCATGGCAAAGAGACGTCATGGCGGACGTCAAGGTGGACTTCATCACCTTATATCCATACAATATATAAGGTTGATAAATATTTTTCTGTGATGACCTGTGACGAAACTTTGTTATAAAGTTTTCTAACTTGGTACATAATTGGGATAACTTGGTGATAAGATTCTTATTAGTTATTGTACTAAAAAATTTTGTTATAACTTGAAAAAAAAGATTATTTGTTCTTACATAAATTTTTTATATTATTTAAATTTTATAGCAAATGTTTTTATACAACATAACATATGTGTAACTAAAATGGTTAGTTTATATGCCTGAATGCAGACGCAATAGAGGGCGATGTCGAGGTAGACGATGGATAAGCCAACTACCTGAAAATCACCCTGAAAATCAACCATATGAAAAACTTGAACCTAATTCAATACGTTTAACCATTGAAGAAATCGAAATCATACGACTCATTGACTTAGAAAATATGACCCAACAAGAGGCAGCAGCACAACTAGGCGTATCAAGAAAAACATTATGGAATGATTTACAGCGAGTAAGAAGAAAAGTAGCTCATGCACTTGTTCATGGTCACCCAATTTGTGTTGCAGGTGGAGCATATAAACTAAGAATAAATGAATAGGAGATAAAAAAAATGGCAAGAGGCGATAAAACAGGACCTGAAGGTTATGGCCCTCGCAGTGGGAGAGGCTTAGGATATTGCAATGATTATGATAGCCCAGGTTACACAAAAAACCTTCCTCATGGTGGCCGTGGTTTCAGGCAGAGAGATGGCAGAGGTTTTAGATGTGGAAGAGGCTTTGGATATCATAGGACGAATTATCCAAAATATCCCACCAATTATTCATATGAACCAGAACATACCATAAACAATGATGAAGAAAAAAGCTATCTTAAACAAGCAATTAACCATCTTGAATCTGAACTTTTATCACTTAGAGATCGGTTAAAACAACTTGGAAAAAACAAAGAAGAATCTCCATAAAATTATATTATGAGGATTTCTTTATAGGCCTCAAATAGGCCAATTTGGAGAGACTCTGAATGAATCAGAAAACAATGCAAGATGATAACGTTGATAAAAACCTTAATCAAATCAAAAATATAATTGCGGTTCTAAGCGGTAAAGGTGGAGTTGGAAAAAGTACTGTTGCAACAAATCTAGCGCTAACCTTGGCTGAACAAGGATATCAAGTAGGCATATTAGACAGTGACATCCATGGTCCAACAATTCCAACAATGCTAGGTTTAGAATCAGAACGGATAACACAATCAGAAGATGGTTTAAAACCAATTCAAGCAAGCAAAAACCTCAAAGTTCTTTCTATGGGATTTCTCATCAACAACAAAGATGATCCAATTATCTGGAGAGGCCCTATGAAGATGGGTGCAATAAAACAACTACTTGGAGATTTCAACTGGGGAACTCTTGACTATCTCATCATTGATCTGCCACCTGGAACCGGCGATGAACCATTAAGTATTGCTCAACTCATCCCAAAAATGACTGGGGCAATCATTGTAACAACACCCCAAGACGTGGCTCTTGTCAGTGTAAGAAAATCAATAATGTTTGTTAAAAAAATAAACATCCCCCTTATTGGTATTATTGAAAATATGAGTGGTTTTTCTTGCCCACATTGTGGAAAAGAAATCAACATTTTTAAATCAGGTGGGGGGAAAAAAGCTGCCTTGAACCTTAATGTTCCATTTTTAGGAACAATTCCCCTTGATCCCCATATTGTTGAAGCAGGTGATGCAGGGAGTACTATTCTTGAAAAAGATGCGCAAATCACAAAATCATTATATAAAATAAGTGAAAACATGAAAAAACAATTAAAAAACAAGGGAGATTGAATAATTATGCCTGGTGGAGATGGTACCGGTCCTATTGGCGGCGGCCTTGGTCGCGGCGGTGGCGGTCGTGGTAGAGGTAGTGGTTTTGGACAAGGTCATGATGGTGAATGCCGTTGTCCAAATTGTGGTCATCATGAACCTCATCAACTGAGTGTCCCCTGTTATAACAGAAAATGTTCTAAATGTGGAGCACCTATGACTCGTGCTTAATAGATAAAGATAAAATGAAAAGTGAATAATAGAAAAAATGGAGATGAAAATATGAAAATTGCAGTATCAGCAACAAGTAATGATTTAGATGGAGAGGTAGATCAGCGATTTGGACGCTGTAAATATTTTTTATTAATTGATTCTGAAAACATGGATTTCAAAGTAATAGAAAATGAAAGCATCATGGCATCTGGAGGGGCAGGAATAAAAGCGGCAGAAACAATAGTAAACAACGGAGCTGAAATTCTTATAACTGGAAATGTTGGACCTAATGCATTTCAAACGCTTTCTGCGGGAGGAATCAGAATATTTACTGGGGCAAGTGGAGCAATAAAAGAATCAATTGACCAATATAAAAATGGTGAACTAAAAGAGACAGGGGGCGCTAATGTTAGTAGTCACTCTGGGATGAAGAGGTAAAAGAATATGAGAATTTGTATACCAACCATGGGAGAAAACGGGCTTGATAACCCAATTGGTGAACATTTTGGCAGAGTACCAACATATACAGTTGTTGATCTTGAAACAAATGAAGTGAAAGTAATTGCTAACACAAGTGAACATGCAGGTGGCACAGGTTATCCCCCTGAAATAATGAAAAGAGAAGGAGTAGATATTATGATTTGCAGAGGTCTAGGAAGACGGGCAATTACGATGTTTGAACAGATGGGAATTGAGGTTTATATTGGTGCTTCTGGAACAGTAAAAGACGCAGTAGATGCATTCAAACAGGGAACTCTTCAAAAAGCTAGTGAAGGTGATGCCTGTGGACAACATGCATTTAGAGATGAACATCATCATGAACATAATAAGGGCAATTGTCAATAAACAAAGAATGTAGTTTATCATAAAAATTATAAACTTTATAATGAAAATTTATTAAAAGATTTATATGGAGATGTTATGTCAATATATGCATTTGAAAATAAGCAACCAACAATCGGAGAGGGCTCTTTCATATATGAATCAGCAGATGTAATTGGTAATGTGAAACTTGGAAAAAACTGTTATATTGGCCCTGGTGCTAGAATCCGAGGAGACTATGGAACAATAACTATTGGTGATAACACAGCAATTGAAGAAAATGTTGTGATTCATGCTAGACCCAATGACATCACAGTTATTGGAAGTTATGTAACAATAGGCCATGCAGCAATTATTCATAATGCAACAATAAATGACTGGGCAGTGATTGGTATGGGATCAATTGTTAGTGACTGGGCTGAAATTGGGCAATGGGCCGTTGTTGCAGAAGGGGCAGTTGTGAAAAATAAACAGAAAATTCCAGATAAATCAATCGCTGTTGGTATCCCTGCAAAAATTATTTCAGAAACAACGCCAGAATATGAAAAACAATGGACAGAATTCAAAAATGTATATGTAGATCTTGCCCGGGAAAGATTGCCTAATTCACTTAAAAAAATTAAATAAATAAGAGGGAAAAATTAAGATGAAAACGTATCTTGAATGTATCCCGTGTTTTATCCGTCAGTCGTTGGAAGCTGCGCGAATGGCAACAGATGATGAGGCAATTCATGAAGAAATCATAAAGGATGTCATGAAATATCTTCAATCTATTTCTTTTAGCAATTCTCCACCTGAAATTTCAAGAGAGGTACATAATATAATTAAAATCAAATCCAATTCATCAGACCCATATAAAAAAGTTAAAGACCAATCAAATAAAATGGCTGAAAATCTATATCCTCGCCTTAAAGAACTGATAGAAGAATCTGATGATTCACTACTTATGGCAATTAAACTATCCATTGTTGGTAATGTCATTGATTTTGGTACAAGCAACCGATTCAATGTTGAAGATATGCTTGATAAAGCAATAAATCAAGACTTTAATGATAATGCATATCCTCAATTCAAAGAATCATTAACGCGTGCAAAAACCATCCTTTATTTAGCAGATAACACAGGAGAAATCTTCTTTGATAAGCCACTACTTGAAGAACTTGTAAAAAGAAATAAAAAAATTACATATGTAATAAAAGCCAATCCAATTATTAATGATGCGACAATTGATGATGCGAAATTTGCAGGTATTGACAAACTTGCAAAAATCCTTGAGGGAGACAAAGGACAAAACAAGTCAACACCGGGGATATTGCTGAAATATGCATCAAATGAGTTTTTAGATCTATTTAATTCCGTTGATATGGTGATAAGTAAAGGTCAGGGTAACTATGAATCATTGAATGAGAGTTCAAGAAAGATTTTTTTCCTTTTAATGGTTAAATGTCCTCTTGTTGCAAGAGATATGGGAACTGAACTGGCTCGTCTAGTTTTAGAGGTGAAAGAATGATTATATCAGTTGCGAGTGGAAAAGGTGGAACCGGAAAAACAACTATTGCAACAAATCTTGCATTGAGTCTTAAACAAACTCAGTTTATTGATTGTGATGTTGAAGAACCTAATGCTAATATTTTCTTTAAGGCAAAAATTGATGAAAGAAAAGATGTAACTGTTGAAATACCCATAATTGATGATGAAAAATGTGATTATTGTGGTAAATGTTCCCAGTTTTGCACATATAATGCTCTTGCGGTTGTCCCTTCAAAAGTCCTTGTTTTCCCAGAGTTATGTCATTCCTGCAGAGGATGTGGACTTGTATGCCCAAAATCTGCAATTTCTTGGGGGAAACGATCGGTGGGAACAATTGAACATGGTGTTGTTGATGGAGTTGATTTCTATCATGGTTTACTACATGTTGGTGAAATCCAAACAATCCCTGTGATAAAAGCTTTGAAGAAAAAGATTGATAAAACAAAAAATGTCATACTAGACGCGCCTCCTGGAACGTCATGCCCAGTTATTGAAACAGTAGGGATATCAAATTACTGTATCCTTGTCACAGAGCCAACACCCTTTGGCCTTCATGATTTAAAACTTGCGGTCGAGGTTGTAAAACAATTAAAGATTCCTTTTGGAGTTATAATCAATCGTGATGGTGTTGGCGATAAAAAAGTAGAACATTTTTGCCAAAGTGAAAAAATAACTATCCTCTTAAAAATTCCACATAGCACAGAAATTGCACATTTATACTCAAAAGGGATTGCTTTTGCATGCGAGTTAAAAGAATGGGATGATGAATTTAAAAACCTTTTTCATAAAATACAAGAGGAGATTAAAAAATGAAACAGATAACGGTGATCAGTGGAAAAGGAGGCACAGGAAAAACCTCTGTGACAGCAGCATTTGCATCATTATCTACTAACGCGGTCCTTGCAGATTGTGACGTTGATGCAGCAGATCTTCATTTAATCCTAAAACCCAAGATCAAAAAAACCATAGGTTTTCATGGTCTAAAAATCGCTTCTATTGACAAAGAAACATGTATTGACTGTAAAAAATGTTATACAAATTGTAGGTTTGACGCAATTGATGAAGACATCAATTTAATTAAAGAATCTTGTGAAGGATGTGGTGTCTGTGAATATGTCTGCCCTGTTGATGCCATTAAGATGGTTGATAGAGATTCTGGTTTTTCTTATATTTCTGAGACACGTTTTGGACCTATGGCCCATGCAAAATTAAACACAAGTGAAGAGGCCTCCGGAAAGCTAGTTACAGAGGTAAGAGAACAAGCAAAAAAAATTGCAGAAGAAAAAAATAAAGATCTAATCATTATTGATGGACCGCCTGGAATTGGATGTCCTGTGATTTCAGCAATTTCTGGTGTTGACCTAGTATTGATTGTTACTGAGCCGACATTATCTGCAATTCACGATCTTGAACGAATACTTGGAGTAACAGAGCATTTCAACATTCCCTCAATTGTTTGTATAAACAAATTTGATATTAACAGCGAAAATACCCAAAAAATCAAGGATTATTGTAAAGATAATGATATTTCGGTTGTAGGTTTGCTTCCATATGATACAGTTGTGACTGATGCCATGGTTCAAGAAAAAACCGTGATTGAATACTCAAAAGGAGTTCTATCAGATAACCTACTCAATATGTGGAATAAGATAAAAAAGAAGATGGATCTATGATCAAAGATAAAGATTTCAACAAAATGGTTAATGATATTCAAAAAAAAATAGAACATTATGAGGAAACAGATTTCTCAAAGAAAGTGATTGACGAATACAGAAATCCCAACAATTTTTACGCTATTGAAAATCCTGATGTTACAGGAGAAATTAAGGGTCCCTGTGGAGATACAATGAAAATTATGTTAAATGTTGAAAATGACATAGTTGTTGATATTGGTTTTTTAACAGATGGTTGTTGTACAAGTATTGCATGTGGCAGTATGCTTACTAAGATGGTACAAGGGAAAACTTTGAAAGAAGTCTCCATAATTACAAGTGAAAAATTAAACGATGCATTGGATGGTCTACCTGAAAACCATGTGCATTGTACCGTTCTTGCAGTAAATACATTAAAAAAAGCTCTTAACAAATTTGATAGAAGATGATTATTGTAAAATGAAACTAACCATAGTTTATGATAATGATATATACAAGAAAAACATTGATTTAAAATCAGATTGGGGTTTCTCGTGTTTAATTGAAACAGAAGGTAAAACTATTTTATTTGACACAGGAGCAAATGGCGAGATACTTTTGAATAATATGCGACTTCTTGGCATAGATCCTTATATTATTGATATAATTGTGATATCTCATGAACATTGGGATCACAATGGAGGATTGAAAGCATTAGGGTTAATTGTTGATGATATTGAATTGTATCGACTGGAAGATAAACCATGTGGAAACATGAACCTTAAAAATATTGGAATGTCTCAGAAGATTACAAAAGGAGTATATACAACAGGAAAATTAACGGGCACTCCAAAAGATGAACAATCACTAATTCTCCAAGGAAAAGATGGTTGGTATGTTCTCGCAGGGTGTTCGCATTCAAGTGTGGAAAAAATATTAAATGTTGCCAGAACTTATGGCGATGTAGTTGGTTTGATTGGTGGATTACATGGTTTTAATAACTTTCATGTTTTAAATGATTTAAAACTTGTTTGCCCAGTTCATTGTAGCAAATATAAAAAAAAGATACATGAATTATTTCCAGATGCTAGTATTAATGCAGGCGTAGGTAAAATAATCGAGATTTAAGGAAAAGTTTTGGAAAAAACTGCATCCTCTAAAAAAATATCTACAAATATTCATTTATTCACTGTCAAATCAGTTAAACCTTAAATATACATGTAAACAGGAAAAAATACCATAAAAAAGAAGGAAATAAAAATGAAAGATGATTGGAGAATATCAGATAGAGTTCTGCAGATACAAAAATCTGCAATCCATGAAATGACAAGATTATCAAAAGAAGTAGAGGATGTTGCATTCTTATCCTGGGCAAAACCTACTTCCGATACACCTGAACATATAAAAAACGCAGCTATTGAAGCAATAAAAAAAGGATTAGTAGGTGGGTATTCGGAGAACGCAGGTCTTTTAAATTTGCGAAAAGAGATAGTTAAGAAACTAAAAAAAGATAACAATATTGATGCAGAAGTATCACAGTTACTGGTAACCATTGGTGCTATTGAAGGATTATCTTCTGCCATTATGACCCTGGTTAACCCTGGCGATGAAGTAATTCTTCCATCTCCAACATATTCCACCCATATTCAACAGGTTATTCTTGCATCAGGTAAACCTATTCTTGTTCCCACAATTGAAGAACAAGGATTTTCCTTAGATATTGAAGGTATAAGAAATGCAGTAACTTCTAAGACAAAAGCAATTATTTATTGCTCCCCTAGCAACCCAGCTGGTGCTGTTTTTTCAGAAAAACAACTTCGCCAGTTAGCAGATATTGCCCTTGAGCACAACTTGATGGTAATTACAGATGAAGCATATGAATATTTTACGTATGATGATCATAAACATTTTAGTATCGCTTCGATTCCAGAAATGAAAAAGAATGTAGTTAGTTGTTTTACTTTTACAAAAAGCTATGCGATGACCGGTTGGAGAATTGGATATCTACATGCAGATGAAACACTGATTCCCCAGATAACCAAAGCACATATTCCTTTTGCCATTTGTGCCACCGTAGTTTCTCAATATGCGGCACTTGCAGCATTACAAGGTTCTCAAGAATGTATTGTAAAATTCAGAGAAAAATATCTTTCTGCTCGTGATTTAATGTGTAAGAGACTTGATGATCTTAGCTCAGTTTTTGAATATAAAAAGCCAAGAGGTTCATATCTAATGTTCCCTAAAATATTATTGAAAGAAGGAAAAGATTCAACAATGTTTTGTAAGAAACTATTAAGAGAAGCGAAAGTTTCAACGACTCCCGGAATTGCATTTGGACCAACAGGTGAAAGTCATCTAAGACTGTCTTTTTGTGTTAACGAAGAAACGATAAATAAAGCATTTGATAGAATGGAGATATATTTTAAATAATAATTTTACAATGAAAGGAAAATGAAATGAACAATGGTTAATTATACTATTTTACGTAAGAAAAAACATTGATTTGAAATATTGATTGAACCATAAAAAATAGTGAGATAGTATGAACAGTAAAAAAGAGATCTACCTAATATTTCTTTGGCATGCTTTTTTTTTGGCTATTACTATGTCAATGATTGATTTTAATACGGTTTTCCCCGCTTTAATTTCTTCTTTAACAGGTTCTAAAATTGTTTTTGGTGCTATTTATTCAGTTATCTTTGGTGTTCCCCTTATTTTCAATGTAATCTTTGGCCACTATCTTTCTTCAAAAGAATACAAGAAAAAATATCTGCTATTTGGTATAACTCTTAGAGCATTTTCCTTTTTGGGAATGGCCTTTTTTACCCACAAATATGGAAATCAAAACCCTACATTGGTAGTTATAAGTTTATTTTTCTTGGTGTTTTTATTTTCATTTAGCGGTGGATTTGCAGGTATTGTTTATACTGATTTAATTGGCAAGTTTTTAAAGAAAGGAGAAAGAGGGAAATTGTATTCATTTAAACAGTTTTTTAGCAGTGTAGGTTTCTTAATCGGTGGACTGATCATTGCATATGCTTTCAATGTTTCAAATATTACTTATCCAAATAATTATGCTCTAATTTTGTTTATGGGTTTCATCGGACTTCTTATTGCATCTGGCCCCTTTTGGTATATCAAAGAGCCTGCTTCTAAAACAGAGAATCAAGAGTCATTTTTTGTTTTTATTAGAAAAATCCCATCGATACTAAAATCAGACAGAAGTTTTTCAAGATTTATTCTTGTTGAAAATCTTACAAGTTTTAGTTTAATGATTTTGCCTTTTTACATCATATATGCTCAGGAAATCTTTGATAAAACACTTCTCAGTTTCTATCTTTTTGCAATTATTGGCGGTTCCATTGTTTCAAATATTTTTTGGGGTATGATTTCAGAGAAATTCAGTTCAAAAAAAATTATGAAAGTATGTATTTTTTTGGGTGCTTTAATACCTATTCTCTCTTTATTGATAGTGCCATTAGGTCCATATTATTTTTCGATAATATTTATTTTGGTTGGTTTCATTAAAAGTGGCAGAGTCGTTGGATTTAATCCATATCTTCTTGATATTGCTCCTGAAAAACAAAGAACCTGTTACCTGGGGATACGTGGAACGTTAAGCATTCTAACTATTGTTCTTCCAATGCTTGGCGGCTTGTTTATTGAGTTAATGGGATATTCTTTTACATTTGTTATTGTTAGCCTAGTAATGTTTATTTCATTGCTTTTATTGAAAGATAAAAATGTTTTAAAGTCAGATATGATGTCCCATGGAAGATAATAGGATTAATTAGGAGTATCTAAAAATGAAAAGATACAAAGTATCCAAAGAATGTATAGGCTGTAGAGCATGTGCAGAAGTTGCAGATTACAATTTTGAAATAAATGAAAATAATCAAGCGTATCTGAAAAAGCAACCTGAAAATAAAAACGAGGTGGATAAATGCCAAAAAGCTCTGGATGTTTGCCCTGTTAATGCAATTTCAGTAACCGATGGTAAAAACCAAGATGTTGTAAAAGCAATATTGGCAACATCTAATGTTAAAACAACGTTAGATAAACATCCTGAATTAAAAGATGTATTACTTGACCTTTCACCCAAGTTTAAAAGAATGCAAAATCCTTTGGTATATAATACACTAGCACGTTTTGCTAATTTTAATGATGCTGCAAATGTTACTGGTGTTTCGATTTGTGAAATTCTTCATATAATTAACAAACATCTTGGCGTTGAAAAAAAGTTATTAAAGAGTATGCCAGAATGCATTAAAGAAACAAAAGAAAGACCCGAAAGTAAAAGTGTTGATGTGTCGTGGGAAGAAAGCGATGAGCGTTATATCTATAATGATGGCACAATCGAGGATTTGATCCAAAAGGTATCCAACCTTCCACCACAAAATAACATAGTGATTATATCAACAGTAAAACCTGATGAATTACTTAAGGTAATAAATGGTCTAAATTTAATTTTTAATATTGAAAAAAACAGAGAATATAGAATATCAATTTTTAATCCTCAAAAGAAAGAAAAAATGGTTCCATGGCAGAAACGAAAGGAACATTTTGAAATTCTTGATGTTAGAACAATGACAACAGATCCATTTGATGTTATCATAAAAAAGGCATATGACGTTGAAGAAGATAGTGGAATTACCCTAGTCCAAAGTTTTGAGCCATATCCAATGATTAACATGCTTTCAGAAATGGGATTTGAACATCTCACTGAGCAGAAAGAACCAGGGGAATTTTGGATATATCTTCACAAAAAAATAAGTGAAAAGCAAAAGGATGAAACATCTTCTACGAAAGTTGATGTAGTAATACAGTCTGCAACACCAGTTGCATATCCTGTTATTATGCGTTTGCTTCAATCAGAAAAAATTAGGAATAACATTAACATTAAAGAACTTAAAGTATGGGAAGAAACCGAAAAGCATCTTGCTTGGATTACAAGCAGTAAAGCTGATATTAGTTTCTCTTCGCTTATCACATCAGTAAAATTACGAAATAATGACATTAAAATACCTGCTCTTTTTGTTTGGGATAATTTTGTGTTGTTAAGTCGTTTTAAAGCAGAAAGTTTAAAAGATTTTAAGGGGAAAGAAATTTACACGCCTTTGTTTGAAGAAGCCCCACCTGCAAAAATTACTAAATATCTAATTAAGGCAAGTGGTTTGAATCCTGATGATTTTAAATTTGTTTTTGGAAAACCTTTTGGTAGACCCGAAGAGATTTACAAAGATTTTGTTACGGGGAAAACTGATACTGTAATTCTTCGTGAACCTGAGGCAAGTTATGCTATAAAAATAATGCAAGATAGAAATGAAGAAATCGCAATATTATCATTTAATAAAATTTGGAATGAGATTAATCCAGGTTTTGGAAGTTTTCCTAATGCAGGTTTGGTATTAAAGGGTGAATTTGCAAGAAAATATCCTGAATTGACCAAAGTATTTTTAGAAGAGCTTGAATCAGCTATTAATTGGGTTAATATGAATAGAAAAGTTGCTGCTAAACTTTCTTTTGATATGATGCGTCAGCCTGTTGACAGGGTTGAATTATTTTTAGCTCGTGTCAATTTTGATTATATAAGTGGGAAACCTTTAATTGAAAAAGTGAAGCAATATTTTGATATCTTAAATCAACATGATGTTGTAAATATGAAAATTGATAAAGAATTTCTTGATATTTTCAGGATGGATTAAAATTACTGTGCATCATGAGTTTAATCATATTATTTCTTTCAACATTTAGAAACCTTTCGTTGAATATTTTAGTGATTTATCGTTGATTGTGTTATTATTTTACACAACCATTATATAGTTGAAAACATTCGCAATAATTAGAAAAAAATCATCTGGAGGAAAGACAAAAATGATCAAAGACATAAATGAATTAATAAAAACTCTGGAATGTGATGAATTAAAATTTTTAGAATTCATAGAGCCCAAATATGAAAAAGAAATTAAGATTAATATGTCAAAAAAAAATTGTGCATTATGAAATCTAGAAAAATCGGGCAATAATTCAAAATATCATAGATTAACACTACGAAATAATTGTATTAAAGAAACTTGTTTAAAACTAAATAATGGAGATTATAAAATATGGAAGAAAGAATAGATAAAAAAATGCGTTACAGCTGGATTAAAAATTTTGGCCCTCAATGGTTTTCAGCAGTAATGGGTACAGGCGCACTTTCCATATCAATGAATATTGCATCAGATTATTATTCACCATTTTCATATATTTCACAGTTTTTTTTGTTGTTTTCAATTATCATGTTTTTGGTTTTTATTGTACCTTGGACAAGTAGATTTATTACTAATTATAACGATGTAAAAAAAGATTTATTTCATCCAGTTCTTGGAAATTTTTTTCCAACAATGCCAATAAGCCTGGTTATTATTGGAATAGCACTCGATCGTGTTGGTCCAAGTATCATAGATATCTCTGTTGTTAACACGATTTCATTATATTTATTTATTATTGGATCAATTGGTATCTTTATTTTTGGATGGATGATTTTATCAATAATATTTACACATAAAAAAATCAAGTTAGAACATGCAAATTATGGATGGTTTATACCACCCGTCTCTCACCTTATCATACCTGTTTTAGGTTTTTCATTAATGAAACATTATACAGATGCTTTGGTTGATAATATTTTATTTTTTATATCTATGATTGGTTTTAGCGTTGGATTACTTCTGTTTATATTCGTAGGTTCAATTGTTTACCACCGCTATATCTTCCATGAGTTACCACCATCTCATTTAGCTCCAACTTTTTTAATAGGAATTGCACCTACCTCAATTATTACGATTATTTTAGTAAAAATCCTTGGGGCGCTTTCTGGTTTTTCTATTCTTGGTATAGATTCATCTTCTATTTCTGCAGAAATAAAATTATTATCTGTAATGACTTGGGGTTTTTCATTGTGGTGGTTTGCGTTCTTTTTAATTTTATTTGCATATTATGTTAAAAACAAGAATCATCCTTTTGTTTTTGGATGGTGGGCATATACTTTCCCCCTTGGTGCATTTGTCATTTCAAACGGAGCTATTGGAAATATTATAAATGTTTCATTTTTCAGTTATATCATTCAATTTGGAAACATATTACTTTTGTTGGTTTGGTGTATAGTATTTTATCTAACTTTGAAACAGACATTAAATGGAGAAGCTTTTAAAGGTCATGTTGAAGAGGAACAAAATAAAATGTAATAATAGATAAAAATATTAGCTTAGTAAGTATTGGTATATTTAAACATGACAAATAAAACAAAAATGATTGCATTTGGCCCTGTTCCATCAAGACGCCTTGGGCAAAGTTTAGGCATAAATAATATTCCTCCTAAAACCTGTTCATATTCATGTATTTACTGTCAAATTGGTAGAACCCTAAATATGAATGTAAACAAGCAGGTATTCTACGAACCAAAAGAGATACTGGAAGAGGTGAAAAATAAAGTAAAAGAATCAAAGATTAAGGACGAATCTATTGATTATCTTGCTTTTGTGCCAGATGGAGAGCCTACATTAGACATTAACCTTGGTGAAGAAATTGAAATACTCAGTTCACTTGGAATCAAAATTGCAGTTATTACAAATTCTTCTTTGTTATGGAAAAAAGAGGTTAGAGATAAGCTATGTAAAGCTGACTGGGTTTCAGTAAAGATTGATGCTATAAATAAAGATATCTGGAAGAAAATCGATAGACCTTATAAATCTCTGAAACTTGATAGAATACTAGATGGCATATCAAAGTTTTCAAGAGCTTTTGATGGTGATTTAGTAACAGAAACAATGCTTATCAAAGATGTTAATGATTCTGAAAAAGAATTAGAAGCTATTGCTGATTTTATCTCTGGGTTAAATCATAAAAAGAGCTATATTTCCATCCCGATCCGACCACCAACTGAAAAATGGGTTAAACCCGCAGATGAACAAGAGATAAATACCGCATATCAAATTTTCAAAGAAAAAGAGATTGATGTAGAATATCTCATTGATTACGAAGGAAATTCTTTTGCATTTACAAAAAATGTTGAAGAAGATCTGTTGAGCATTACCTCAGTACATCCAATGAGAAGAGAAGGTGTGGAAGTTTTTTTACAAAAAGCAAATGCAAACTGGGAAGTAATCAAAAAATTACTCGGTGAAAATAAGCTAATTAAGCTGCAATATCATGGAAAAGATTTTTACATGAAAAAGATAAGAAATTAATTGTATTGCTAAATATATTTTAAAATATTTGATTTAATTCATTTGGAATCGTAATTTCACAATTTTAATGTAATATTATTCTAAAAGGTGATTAAAAGAATGATCAAATAACCACATATTGAACATATCATATTCATCATTTGCAAGATATTCTCCAACAGTTATTAGTTCAGGATTCGTAAGTTCATCACCATGAATTTCCAAGAAATCTTTCATTCTGTTACAATATTTTTTGTAGAATTCACATGCAGATAAAATTGTTTCCTTTGAAATTTCAGGATGATTTTCCAAAATATGGGTGAGTTGTAAAATGCCTGAATCAGTCTCAAAATTACATATTTTACATTTCCATTTTTTCATTTATTAACCTTCTCAACCCCATTACGGTTTAGAATTCTAATATTAAATTACTTATAAAGATTGTGGACGATATGAGTAACACCCTCATTTAAGTTACATAAAATAAGTTTTTATTATTAATCATCTAGAAATATTTAAGTTGCCAACTGTGATTCGTCTGACTTGTAAAAATCTAAAAAATGTGGTATAGCTATGGAAAATACAGATGTTTTAATAATTGGTGGCAGTGCATCAGGTATTGTTACCGCGGTTACAGGTAAATCAAATTATCCAGATAAGACATTTATGGTCGTTCGTAAGGAAAAACAGGTAGTTGTGCCTTGCGGAATTCCTTATATTTTTGGATCTTTAGATGGTAGTGATAAAAATCTCATACCGGATACAGTTTTAGAAAATCCAGGTATAAAACTTAAGGTCGATGAAGCAATTTCTGTTGATCTTGAAAAAAAGATATGTAAAACATCTGATGGGACAGAAATTGGTTTTGACAAACTTGTATTTGCAACAGGTTCAGATACAAAAGTTCCTAATTGGCTTAAAGGTGCAGACAAAGAAAATGTTTTTACCATACCAAAAGACAAAATATATCTTGACAAGGCTTTATCTAAACTCAAAGATTGTAAAAAAATCGTTGTTGTAGGTGGCGGCTTCATTGGGGTTGAAGTATCTGATGAGCTAAATAAGAAAAATAAAGATGTTACTATCGTTGAAATATTACCACATGTGTTATCCCTTGCTTTTGATAAAGAAATGGCTGTTAGAGCAGAAGAAATTCTTAAATCACGTGGTGTAAAAATAAAATCCGGTGTTGGAGTAAAAGAAATACTAGATTTTTTCACTAGAAAAACAAGCAGTATTATGCTTGCATCCACAGCTTGTGCTGAGGCAAGAATTGCTGGTATGAGTCTTTATAAACTTTCGGCTGTAAAGACATTTGGTGGCACAATTGCAATTTTTTCAACAGCAATTGGAGATACTGGCTTTGGAGTAGCAGGTTTAACAGAAGATATGGCACGTAAAGAAGGTTTTGATATTGTCGAGGGTAGTTTTGAGGGAATTGATAAACATCCTGGAACTTTACCTGGTACAAATAAACAGATGATAAAGCTAGTTGTAGCAAAAGATTCAGGTATGATACTTGGTGGTGGTGTTATTGGGGGACTAAGTGCAGGAGAGTTAACAAATATACTTGGATTTGTCATTCAAAATAAAATGACCATAAATTCTCTTTTGACTGCTCAAATTGGGACTCATCCATTAGTTACAGCACCTCCAACTGCATATCCTCTAATAAAAGCAGCTGAGGTTGTTTCAAAGAAGCTCTAATAATTGGCCTGTAAAAAGAATTTCATTGGAATTTCTTTTTGATGATGGTTGTAATTCGTCAACCTCATCTTTTAAAAAATTAAATTTCTAAACAATGAACAGTTATTAAAGAATCTTACTTTTGACGATCCGTTTCATTTTTTAAGGAACATTAATTGAATGTTTTGAATGTGAACTATCAAATAATTAAAAAACATAGGGGAAGAGAAAAACTAGGGATATGATATTATGAAACATGTGCATTATACAGATATTGAAGCAGAAATTCCAGATGTTGATGGATTAAAAGATGTAACTATTCGATGGCTTATTACAAAAAAGGATGGTGCAAAGAATTTTACTATGCGGTTGTTTGAAGTTCAGCCCGGCGGATATACTCCTTCACATCAACATGACTGGGAACATGAGGTTTTTATTGTAAAGGGATCTGGTGAATTACGCGATAAAGATAGTGCTTATCCCTTTAAGGTGGGTGATGTTGTTTATGTGCACCCCATGGAATGGCATCAGTTTGTAAATACTGGTGACGATATTTTACAGTTTATTTGTGTGATTCCATATCAATCTTAAAACTAATTTTTTTTCTTTTTTTTTAGTGGAATTTAACATTGTTTTATTACATGGATAGTCATTAATATGGTTGTGCTAAATTTTTACACAAACATTATATAGTAAAAAAACAATAATCCTTGTTAAGTGATATTATGTTTGAAAAAATAAAAGAAAAAAACGTACTAAAAAGCAAATGGAGTTATATGATCATTAGTGCAGTCATAACAATGATTGTTCTTTCTGGAATTATGGTCATAGCAATGAAAACAAGCTCAGATGATCTAATGATCAATGAACATAAAAGTAAATTTAATACAATCGAGGAAACAGTTCAGGCAATCTATGATGGAGTAGATGCATTCAATACAGCACATAGCGAAGAAATTGAAGAAATAGGTGCATGGTCTGTTATAGATATTTTAAACGTAACAGATAAAATAGTTGCAAAACATCCTGAATTTAGCGACATGAAAGAAACAAAAATACTAAGTCTTTGTAACGCAAAAATTGCATATGATATGCTTGGAGAAGACGGAAGAAGAAAAATATCAACTATGATGCCTTGTGCAATTGGAGTATATGAAAAATCAGATGGGATATATATATCAGGTTTCGATATGAACATGTTTGCTATGATCATGCCAAGCAACATTGGAAATGTGCTTAAAGTAGTAGCAGAAGCCGATGCAGAAATACTTTCACATGCAATATCAGAATAACAATAATATAAAACATAGAAAAATCATCAAGGAGCAAAATAAGATGATTGAACTATTTAAATCAAAGAAAAAGAATAAAGAAAAACCAATTCAACCAGATGAATGGCCAAAACATGTAGAAACATTAAATCATGCCTCCTTTGATCAATTCATAAATAAATACCCTCTATCGGTCATTGATTTCTGGGCTCCTTGGTGTAAACCATGTAAAACAATGCTCCCACGTTTAAGAAGACTTGAAAGATTATATGTGGGAAAAGTCGCATTTGGCAGAGTGGATACTCAAATAGAAAAAGACATTGCAAAAAAATACAACATTATGGGTATCCCACACTTTGGTTTTTTTCATCATGGGAAAAAAATAGGAAGCGCAACCGGAGTGAAATCCGTTGGAGATATGAAAGAATTAATTGATACATATCTCTCAAAATATTAATAACAAATTCATATATGTATCATTGATTTTGTAATGCGAAAAAAAACATTATCGATTCAATGTAATATCTGTGGAAATGAAATTTTTTTATATGTAAAGTTTGGAAAGGGACATTTAATTCGCTGTTGGAAAAATAAGATCATTAAAGATAATTCAATAAAAGAAGGAAAACATGTTAAATGTCAATGTGGAAACATTATCGGAATTGATAACAGCGTATTCATAAAAATAAAAAAACAAAATATCAATATTAAATGATTCATCACAATTATGCAAAATAATAATATAAAAAAATGTAAAAACTAATGTTTTTTGTAACTTAGTTTCATTATATATTATGTACAAAGAAATACATAATATCTAGATGGTGTGAAAAAAATGAAGAATGAAACCTTTAATAATATAACACATGAAATACATGTTTTTCTTATTTTATCAACCGTAAATATCATCTTTGGAGCCCTTACAATGGCTATTGGAATATCAACATTCATCAACAACATCCAAATGATAATTCCATTTCAAGAAGGATTTTTTCCAAATAGTTTTTTTATTATTTATGGTGGAATAGCATCCATTATTGGTATCTGGTGGATCATATTAAGTGTATCAAATTTAGATTTTATTACAGATTTAAAAATCGATTTGTACAAAAAACGGAAAAATATTTCAGATGAACACATCACAAAGACAATCATTCAGATGGTATCTTATTACCGAGAAAACAATAAAACAATCAGGAGGATGATTATCATCAGTAAAATCGGAGGATATTTCTTTATTCTAATCGGTATATTATCAATAATTAATACAAGTAAAGATTTTTTAGAAAGCATTATCTGGCTAGATCAATTGCTCAGTCCACTTGGAATAATTTTAATGTTTATTCTAGGTATTACCAGTCTTTTCATTCCACGTATTTTATCGAAATATAATACAATATGGGATTCTAGAATTTCAGAAAGCAAAGATGTTGAAAAATTATTTCATCATCAATTGAGGACAGAACAAAATGAAAAATAGAAGAACCCAATATGAGATTTATTGGGAGATTCTTACACTCTGTAAGAATCCAAAAAGTTATACAAAAATCATTAACCACTGTAATCTAAACTCTAAAATTGGAACCCCATATCTTTCCTTTCTTTTAGAAAAGAAATATTTAATTTTGTTAGAGGATAAGACTGGTTCTCAATATCAAACAACCGAGGATGCTCACGTTTTTTTATCTCTTTTTTCAAAAATGTATAAAGAGCTTTTTAATAAGTATGCATCATCTAAATAATAACTTAGTTTCATAGCTCATTATATAGTTATTTTTATATTCAATATTTATAAGGTGATAAAAATTATGAAAAAAGGAATAATACTTGGAATTGGTTTGATAACAATGCTTCTTTTAATCACGCCAGTAATCCCTGCAAATGAATATAATTTAATCGAAAATGCACAAGATCAAATAATTAATAATATCGAATCAAAAAATAACTTAAAAGAAACAATTTCTAATACATTGATGCAGAGTATTAATCAAAAAGGATCTCAAAGGATCATATCATTTCTGTTAAATCTTATAATTTCATTGATATTTTCCGGGATAGCAACAATTTTTGCAATCATATTTGGACCTTTATTAGCAATTTTTGTAAAAATTATTACAGCCCCTGCAATGATTCTTGCAAAAATTATTGAGCTTATATTTGGCTCAATAAATTCATACAATCAATAAAAGAGGCTGAAACAAAAAATCTTAATTCTTTTTTCTATTTTTTTTATTGACAACAACCCACATATTTTATATATAATTCATAATATATTATAATTGAAGATTATGAAATATGCTACAATAATTATACTATTAACTCTGCTGATTATCTCTTTTCAACCGCTTATAGTTTCAGAAGAAACAAATACAAATGATTTACCTTCCTTTTTCAGCTGGAGAGATATTGATGGTATTGATTATTCAACACCAGTAAAAAATCAGGCACCAGCTCCAACCTGCGAAGCTTATGCATTATGTGCATCATTAGAAACAATACTTCAATATGAAACAAAAGACCTTTACACCCCTGACCTTTCAGAAACACATTTGTATTTTTATGCAGGTGGAACATTTGATGCTGGATATGTAAATATTATCGATGCAGCAAACTATCTAATGGGTCATGGAGTTCCTGATGAAGGATGCTATCCAGACCCACACAGACCTTATGACTATCCATATACTAGCCTAGAAGGTTGGGAAAATAGAACCGTGAAAATAACTGAATGGGGTTGGGTAGAACCAAACAATGAAGCAATAAAACAAGCATTAATTGATCATGGGCCACTTGCAGCTTGTTTTTATCTTTACAAAGATTTTAATTATTATACCGATGGTATTTATAAACATAAATGGGGCGAAGTAAACAGTGGGCATGTGATGAGTATTTATGGTTATGATGATGGAAAACAGTGTTGGATTATAAAAAACAGCTGGGGAAAAAGATGGGGCGATAATGGCTGGATTAAAATGGATTACGATTCAACATTGTTTGCAGATTGGTATGGAGAAAACACAGGTATCATGTATATTGATGGAGTATATGGAAACATCGAACCAGATGTGCCAAAAGTTTATATTAAGAGTCCTAAAATCTATCATTCTTATTTGTTTGGAAATAAGTTTTATCAAATACTAAACAATATCCCAGGTATCCCCGAAGCAGCTTCAAGAATTATTGGTTCCATAACCCTTGAAGTCAGTGCTGAAAACACTGAAAAAATCGAGTTTTATGTCGATGATCAATATCAAACAACAGATGAGGCTGCTCCTTTTGAATGGGCCACTAAATTACCAAAAGGATCGCATACAATTGAAACCTATGCATATGATTCTGATGGAGATGTCTCAAAGGACCTCCTTGAAGTATTCGTTTTATTATAAAAATAAGTTTTCAGGGAGTTAAACTTCTGGTTTACCCTATTACTTTTGTTCTCATCAACCATTTGCTTTCTTCAACTAAATGGCATTTAAAACCAAGATTACTCCACCTAGTAAATTCCCTTTTAGAGATGTTTTACACCAATTTTGATTTTCGTATGAACTATATTTTTAAATATTTAATCCATATATGGGCTTTTATGCAAAAAGATGCATTACTTGAAATTCTTTCTGATTGGAATTTTTGGGCAAAAGAAATAGATTCAGGAATTAAGAGAGAAGAATATGTAAAAAAAATTATTAATCTCATCACTAAAACCAATCAAATAGTCTGTATTACAGGAGTTAGAAGAAGTGGCAAATCAACAATAATAAAACAAATCGCAATGGAAATAATCAAAGATACAAAAAGGGAAAATATACTGATAGTGAATTTTGAAGATGAAAGATTTTCTGAAAGAAATCTAAAAACACTTATAGATATATATAACTGTTATCTTGAAAAAATAGGGCCAGATAAGAAACCTTTTGTTTTTTTAGATGAAATACAAAATGTTATAGAATGGGAACGATTTGTAAGATGGAAACATGAGAAGAAAGAAGCGGAAATCGTTGTTACTGGTTCCTCCTCTAAATTACTTAGTGCAGAGTTGGCAACCCTGTTAACAGGAAGACACTTGATGTTTAATATCTATCCCCTGTCTTTTAAAGAATTTTTGAAATTTAGAAAATTACATGTAAACTCTGAAATAGATATTGCTACGAAAAGAATAGAGATAAAAAGATTGTTTCATGAGTACTTAGAATTCGGCGGATTTCCCGAAATTGTTTTATCCTCTGAGAAAAAAAGAGTTCTTTTAAGTTATTTTGAAACTATAATTTCAAGAGATATTATAGAGCGATACAATATACGGGAAAGGGAAAAAATAAAAACACTTGCAAAATTTTACCTAACAAATATTTCTTCCACAATAACCTATAATAAGGTTTCTAAATTCATTGGTATACCTCTTACGACAGTTGAACGTTTTTCTGAATATCTTAAGACTGCGAATTTGATATTTTTTATTAAAAGTTTTTCTTATTCTCTGAAAGAACAGGAAAAAACACCAAGGAAAGTATATTCCATAGATAGTGGTTTATCAAATACCATCGGCTTTCGATTTATGAAAAACTTTGGAAGAATCATGGAGAACATAGTTTTGTTAGAATTAAAAATACGACAGACATTCAATCCAGGTATTGAGATATTCTATTGGAAAGATTATCAACAACGAGAAGTTGATTTCGTTCTGAAGGAGGGAACGAAAGTTAAACAATTAATACAAGTTTGTTACAATATAGATGACATGAATACAAAAGAAAGAGAACTTCGAAGTTTGATAAAGGCAATGGATGAATTTAAATTAAAAGAGGGGATTGTGATCACAGAAGACTTTGAAGATGAAGAAAGAATTGATGGTAAAAAGGTGTTTTATAAGCCAATATGGAAATGGTTGTTATCTCCTTAGTTTTGATTGTTGGCTATTCAATTTTTTTTACAACCGATCAAATCAGTTGAAGATGGCTAAAATAATCATTCCTAAGAAGTAAAATTACCAAATATATAATTTAATCCTTGAAAATAAGTTTTTCATGAGTTTAATCCCATATTTGCACTGAAGTTTTTCCACATCATTCATTCATGTTTTCAAATTGACTAACAATCAAAAAGTCTACTTATCTGCAAAACGTCGGTTACAATCCAGCAAACAATTTTTGATTCTTTCATAAGGTATTTTGATAATTGGAAAGAATGTTATAATCTGTTGTATCCAACTTCCCTCTTAATAAGTTCAATTACATTTATCCTCTTATTATTAATGGAATAAATAATGCGATAATCCCCAATTCTGAGTCGATATTTCTTTGTATTGGTATCTTGCAATTCTTTATGATTGCAATGTGGTCGAGATGTTACTGGATCTTCTTTTTGCTCCTGTAAATGTTTTCTTATTTTATCCTGCATATTCTTTGGTAATTTTTGAAATGTTCTTTGAAATGTTCTGGATACAAGAACTGAGTAAGTCATTCAGCTCACAGCTCATCTAGTGAGATAAAATCTTCTTCTGCAAGGATCTTATTCCATTTTTCATCCATTTTTTCCATGCATATCATTTGATGAGTTTTCTTACAATATTATCATAGGTTTCGCCTTTTGTTCCAAGGTTGAGTAATGCTTTTTTTTTGTTGTGAAATTGAAATTGTCGTATTTGTCATATCACACCTTATAATTATTATAATCACCATAATTTTTATAATTTTTTATTTCATTCTATCCGAACAATTCCCCCATACCTCATCAATCACACAAAATCTTGTACCATATGAACACTATCTAAACGGTGTGTTATCAATCACACACAAAAATGGGATTTTTCAATGAAAACAAGAAAAGAAATATGGAATAATCAACTAAAAAAATTATAAATAATTATTACGTTTAGAATTTGGAACCATAAAATGAAACAAAAAAAACTAATAATAGCGATTATTGCTATTATCATAATAATTTCTTCAATTGCCATCTACTTATTATCACAACAAGACTCAAGAGTAGAGGAAACATGCTTTATGACATTCAATAAACTTGATGTGGAACCAAGAGATTTTATTAACATTACCGAATCTGAAATACAAAAATATTCATTTATTACAGAGGGAATCACATCTCAAGAGATGTCTAAAAAATGTGAAGATTTTGAAGAATTCCTTAATTTCTTGGATCAACATTCTACAAGAAATATATACTATAATGATAAATATTATCATATCTTATATGTAACACCTTGATTTATTAATAATTAGAAAAATATGGTTTTCATTTATGAAGATACTAAGGTAATCGAATGTTTCTTCTTTGTATCAAATAGACATAAAGAATAATATTGAAGCTTCATTCATCAGATTTTAATAACCAATTCCACAATGGCATAAATGTGATTTTTCTTCCGTGATTTTTTTCAACTTTTTCAAAGTCCTCTGTAAGAATTATTCCTTCGTCAAGCTTGAATGTTTCCATTGCAGATATTAATCCATCAATCTCTCGTTGTCGGGTTTTTTCATTGGTAACATTCCAACAGATTTGAATGAGCATTGTAGGCTTTAATCCCTCTTTTATTAGAAAATCAACTTCATGTTGTTTTTTGTCCTTCCAGAAAAAAACATCTTTTTTTCTTCGTAATAGTTCTAAAAAAACAATATTTTCTGCGTTTCTTCCAAGATCTTCAGAGATTCTGAATGCTACAGCGTTTCTAAGGCCAGTATCGATACAATAGCTTTTTTTATTTTGTTTAAATTGTATTTTTGTTTTATAAGAGAAAACAGGTACTGTGAGAATCATAAAAGATTCTTCAAGATACTGTAAATGTTTCTCAACGGTTTCAACACTGACATCAACAGCATTTGCTATACTTCTAAAAGAAAATTCTTTGCTGTTATTACTTAATAGATGATAACTTATTTTTCGAGTGATATCATATGAGACATTATAGCGGGCGGAGATATCTCTTGCAAGGATGTCGTTATGGATGTTTGTAAGAATCGTTTTTCGTTCAAAATCGTTTTTCCCGATGATCTCTGGAAATCCACCAGCCAGGATATATGTTTGTAAATGATGAAGGATCTTATTTTTATGGTATGCAAGATACTCATTTGAGAAATTATTCCAACCAATAAAACATAGATATTCTTTAAAGGAACAGGGAAAAACAGTAAACGTGACATGTCTTCCCGTGAGCACTCGCCCAATATCTTGTGAGAGAAGGGATGCAGAGGAACCTGAGACGAATATTTGTTTGAACCTTCCTTGATCATATAAGGTTCGTATCCATCGCTCCCAACCAGTTTTTTGTTGGATTTCATCTAAAAAAAGATAACTAACATTAGGGTTAATTTTTTCAACTGCTTTCATGATTTCATCAAATGATGCAGCGTTTAATTCTACATCATCAAAGTTTAAAAAAACGATATCCTTTGGATGAACTTCCTTATTTTGTAAGATAGTAATAATTTGATAAAGAGTTGTTGTTTTCCCTGATCTTCTCACTCCAATGATATCTTTGATATGTTTGATTTCAAGAGTTTTTTGTATATCACTGGTTATATCTCTTTGAACACCAGATAATTTGTTAATAGACGTGCTTTCAGCCCACCAGGGATTCCAGTTTCTTATTGATGCTTCAAGCATATACTGTAATTAGACGGTTTTATTTATATATGTTTCTATCAAAGTCGACAATTTATAATATTTTTTGTCAATAGTAATCTACAATAATCACTCAAACATTGCTAAGTACAATACATACAAACCCAATAAAAAATAAGCCAGTCAACTTAGAATATGTAACACCTACATTCCGCACTTTTCTAAGAAAAACATCTCATTTTCTTAATTTCTTTATCCGTCAATGAAGGATTCATTGGCAAATCGTATAACTCTCATATCATACTGTCCTACTATTCCTATTTTACATGTTCATCTCCACGGTACATAGGGTTTCAACCCTTCTTCAAACTCCTAAAGCGACATCCAATCTCTCAACTAATCTGTATTTTTTTATTTTTTCCCGGTCAAACCCCAATTCCATACACGGCCTCATACTCTGTTCCAAACAAAGACAATACCTTCCGTGGTGTATCCCAAATGTTCATCACCTCCAACAACATACCATCCGCATCATACAACACACTGATTCCTTCAAATACTTGAAACATCCGCCGTATCGTCGGATGATCCGTTGGTTGCCCTTTCTGATCAGGAACTGTTTCATGAACCTGCTGAAAATTCATACGAAGTTTCCGTTCGGCAAGAGCATATACCAGAAGCCCCAATCATATGATACTGCCATTTCTTCTGCAGCGTTCCCACTCCCTGCAACGCATCTTTTTTACAATTGAATCCTTGTTTAGAAGGATGCCAGAGTTTCTTTTCTAACCGTTCTTTCTCCCGATGTATCCTTTTTTCTAATGTTTTCATTTCACGAGCATAGGCTTTCTCTGAAAACACAAGGATCCATCGTTGCTGAATACCTGCATACATCATCTTTGTGCTAAACAAATGATACCCGATAAAAGAGGTACTTTCATTCAAATCATCAGTTTTAATAGCGCTGATAAGTTCCTTAGCATCAAGTACTGTCTCCGGTACACGAGAGATCCATCGAAGACCCGTTGGAACAGACTGTAGATTCTTTTTCGTATAAAATGCACTATCCCACACCCAAATACGCTCATCACTCCACACCTTTTGTACTGATGCAGCATACGTTTTCGCTAAGATTCGGAAATGTTCTTTATCTGAAGTATTCCCACTTAATGTTTGAATGAACACTGGAAGATGACGTCCAGTGATAATGAGACCACGAACTGTTTCAGATCTGGACGGTTATCCTTGGAAAAACCATGAGTAAGGGTAATCGGAGCCGCATCAATATCATCCTCAACTGGAGTATATTCTCCTTGAAGACTTATGCTACTAGTGTCACTATGATAAAATCGATTGTTTCCTTCATAGTGTTGAGCGTTGGCTGCCGCACGCATGAATGTTTCTTCAAGACCAGCATCAGATAATTTATCTAAGGTTTGACCGAGGCAGTCATCATTGAAATCATCAGCATGCAACCCTTTTCCAATAAGCAACTTTACTGGTTTAGTTTGGAAGAATTCTGGGAAAAGATATAATGGTCGATAGGTAAAACCAAAGGTATTTAACGTCATGGCTTTCACGGCTTGACCGCAGGTTACTTTTTGCCGTGGGTCGATTCCAGTAATCTTGTTTATTTCTTCTTCTAGTTGGATTTCGTTGCAGACTGCTGCAACGATTCCTAGGTGATCTAGGTTTTTACTTTGGTACATGCATCCATCCCGAAAATAGAAAACGAGAATTAATTATTTAAAGATGTGCGGAAAGTGAGATTATTGTTTGATTTTTTTAATTGAATTTCATTTCAATTTCATAGATATTTAGTCGGATGGCCAGAATGAATTAAATAAACCCTGAAAAATATCATAAATAATTATATATTAGTATGACTCTATTGAAATTGGAGGAGTTCCTATGAAAAAAATAATATTAAGTTTTTCCCTGGTTTTATTATTGTTGATGGGTAGCCTTGCAATTACTAATGCAATGGAAGATGTGGTTGATCGCGGAGAAAATTCATACTCAAAAGAAAGCACAGATAGTTATGATATTCAGTGGATGAAAGAATATGGATCTAGTCCGTGGTCTGATGCACGTTACCAGGGTCCACAACCGATTGGTGATAGTGATAATGATGGCGACAATGAACTGCTGATCAGTGGTAGAGATGCAGCACTTCGGGTCATGGAATGGGATGAAACTAAGCAAACCTATGTTGAGACTCATACGTTACGACCACCTTTATATCCATTTATCAACTGTGACGCAGGAGGTATGGCTATCGGCGATGTGACGAATGATGGTACAAATGAAATTGCTGCCACATGGTACACCACGATATATCATTATGGGACATCTGGATATCGTATCATTGGTTTGAATCCTTTTATTTTTTTCAATAATGGTGGAAGTGCAGATTGTCTCATTGGGGATTGTACCAATGATGGAGAAAATGAATTAATTGTTAGTGGAGGAATCCTTGGACGAAGAGATGGTGTAGTTGGTGAAATTACGGTGTTTAAATGGAATGGACTATTTTTGGAACGAATTGCTGAATATAATGATCCTCAAACTAATGGTTATGTGTATATGCCGGGCCTTGGTGATGTTGATGATGATGGTGAAAATGAAATCGTTTGTGCTTATGCTGGAAAAGTTGTAGTATTAGAATGGGATGCTGCGAGCAAAGAATTCATTCCTAACGAAGTGATTCGCCCCGCTCCAATTGATGATTATCCATTTGGCATCGTCTGTAAAGATTGTGATAATGATGGAATTGATGAGATTCTTCTCAGTTATTATAATCCGCGTGTTAGTATTTTCAAATACGATGGAACAGACTATGAGGTACAATTTGATATCACTTGGCCAAATGGAGAACCAGTTATTGAAGGCATTGATGTTGGTGACACAGATGATGATGGACATAATGAAGTAGCAGCCGGTGCTGGAGAAACTCATATTCTACAATGGGATGGATCTACCTATGTTGAAGAAGCAGTGCTTCCTACATTTGGATGGATGGCGGTGGTCTGCATCGGTGATTGTGATAATGACGGCAAAAATGAGATAAACGCTGGAAATGTTGAAGTGGAATCTGGTCAACAATATACCGAATGGGTGTTTAAATACAGTGGGGAATAAGAGGCGTTTTCTCCTATTTTTTTGTTAGAATTTGAATATTTTACGAGTAAACACCATTTCAAATAATATTATTTTTATGTTAATATATAATATGCAGGAGGAAGGGATTTGAACCCATTTTCTCCAGTGAATTTGTAATTTTTTAAGGAGAGATACAAAAATATTGAACGTGAGAAGTCATTTCTTTTTTTTACGGGTATAATATTATGTCTTAAATCAATCTTGAAAAATCATCGTAAACGTTTTTTCTGTGTCCAATGAACAATACAGTGAC
>NJDG01000011.1 GCA_002254885.1 Thermoplasmatales archaeon ex4572_165
ACGGTTATATAAGGAGGGTTTAACACACAATAAGATAATTAGAAAGACCTTAATGCCTGCAGAAATTGTTGAGAATGTAATTAGTATGATAGACTCAGTAGCTAATGATGATTATTCAGAAGAATTAATTGCTCCTTGTGGGATGAATTGTAGAATTTGTTTAGGATATTTTGGATATACCACTTCTGGAAAGAAACGCAAAATGAAATGTATTGGATGTAAACCAAGAGATAAAAGTTGTGCATTTCTGAAAAAATATTGTAAAAAACTTCAAAAAAATGAAGTTAATTATTGTTATGAATGTTCTGATTTTCCATGTGGACAATTACAAAAACTTGACAAAGGATATCGTGAGAGATATGCTATGAGTATGATAGAAAACCTTGAATATATACGTGATAATGGCATGGATGATTTTCTCAAACAACAAGAAAAAAAGTATCGTTGTCCCGATTGCGGGGGAGTTATCTGTGTTCATAATGAAATTTGTTATTCATGTGGGAATTCTGATAAGTATTAATAATTGAAAATTATGAAAAAAGAATGATTGCATTACAAGTAACTGGTAATTATTAGAGTTGATAACATTGGATTTAAATAAACTTGGTTGGAATGAAACACTTGAAAAAAAATTTAAAGAATTAGATTGTAAAGATATAATCAAGGGTAGAGTAATTTTTCACAGTGGGAAACAATACAAAATTATGACGAGCAATGGAGAAATTACCGCTAATCTATCGAATTACTATATTAATTCAACCGAAATAAAATCAAATTTGCCTGCAGTAGGTGATTGGGTATGTTTGAAACAAGTTGATGAATTCCACCCATATCAGATAATTAAACTTATTCCAAGAATAAATAAATTATCAAGAAAGGTCTCAGGTGAAAAATCTGAGGAACAGGTAATCGCATCAAATATTGATATTGTATTTATTGTTACAAGTGCGGACCAAGATTTTAACATCAGACGTCTTGAAAGATATTGTGCAAGTATCAATGAGATTAGTGCACAACCAATTATTATATTAAATAAGATTGATATCTGCAATGATTATAAACAATATTTACTTGATATTGAAGAGAATCTTCCAAACATTACAACACTGTCTATTAGTGCAAAAACAAGTGAAAATATCGATGAAGTGATACAATATATCAAACCAGGGAACACTATAGTACTTGTTGGTTCATCAGGAGTTGGAAAATCTACTTTAATCAACAACATCCTTGGTTATAATAGACAAACTGTTGGTGAAATCAGAGAAAAAGATGGCAAGGGAAAGCATGTTACAACTTCTCGGGAACTTATTGTTATTCCCAATGGTGGTATGTTGATTGATAATCCTGGTATTCGAGAACTTCAATTATGGTCATCTGAAATTGGTATTAGCAAGACCTTTGAAGATATTGAAGAGTTAAGTAGACAATGTCGTTTTTCTGATTGTACTCATAATGCTGAGCCAGGGTGTGCAGTAAAAAAAACAATTGAAATGGGTCAATTATCTCAGGAGCGAGTGGATGGTTACAAGAAACTCCTTCGTGAGCAAGATTACTTGAATACTAGAAAAAATACTTATGAGAAAAGGAAAAAGGATAGAAAGTTAAGTAAAATTTATCGTCAAGGAAAATCAATTAGAAAATATAAGGGAAATGATTAAACATCTTCATCATAATTAGCAAGTAATAATGTTACAAATGGAATATTTTATTTTTACTGACAGTGTAGAAGTATTTAAATTATGTGTCTTGTTTGCCTCTCTAAATTCTTTCCGTATACAATTATTATTTTTTTGCAGGGGTAGCCAAGCCTGGCCAACGGCGCAAGGTTCAGGGCCTTGTCCTGCAGAGGTCCAAGGGTTCGAATCCCTTCTCCTGCATATCATTCAATAAAAAAAGTAATTATTGCATTTTTTTAAAGAAAACACCTTTACTACAAAAAAACTAGTTTAATTTTGTTATTTTGATTAATTTTATTTCAAAAGATTTTTTATATTTCTACAATGATTATATAATTACAATAAGTGAGTTATATGAATAAAATCATGTTGATAATAAGTATTGCTTTATTATTTCAAGCAATTGGAGTTAGTGGATTCTCTTTTGATGATTCATCTGAAAATAAATTTTCTTGTCCTAATATTGAATATGATATGGTTATTATTTCAACACCAGCATACAAGGATTCTATACAGCCCTTAATTGATCACAAGATTTCTATTGGTATAGAAACATTTTTCATAACAACTGATGAAATATTTCTTGAATGTGAAGGGCGTGATAAGCCCGAACAAATTAAATATTTTATAAAGCAAGTGATAGAGGAGTATGCCATTGATTATGTTTTATTGATTGGTAGTTTTGATGATATCCCTGGTCGATATACTCATGTTTATTTTGATGAACCTTTTGATTATCCTACACCTGATGAATGGGTTTTTACTTCTGATTTTTATTTTGCTGATATCTATGATTCTAATGGTAATTTCAGTAGTTGGGATAGCAATGAAAATGATGTGTTTGCTGAATATCATTGGAATGGAAATACCGATGAAATTGATCTTGTTCCAGATGTTTATCTAGGTCGACTTGCATGTGTTAATGAGATACAAGTTCAGACATGTGTTAATAAAATTATTCAATATGAAACTGATAAATCATGGAGTCAGAATTGGTTTACTAATCTTGTTTTAATTGCCGGTGATGGCATTCCTTTTGATCCAGAATCTATTGATGAAAGTGAATATCTACAAGAACAGATTATTGATATTATGGATGGTTTCATTCCAAACTGTGTTTGGGCATCTAATGGTAGATTAAATAATGCATACAATATCAATGATGCAATTGAAGATGGTGCAGGTTTTGTATTTTTTAATGGTCATGGTTTACATGATCTATGGGCTACATATTTACATAATAGAAATACTATGGTTCCACCTGGAAGTTATCGAACATCCCATATCAATCAGTTAACAAATATTGATACTTTACCTATTGTTATTTCAGATGCTTGTTATCATCTTCAATATGACATGTATCCAGATTGCTTTGGTTGGAGTTTTGTTTCAAATCCAAATGGTGGTGCTATTGCATTTATTGGAGGATCTGATACAGATTTAGCATATGGTGGAACAAGAATCGTTGAAAAAGGAATTGAGAAACTGGATCTAAAAATGTGTATGCTATATCAAGATGGTGTTTCACATCTTGGTAATCTCTGGGGTATGAGTATTGTTGATTATCAACCTGTTGAAAATGATATTGTTGATCTGCTTACAATTATTCAAAATCATCTTTTTGGAGATCCTTCCCTTCAAATAGCAGATAATTCACAACCACCAATGAAACCCAATCCACCAATGGGTCCATCTGAGGGTAAAATCAAAGCTGAACATAATTTCACGGTTATTACTACCGATCCAGAAAAGGATGAATTGTATTATCTTTTTGATTGGGGTGATGACTCACTAAGTGAATGGATTGGTCCTTTTAATTCTGGAACTGAATACACAGGATCTCATACCTGGGATACACAAGGTACATTCATGGTTAAAGTAAAAGCAAAAGATATATATGGTATGCAAAGTCCTTGGTCTGATCCATTATCTGTTAGCATGCCAAAATATAAATCTTTTTTAGATATTGAATCAAATAACTTTATTGTTTGGTCACACCATTATTTTCCATTTCTAGTTTTTTTGTTTGATATTCTAAAAACTTAAAAAAAAAGAAATTACCCCCTTCCCCCCTTTTTTTCTTTTTTTTTAGCAAATAAATATTTTTTTTACAAGAAAATTTCAATAAAAACCTCAATGTTTATATTTAGCTTTGTCATATGGAAATGATATATAAATGGGATGATATCATATGGATTCACATCAAAGTGAGATGGTAAGAATTACAGAGGATTCTGAAAAAATATCTAATAATAAGCCAGAAAATGGGTTTTGTAAAACTGGTATTGAAACACTAGATGAAAAACTTGGAGGAGGTTTTCCAAATGGTAATGCAGTGTTGCTTGTTGGCTCCAGTGGATCAGGTAAGACCACTCTTTGCATGGAGTTTTTAATAAATGGTGCTAGAAATGGAGAACGCGGTGTATTCTTTACTATCACGGAACCTTTGTTTAAACTAACTCAGAATATGGAGAAATTCGATTTTTATGATAAGAAACTTATTGAAAATGGAATGGTTAATATCATTGATCTTCGTATTATTAGTGAACGTCTTGGCCTGGATTCTGAAAAGTTTTCAGCAGAAGATGCATCTGCCTTGCTTGATGTATTAAAAGATATTGCTGATGAGTTGCAGGTATCGCGGCTTGCCATTGATTCTATTACAGCTCTTTGTTATCGGTTGAAATCTGATGAAATGATACGTGATTTTATTTTTAAACTTGGTTCATCTCTAGGGGCAATGGGTTGTACAACACTTCTCACTTCTGAAATTCAACCGGTTCGTCATGGTGAAATTAAATATTCAAAATATGGTATTGAGGAGTTTATTGCAGATGGAATTGTATTTCTTGGAGATATTGAACGTAAAGGAGATCTTATTCGTACTCTTCAAATTGTAAAAATGAGGGGGACATCACATAGTAGAAGTAAGGTTGCAATGAATCTTTCTTCAAAACGTGGCGTTGAGATTACTCCATTGCTTAAATCCCGGAGGAGCTAAAGATGGAAAGTTCATTAATTGATGGTTTATCAGAGCGTATCTCTCAGGCCTCATCCATTTATTCTTCTGTTGGTGTTGTTCTTCCTAGTAATAACTATAATGATTTTTCTCATGCAATGTTTGAATATATGAAAACTCAAAAATCAATTACATGGGTATATGTAACTATTACAAACCCTTTTCATGGAATTAAAAAACAATATCCAGGCATCATTGATTCATTGAATATTCGATTTATTGATTGTGTCTCTCTTGCAGCAGGGATTAAATCAAATGATGATCTGTGTTATTTTCTAGATAGTCCATCTCAGTTGGAGAAATTAACCCTTGAAATTTTGAGTTTTATAAAAGAATCATCAAGAGATGAAAAATCAGTAGTGGTAATTGATTCATTAAGTTCTTTAATTCTTTATAATGATGATTTACTTGTTACAGAGTTTTTTTCACACCTTATTAATAATTTGAATTTGGTCAATGCACATTCTATTTCTCTTTGTATTGAAGAAGAAATGAACGATATGATGCATAAAATACTTTATTTAAAGAATGAGAAAATCCTTAAAATCAAAGAGAGTTTCATTTAGATCTAATGGCTAATCCTTGAAGTGTGATTTAATGAATGAGTTGATGGTGGAAATGGTAAAATCTAACATGATGAGCACTGGTATTTCAAAATTTGATGAGTTACTTGGTGGTGGAATACAAAAAGGGTTCACCATGGCCATTTCATCAATCCCTGGTACTAATATTGAAATTATTATTAAACAAATCGCCTCTATTGATCATCCCACATACATCACAACAGATGAAACAAAAGAAGAGATTATTTCAACAATGAATGATTTTTCATGGGACAGCTCCCAAATTTACTTTGAGGATATTGCTCGAAAAAAACTTGATCATATTCTTCAAGGTGAAAATAAAAGAGTTTCAATTCATCATCAAAGATCACAGAATTTAATTAAAGATTTAATTCAAGCAGGCTCTCAAGGTCTTCCGTATTCACGTCATAGCGAAGATGATTATTTAGCAATTCTTTCTCATTTATTACAAGACAGATCAGATCAGAAAATAATTATCAATTCATTGGATTTTTTTCTTGAACAGAACAATGCAGATGATGTGTTACGTTCATTGAAAGCAGGTAAAGCAAACATTTTCCAGGATAAAGGAATATTGTTTTTTACATTTACACGAGGCATTCATGAAACAGTTATAGAACGTCAGATGGAGTTACTTGCTGATTGTGTAATTGAGCTGGATGTTGTAAAAAAAGGGTCATCTCTTGAACGTATCCTTTCTGTTAAGAAATTGCGTAATCTTGGGAAAAAAATTGGGACTGCTCGTTATGACATTGATGAAAAAGGTTTTACTCTTGAAGAAATTGAACGTATTTTATAATTCAAAGAGAGCAGGAAATAATTTTTTTTTAATATTATTCAAGGATAAATCGACTCATTTATAAATGAGAATAACATTACAATAAATTAAGGAAGATGGATGGGATGCAAGAAGAAATAATTGAGGAATTATCAGTACAAACAAGACGACCTCTTGTTATGCGTGCACTTCGACGCAGCATAGTAAGAAGAAAGATAGCAAACTACCTTTTTGACATTAGTCCTAGTGCAAGTTACACGTCTGAAATTGCACATCATGTTAAAACAACTCCAACTAATGTTCTAGGTGCTATTCGTGGGATGGAATCACGGTATCGAAAAGATGAATCTTTGATTTCTTTGGATCTTGTAGAACTGAAAGAGGGAAGAAGAGATATTAAGCTGTATAGTTTAACAGAATTTGGAAAGGAAATACTTCAATCTATGAGAGATGAATTTTAACCTCATTTTTTTTCTTTTTTACAGATTTTAACACCAATGCCCTTAATAATATGTTGTTGATATCGATTGGTAAATATTTACAAATGGATTACATGGGGTTGACGTTATGAAAAATGTTGAAATGAAAGATTTAAGATTTGGTACAACGTTATTAAAAAAAGGATTTGCAAAGATGCAGAAAGGCGGAGTTGTTATGGATGTAACTACCGTTAAACAAGCAGAAATTGCTGAAGATAACGGTGCAGTTGCAGTCATGGCACTTGAAAGAGTTCCTGCAGATATTCGAAAAGATGGAGGTGTTGCTCGTATGGCAGACCCTGAAATCATTCAACATATCATGGATGCTGTGAGTATTCCAGTTATGGCAAAGGCACGTATAGGCCATATCGTTGAAGCACAAGTTCTTGAATCCCTTGGAGTGGACATGGTTGATGAATCTGAGGTTCTTACACCTGCCGATCCTTTCTACCATATCAATAAACATGAATTTACTATTCCTTTTGTCTGCGGTTGCCGTAACCTTGGTGAAGCATTAAGAAGAATCTGGGAAGGCGCTGCAATGATGCGTACAAAAGGTGAAGCAGGAACAGGCAATATCATTGAAGCAGTTCGTCATCAACATATGGTTAATCAGATGATTATTCAATTACAAACGATGAATGAAACAAAAATCCATAATCTTGCTGAAACATACGTGAAGAGTTACGTAGATTCATATACAGCCACAACCAATGAAAAACCAACAGAAGATACAATTCTTTTTGGTAATATTACATATACAGTTATCAAAAAGGAAATGATTGATCTTATTAAAGAAGTAAAAAAAATGAAAAGACTACCTGTTGTTAATTTTGCAGCAGGAGGTATTGCAACACCTGCAGATGCATCAATTATGATGCAAATGGGAAGTGATGGTGTTTTCGTTGGGTCAGGAATATTCAAGTCAGATAATCCTGAAATTAGGGCAAAGGCCATTGTTGAATCTGTTGCACATTTTGATGATGCATCAGTTATTGCAGAAGTTAGTAAGAATTTAGGTGAGGCAATGGTTGGTATTAACATTGATGAAATCCCTGCAGAACAACGTTTGCAGGAGAGAGGATGGTAAAGCAGATTTCAATTGGCGTTCTTGGGATTCAAGGTGCAATCTCAGAACATGTTTTAATAATGCAAAAAGTAATGCTTCATCATGGTTTAAAAAATAATGTACAAATTGTCCGTAAAAAAACTGAGCTTGATAAAGTTCAAGGTTTGATTATTCCCGGCGGAGAAAGTACTACAATTTCACGTTTTATAATTAGTAATAATTTAAGTGAAACCATCAGAGAACGTGTTAAAAATCAGTCTCTATCAGTAATGGGAACCTGTGCAGGTTGCGTTCTTGTCAGCTCAGACATGGTAGACAAATCCAAGGATATATCTTTACTTTCCCTTATGGACATGAAAGTTAAAAGAAATGCTTTTGGAAGGCAGAGGGAATCATTTGAACAAGATATAATGATTAAGGGGTCTTCCATATTGTTCTCTGCTGTTTTCATTCGTGCTCCCCTTATTCTTGATACCTGGGGCGAATGTAAGCCATTATCCCTCATAGATGATGGGATTGTAATGGCTCAGCAAAAAAATGTATTAGCTCTTTCATTTCACCCCGAACTTACAAATGATACAAGAATCCATGAATTATTCTACAAAATCGTTGATTCTTACTAAAAAAAGGGTTAATCAATAAAATTAAAAAAAAGAAGAGAGGGTTGGAATTAACTATGCCTTCATAATTGCTAGAAGGAAAATTCCAAGTGCAATTAATGCACCCACTATTGCTCCAATTACTGCCACTATTCCATTGGTAATTGAACCAACAAAATTCATCATAGCAGGTGGTTCTCCTATCATTGAACCAAGAAGGCCTGCACCCCATAAGAATAACACTCCAACAATTAGACCAATTAGGATAAGTATTACTCCAACAATGCGGCTTTTTCCAGATCCAAAGTAAGCTGTAAAAATTCCTGCAATAACACTAGCAACTGCAAAAACCAGTAACAGCATACTTAAAAAATATTGTATTAATTCCGTCATTTTTTTTTCACCTTCATATTTTTTTAAAATCTTGTTCCTGTTAATGTTTTTGTATCAATAACTCCTTCAATTGAACGTATTTTATTGACAACAAGGTTACCTAATTTTTCAAAGTCTTCTGCCTCAATTTTCGCTATTAGATCATATTCCCCAAACAACGGATGAAGTTCAACAATCTGCGGTACTTTTGATAGCTTATTATAAACTTCATGTTCACGTGCTGGTGCAGCACTAATTAGTACAAATCCTATTGCCATAGTTTCCTTCCTCTTAATTAGGTTCTTACCATCTGGTTATTAAATCATTCAATATAAATGTTTTTAATTTAAAGATAATACCGGTTCAAAAATCCATTCGACCATATCACCATTTTCAATCATGAATGTATCGCAACTGACCATTGAAAGTTCTCCATTGACATAGAATTGCCAGTATTTATCATCCACTCCATTAGAATCAATATGAATTTTATTGATAATTGTTGATTGAAATGTTTCATAGTATTCTGATTCAAAACTAATATCATGTTGATTGATAATGGTGTTTAATGCGTTTAGTACCGTTATTTCTCCTTGAACACATATGTTATCATGAAACCCCCAATTACTTCCACATATTGTAAAACTGATACTTGTTTCATCAGAGTTTTCCAACCAAATATCAGTTTCTTTTGGAATTTGCATAGCAGTTCCAGTAAAAGATAAGAATAATAATAGAAGAGTAATAGCTATGACGGGTATTCTTTCCCATGCTTTAAAGGTAGTTTCTATTGGCTGATTTTTTTTATTGAATACAAAATAGCTCAATGGTAAAACGATGAATGTAAATGTAAATGCTGCGGACAGCATATGATAAATCATGAATGGTATTCCAGCAACATATACCGCTGAAAGTGTCCCTAGTGTATGTGGAAACATCAGATACCACCATCCAAAATTTGTCCATAGGTCATATAATAAAACAAAACCAACACCCATTCCAACGATTTTAATAATATTAATACCATTTAACTGGTTAAGCTTTGATTTACTTTGTTTTTTCATTATTGTTGATATAAATGAAATCATAAGAAATCCAGTATATGTAAAGAGGATGATTTTATTCATTTGACTTCCAATAAAAATAGGATTTCCAATTAGAAGATCACTTCCAATCATTGCAATGAGTGGAACTAGAAATGCAAAGGCTGGACGGATAAAAATTGCTGCAACGAAAGTGAGAACCATGATGATTTCAAAGTTTGGAAATGGCTGTAAATTCCATCCAACAAGGATTGTTCTTCCCATGATTCCAATTAGGACAAACATGGTTAAAAATAGAAGTTCATTAACTATATTATCATTTTTTTTTAGGATGATGTTTTTAATATTCATTATTTTAATCTCCCTATTTTCCAATGAATAGATTTCTTATTTTAAAGGTTTTTGTTAAATCTTTTGATTTACAGGCACTTAAACCCTTTTTTATCTTTGTTTTTATAGTTTAAAAATGACCAAAAACAGAACCATTATATATTATAATATTAACTATATTAATTATAATATTGATGTTTATATGGAGAAATATTTGAATACATTAAAAAAAATCTGTTGTTGAATATATGATAAACAGAAAAAAATTCCAAAAAACCATTCAAATAGTGTTATCTATAATGCTATTGCTATCTCCAATAATTTCATCCTTACCTACTTTAAATATTTCCGATAATCCATCTTATAATTGGAATGATGGCTGGTGTTTTTCTCAAGTTGTTCAACCAAATATTCAAACCTCGTCTTCTTATGCAGCGTATCAACCAATTGATGTCAATGTTGAATTTGTAAATAAATGCTGGGGGATAAATGAATCCATTCATTCAATCCGTGTTGTCTGTTGGAATGGTTCAAAATATAATGAGCTGGAATCACAGATCTATAACATTGAATTTTCAGATGTAAATGAAATTATTTCTTGCAATGTAATATTTCTTATTCCATCATATGCAAACGGAAAAGAACAATATTATATTTATTATAATGATAAGGAAACACAAGCTCCACATTATAAAGATCATGTTTTCATTGAGGATTCTTTTTATTATTATGAACCAATAACAGGTATCGCAGTTGAAGGTGATTTTTATAAGATAACTGATGATGATGAAATCGTATATGGCATAGGTCAAAAAGGGAAAGTACTGAATAGAGAATTATCTCAAATTGCTATACGTATGAAACCTGGAACAGTAGATTTTGATATTTTAAATTCTGATTTATTAACTTCTTTTTGCTTTTCTTATCAAAATGGTCCAGATGATGAAAATGAAATATCCTCAGATCATACTTTAATTGGAAAAGAAGTAACCATTGATGGAAATCTCATGACTGAGTTTATCATTATTTCTCAATCTGAACACGGCGATATTAAAACCTCTAATGTGTATCGTTATTATCATTGCCCATCAGAAAATAAACGAATCACAGTTCATGTAAAACATGACATCACAGAAGATTTGATTGTAAAAGATGAGATTAATAACGATGGTAAATTTGGAGGTATAATCAGTTATTATTCAAAAAGTGATTCAATGAAAAAAATGCAGTTTGGAGATATTCTTCCCTATCTTCATGTATATAGTGAACAAGATCGTATAAATGAATATCAGTTAGTAATTAACCCTGAGAGTTCTAAAAAAGAATGGGTGATATCATATGATGATAATTGTGATCTTGGTTCTTCTGCATGGCTGTCATATAGTGAAGGGACAAAAGGGAAAACACATGGCATAATTTTTTCTTCAAATGAAAATATTATATCCAATGCATCTGGTGAACGTGATGGTATACAGATAAAAGTTTCTGAAAAGGAATACCTAGATTTGGTTGGTGCCGAAATTGATTATGCTTCGATTTCATTTGGGCGAAATAGTTATGAACCATTGCAATCACATGACCTTTTTATTGATGAAGGCTTACATATTGAATTTGATATAGAGTTTATTACAATACAAGAGGGAACTTTTGAGGACATTCATGAAGAAAGCAGTTTTTTTCAAACTCTTGTCTCATATCGTGATGTTTCAACAAATGAATCTCTTGGAGAACAATATATTAACACTTTAACAGTAATTCCTCATTTAACAGGTAGAATAGGATCATTTCCATTAATTGTGAACAGTACTAATATTCCACTTCCAATCCTCTATGGTGAAGTTTATAAAGATAATGAATTGGTAGCATCTTCATTTATTCAAAAATCATTGTTAGGATTTCAGTTAATAAAATTTCCAAAACTAAAATCAGGCGACTATACCATAAAGCTGTTCAGAGTTATTGGAAATCAAAGCAGATTTATTGGTATTGGTCATTGCAATCTTTCAAAAGATAAAACACTTCATATATATTGTACATGGGAAAAAACAATATCGGTTCATGCAGTTGATCAAATAGGAAAATTCTTACCAAATATTACCTTTCAACTCATGCAAGGCCCACTTCTTGTTCATGAATCAATATCAACAGGAGACATTCATAAGATATCTGTTCCATTTGCTCTTTTTGATTCTTATGAAAGCACAGATATTAAGAATTATTCTTTTTCTAAAATATTCAGTTTCTCACCTCCTTATTTTATGAAAGCATGGTACAAAGGATTTAAGATATTTAATACAACAATCTCAGCATTTGAAAAAAATATAAAATTTTCCCTTCCAGTCTATGATCTCATAATTTCTATCACCGATGAATTAAACAAGCCACCAGCTGTTAATATCAACCCTTTTTTAACAAGTAATAATATGCAGAACCCTTATGAAATATATCCTGAAAGACATGCAAATGGTAAATATTATTTCTCAGATATTCCCGCAGCAACCTATGACATTCATATTTCTTATGGTGGATATACTAAATCAAAAACAATTGACATTCCATCTGCAGGTGATCTGATTGATTTGCGATTTTCATATACTACAGATCTTTCTTTTGAACTTCTTACAATCAGGGGAGAATCGTTTGAAGATGATACTCTTAATATTGAAATAAAACGATTAGGTTCAATAATTTTTAATGATATTAACCATAAAGACTCAGTTCAGGTTCCCCCAGGAATATACACGATTAATGTTTATGAAAAAGGTGTATTGATTGGATCGAAAAGTAGTCAAGTATCTCATGATGCTGTAATATCTATTGTTACAAGTCGCGGATCATTTATTCAAACTGTGTTTGTGTTTTCCGCATTAATTCTTCTTTTGTCTGCTTGTTTTCTATTTTTTACAAAACGTGTTTCATTCAATGTTGCCTTGAAACTTATTGTTTTAGGTCTTGTGTTTTTTTCTTTGGTGCAGCCTTGGTGGAGTTTTTCAGGGATTAGTGATGATGAATCCTTTGAAAAAACTAGTGAAATGTATCTATTCCCCCAAATTATGATTGAGGAATATCGAGAGGATTCAACTCTAAAATTAAGCATTTCAACCATTCCCGAGATTTTTTTAGATTTTCTATTTTATTTGACCATTGTAATTGGGTTTGGAATGATATTAATGTTCATTAGTTTTATACCAAATATTATATTAAAAAGAAGGTTTGCTTTTCTTTTGGCATTCATTAGCATTGTGTTTGTTTTGATTGTTGCCATCTCCTTTTATGTTGGAATGTCTTCAATTACTGAGCTTAGTTTAGGAAGTTTACAGGGAAATGGTATGATTGATGTTACAATGCCTTCTGGTGAAAGGATCTATATGAAATCATTATGGGGACTTGGAACGGGTTATTACACAATAATTTTAGCAGCTTCCATATCAATAAGTGCTGCAATTTATGATATTTTCAAATCAAAAAGAAAAGTTATCGAAAAAATAATACATATCTTAAAAACAAAAAAATAAAAAATTTTATTTTAGATTGATTTTAATCGTTGTTCAGCATCGATAGAACAAAGATATTCATACACTTTTGGATGGACCAATTCGTTCCAGGGTTTATTGCATCTCATTCTTTCCCGTATCTCCTGACCAGAAAATCTCTGTTTTTTATACAATCCATCTTTATGAACATTAAACCCTTTTTTTTTGAATAGTTCAGCAGTTTCACTATTGTTAGTAATTAATTCAATTGAATCATTAATGATTGATATGATATGATCAACCCATTTAGGTGGATTGTGGATATCAGGTATTGCAACGATAGAATAATTATTAATTCCTTCATCATTTAATGCAGCTTTAATCATTGTTTCTCGTTCTGCAAAACTAAAAGGATTCTCAAAGGTATTGCTATACTGTGAGGAACCAATTCCAATATACAATAACTTAAATAAATTAAAATTTTGTTTTATAACATGCATATGTCCCAAATGAAATGGCTGAAACCTTCCAATAAATAATGCATTCATAAAAATAATAAAAGAAAGGGAATTTTATCCTCCTTTATTCATTGTTTCTTTTGTCTGTTGCTTTTGATCATTTTTAGTTAAAGAAGATTCAATAGGTCCTGAAATCTCAAGAGGCTTCATCTCTTTTAATTTTCTAAGTAACTCTTCTTTACCTGGTCCATCAAGTGCATGTTCGATGACTTCAGGGAGAGTTGCAACTGGAACGATCTTAATTTTATCTTTGAATTTATTTTCAATAAGTACATCCTGCATATTTGATTTTGGAATAAGAATTGTTTTAATTCCAACTTGTGCAGCTGCTTCGATTTTTGCAGTGGCTCCTCCAATAGGAAGAACAGTTCCTCGTATACTTAATGAACCGGTCATTGCAACATCCTGACGAACAGGTATACCTTCCATAGCAGAGATTATTGCAGTAATCACTGATATACTTGCAGAATCTCCTTCTACACCCTCATATGTTCCAATAAACTGGATATGAATATCATGTTTTGAAATATCTTTTCCAATATATTTTTTTATAACCGCTGAAATATTCAACACAGATTCTTTTGCGATTTCTCCAAGTTTACCAGTTGCAATCACCTTTCCCTCTTTTTCTGATCCTGCATGTGTTACCTCAGATACAATGGGCAATACAAGACCAGTAAACTCACTCATTGATGGATCCGATGAATGCACAGCAAGTCCATTGACAACACCAATCTCTTTACCTGAGGTTATAAACGATCTATAATCTTTTTGATGTTCAATTGTTCTTTCAACAACTTGCTGTTCAAGAGATTTTGCAGCTTTTTTAGCTTCAAGCACATGCTCTTCATTAACAATATCCATTTTTTGTTCATATGCTAAATCACCTGCTGTTCGAACAAGTCCACCAAGTTCTCTAAGTCTAAGAGAAAGTTTTCCTTTTCTTCCTGCTCTTCTCTGAGCTTCATGAATAATACCTGCTACTGCTTTTTTATCAAAATGAGATATTTTCCCATCTTTTTTAATTTCTTGTGCTACAAATCGTACTAGTTTCTCTCGATTTTCATTAGTATCATCCATAAGACTATGTAAGAATATTTCATAACCATATCCGCGGATACGTGACCGTAATGCAGGATGCATTCCTTTTAATGCATCCAAGTTTCCTGCAGATACCAATATAAAACCACATGGTACAGGCTCGGTTTTGACCATTGCACCAAAGCTTCGTTCTGATTGTCCAGTTATCTGGAACTTTTTTTCTTGAATCGCTGTTAATAAATGTTGTTGAGATGGCAGGTTAAGAGTGTTTATTTCATCAATATATAGAACTCCTTTATGTGCTCTATGAATAGCCCCTGCTTCAACAAGTTGATGAGGTGGTGTTTCAAGTCCTGCCGATTGAAATGGATCATGCCTTACATCACCCAGTAACGCACCAGAGTGTGCTGCTGTTGCCTCAATAAATGGTGGTTTGTCATCCTTATTATGTGAAACAAGTATCTTTGGAATTTGCTGCATTCCTTGTCTTTGCATAAGTGCACCACGTGAAAAAATTAGAAATATCATGACTGCTGCAATGATACCAAAGATTGCATATTCCATATGGATTTCATCCCATTTTCCCGCTGTAAGACCTGGTGCGAGAGCTGCAACAATGGATAAAGCAACAATCATAAAAACAATGGTTGTAACCATACTGCTTTGTTGTTCTTTTTTCTTTTTTGCCTCAGCACGTTGTGCTTTCACTATCTCTTTACCTTTTCCACCAGGGACAACACGTATATGTGGTGTATTAGTATCTTCTGAATTTGGATATGCAATAATATCTTCAAGTTCTTCATTAGGAAGAAATTCAGTCATTGCTCGTGAAACCATCGATTTTCCAGTTCCCGGATCACCAATTAACATAACGTGTCTTTTTTGTTCAGCAGCTTTACGAACAATATTAACTGCTACATCCTGTCCAATTACCTGATCAAGCAATCTTTCTGGAACATCGATATCTGCAGTTGTTGTAAAATCTTGTTTTTCAATCCATTTTTCTATGGGTTCTATTTCCGTTTCCCCAGATGTTTCAGGGTTTGAAACAAGTTTCTTTTCTTTTTCCAAATTATCAGCACCATTTTTTTTATACTTGTTATTTATGAAAACTATATGTTAAATGTTTTAAAGCAAATCTTTTTTTTATTTATACGGTAATAAAACAATATCTTTATCAATATTTCTTTTTAACCTAATAAATACCAAACCACATAAACTATAAAACCAATTATTACAAAAATAATCCAAAAAATATATACGATTTTTACTCTTACAAGCCATTTTGCTTTCTTTTCAGCTGTATCAAAAAAATGACCTATTATTGGATCTTCCTCAATTGAGTTCATACTGCTTTTGATTCCATTATTGCTTTTATCCGTTTTCGTCTAAAGAAATCCTCTCTTTCTCGCTCTTCAAGTTGCATTTCAATATATTTTCTTGTTGATTTCAATTTTGGAATTAGATTATTTTCAAGAACATTTACCCGTCTTTTTGTTTTTTCTATTTCTATTGCAAGACTTTTAATGCCACCTTCAAGATCCGCTAGTTCAATTAGATGTTTTAGTATACTTGTGAATTGCTGATGAGCATCATCAAGTTTTGGGGTTGTGTTTGAAAACCCATAGTTTGGTTTTTGCGATATTTCAAATTGTTCTGAATTTATTTTTGGTATTTTCACACCCATTATATTATCTGTTGTAAAAGTAAGTTCACCATTGATTAATGTTTGTTTGGATGCAACTTCTACGTTTTTTTCACCCATTATCATTTCAGCCTGTATAAGTGAAAGATATGCATCCGATAATAAAGAATCAATTTCTTTTTTTAATTCATTTCTTTTATCTATGATACCAAAGAATCTTTCAACAAGAGCATCTCGTTTTTCCTCAAGAAGTTTATGACCTTTTTGTGCAAGTGTTAGCTTTTTTCGTATTGCTAGTAGTTCCATTCTTGTTGGTTTAATACCTTCAAGTAATTGTTCACTCATCTTTGTTCTTTCCTAAGTCTTTTTTGTTTTCAGGGTGAAACATTTCTATATATTTTTCATCTATCTTTTTTAGCTCAGCTTTTGGAAGTATAGAAAAGAGATCCCAACCTATACTAAGTGTTTCAGTTATATCACGATTTTCATGGTCACCTTGACGTACAAATTTTTCTTCAAATAAATCTGCAAACTTTAAGAATTTGGAATCTCGTTCAGATAACGCATCTTCTCCAACAATTGCTACTAAATCCCGTAAATCACATCCTTCTGAGTATGCTGCATATAGCTGATTAGCTACTCCTGAATGATCTTCTCTTGTTCTATCTTTTCCAATACCTCTATCCATAAGTCTAGATAAACATGGAAGAACTGCAATTGGTGGATATATATCCTTTTTATGCAATGGCCTATTTAGTACAATCTGACCTTCTGTGATATATCCAGTTAGATCCGGAATTGGATGTGTTATATCATCGTCTGGCATTGTAAGCATTGGAATTTGTGTGATTGATCCTTTTTTCCCTCTGATCCTTCCCGCTCGTTCATATATCATTGCTAGATCTGTATACATGTACCCAGGGTATCCTCTTCTCCCTGGTACTTCTTCTCTTGCAGCAGCTATTTCACGTAGTGCTTCTGCATAATTAGTCATATCTGTAAGAATTACAAGAACCTGCATTCCTATATCAAAAGCTAGATATTCAGCACAGGTTAATGCCATCCTTGGAAGGATAATCCGTTCAATTGTTGGATCATCTGCTAAATTTAAAAACATCGTGGTTCGTTCAAGTGCTCCTGTATTTTCAAAATCTTTGATAAATAGATTTGCTTCCTCAGAAGTGATTCCCATCGCGCAAAATACTACTGCAAATGTTTCTTTTTTCCCCAGTACCTTTGCTTGTCTAGCGATTTGAGCTGCAAGTTGATTATGTGGAAGACCTGATCCTGAAAAAATTGGAAGTTTTTGGCCTCTTACAAGAGTATTTAACCCATCAATTGTTGAGATACCTGTTTGAATGAATTCACTAGGATATTCCCTAGCATATGGATTCATCGGATTTCCATTGATATCCCTTCGTTCATCTGGAATAATAGCAGGTATATTATCAATTGGGTTTCCTGTTCCATCAAAGACCCGTCCAAGCATATCCTTTGAAAGACCCAGTTTCATGGTTTCTCCTATAAAACGAGCTGATGTTAATTTTGTTTCAAGACCTTTTGTCCCTTCAAATACTTGAACAACAGCTTTATCCAGATATGCTTCAAGGACCTGACCTGTTCTTTCTTCACCATCAACTGTTTTTATTTTAACAACCTCGTTGAAAGCAACATCTTTGATTTTTTCAACTATCATCAAGGGTCCAGCAACCTCAGAAACCGTTGTATACTCAATGTTTTTATTGCTCATTTCTTAGTTCACCTTCTCGATAAGTTTAGAAATTTCTGATTTCATCTCTTTTTCAATAATCTTAAAACGGGATTTAAAATCATCATTTGGAACAGTTCCCATCCTGGCAATTTGTTCTCTTGATTGCATATTGATTAGATCATCGATGTGTACATGTTTTAATGCTGCATCTTGTATTTCATCAGAATATAATGACATTATACGAAGCATCTCATATTGTTTAATTCCTGGGCAATATGTATCGACTTCATGAAAAGCACTTTGTTGTAAGAAATCCTCTCGTATCATTCTTGCACCTTCTAGAACCGCTCGTTCCCTAGGCGGCAGTGCATCTGGCCCCACTAATTTTACAATCTCTTGAAGTTCAGATTCTTTCTGTAAAAGCGCCATTGCCTTGTTTCTAAGCTTTAACCATGAATCTCCAATGTTTGTATTCCACCAGGAACTAATTTCATTCAGATACAATGAATATGATTTTAACCAGTTGATTGATGGAAAATGACGCCTATCTGCTAGATCTGCATCAAGAGCCCAAAAAACTTTGACAATACGAAGGGTGTTTTGTGCAACGGGTTCTGAAAAGTCACCACCTGGTGGACTTACAGCACCCATAACCGATACACTTCCCTCATTATCTTTTGAACCTAATAGCTTCACTCGACCTGCTCTTTCATAGAATTCTGCTAGACGAGATGCTAGATATGCGGGATATCCTTCTTCTCCTGGCATTTCTTCTAATCTTCCTGAGATTTCTCGCATGGCTTCTGCTAGTCTAGATGTACTATCGGCCATAAGCGCAACATCATAACCCATATCACGATAGTATTCAGCAAGTGTTATGCCAGTATACACGCTTGCATCTCTAGCAGCAACCGGCATATTTGAAGTATTTGCAATTAGAACCGTTCGATTCATCAGAGGTTCACCAGTTGATGGATCTTCAAGCTCTGGAAATTCTTTGAGTACATCTGTCATTTCATTTCCACGCTCTCCACACCCTACATAAATTACAACTTGTGCATCACTCCATTTTGCAAGCTGGTGAAGACTTACTGTTTTTCCTGTCCCAAAACCGCCAGGTATTGCAGCGGTTCCTCCTTTTGCAATTGGGAAAAAAGTATCAATGACTCTTTGACCGGTAATTAATGGAATAGATGGATCATATTTTTCTTTGACAGGTCTTGCTTTTCTAACCGGCCATTTTTGGCGCATTTGAACAGATATTTCTTGATTTTCATCTTCAAGTATTGCAATATCCTCAACTACTGTGTAATCTCCTTCTTTAACAATACTTATTATCGTTCCTTTCTTATTTGGAGGGATCATGATTTTATGAGTTATAATTGAGGTTTCTTGAACTGTTCCAATGATATCCCCACCTTCAACAATTTCTCCTGCTTGAATTGTTGGTATAAAATGCCATTTCTTATTTTCATCAATAGCATGTGCTTCAACTCCCCTTTCAATAAAATCCCCGGTTTGATCAAATATTGTTGGAAGTGGACGTTGAATTCCATCATATATATTTGTCAGCAGTCCCGGCCCCAGTTCAACAGAAAGTGGACTTCCTGTGGATTCTACTTTTTCACCAGGCCTCAATCCATTTGTATCTTCATATACTTGAATAGTTGCCACATCTTGATTCAATCGGATGATTTCCCCAATAAGGTTTTCTTCTCCAACACGGACGACATCATACATTTTCGCCCCTCTCATCCCATCTGCTTCTATGACAGGACCTGAAATACGGATGATCTTTCCTTTCTGGGTGTTATTTACCATGATTTTTTCCTCCAAATTTGTTTTTCATAAAGTTTTTTATCATTTTATTTACTAATTTCCATTCCAACTGCTTTTTTTATTAATTGGGAAACATAATCTACATGATCTTTTTTTCTTCCATTTTTATCAGGTATTTCAATTATTATGGGCAATAGGTTTCTCAAACGGAATTGCTCAAGTTGTTTTCCGATTATTTCAGCGATTTCTTCTGTAATGATAACTATGCCAATTTCTGTGTGTTCTTCCTCAATCTTGTTCCATAATTGAATTGTTGATGTTTGATTTTCATCAGGTATTAATATTTCATGGATCCCTGCAAGTCTAAGCCCTATTGCAGTATCTTTATCACAGAGTGCAATAATATTCATGTAGGTACCTCCATAATAAGTAAAGGTGCAATATGCTCTGAGGAAATATGTTCACTAATCCCTTTGCTGATTATCTTTAAATTAGTTATTTCTGCCTCTCTACTCATTAAGAATCTAAGGGTTGGACCAATGCTAACATAATATTGTTGTGAAATATTTCTTAGAAATGAAAGTATCTGTCTGTCTAATGTAGTTATTAAAGTTTGTACGCTTTTTGTGATATCGTCTTTATCAGATGCTTGTTTCAAAGCTGCATAATATGAGGTTCCATCAAGACTTTCAATGATTTCTTTTACGGTTTCTGCCTTGCATAACTCAGAAAATTTCCATGATAAAATCTCATATCCATCCCCTAGATAAAGTAAATTACAGAGCGTCTCATGATAGTTCATATGTTTTGCCCTTATGAGATGTTGAATGCTAAGAATATCTGTGAGTCTTGCTAAATATTCATGTTTTGCATCTTTGCATTTATATGGTACCTTTACTGACTCCATTTTTTTAAGGTAATATGAATCTATTGCAACATCAATTTGCATGGGAACGGTATCATCAGATTCAACTAGATGAATTATGTTTTTATCAAAACCAAATGATGAAAGAATCTCAGGTATTGATTCTTCTGATGCATCTTTGATGTTTCTAATGAATTGTTTAATTTTTGGTGTTTTTGTCATCAATAGGAGCTTTTCATCATCAATAGGAGTTTTCTGTTGAACATTTCGCAGGATTTCTTTTAATAGTGAATTGTTTTTCCTCTCAATATATATACTAAAAAATTCCTGCATTTTTTTCCCGTTGTCTTTTTTCATTTGTTGAATCATTAAAAAAAGATGTTCATCTAAGTTTTGTTGTATTTCAAATCCTTCTTTCCCTTCAAGTGTATAATCCTTATCCATGTTTACTTGATCAATGAAATGTTCAAGTGTATCTGATTCTACTAATTTTTCAAGAATTCCTTTTTGGATATATGGGTTACCCATTGCCTCATATTTTGCATTTGGATAAACAAATTGTATATAACTTGAAAATGGCCTGGAGATTACAGCTATTGCTCCTGCTAGAATAGATATAATTATTATCCATACAAATGGACTATTTGGGTCAAATAAGAATTCTAACATGATTATTTCATCTCCTTATTGCACATATTTATGGAAAAAGTATGTTTCCAACCTGAACTCTAATTTCTTGTTTTTTCCTTGTGAGTATACCTTCAAATGTGTTATCAATGGTTATTGTTCCTTTTTCAGATATCAATCTGATTCCACCGCTTGCATCAATTGTTCCTTTCACGGTTATTTTTTGTTTTTCAGCTATCTTTTTATCCAGTGGTTTTGATGATTGTATGTAAAATGCATCATTAATTTGTTCTCTTCCCTTTTCTATTAGTTTAATAATGATTTTTTCATATTGTCCATCATCAAGTTCATTTAGCTTCTTTATAGCATCTTGAAAGCATGTATCAATGAGTTTTTCTTTTGTTTGCATCTGTTTTCGTTTTGCTTCTTGATTTGCTTTGGAGATTTTGATTTTTTTTAGATTTTCTGCTTCTTGTTCTCCTTTATCAAGCATTTGTTGTTTCATTTCATCTGTTATTTTTTTTATGCGAGCGTTGATTTCATTTGTTTTTTCTTTTGTTTCTTTTTTAATCTCATTGATTTCTTTTTCTGCATCTTGTTTTATCTGTTGAATAATTGCTTCTGCAGACATATAGATCGTTTCACCTTTTAGTCATTGGATTTGTTTATAGTAATCCAAGACCAGTCATTAGAAGAATTCCTACAAGAAGTCCAAAGATGGCAATTGTTTCTGGCATTACTGTAAAAATAATTCCACGTGCGGCTACATCAGGGTTTCTTCCAACTGCACTAATTGATGAGGATGCTACCATTCCTTGATTAATTGCTGAGATTCCAGTTATTCCAACTGCTAGGCCAATCCATACTGCACCCATTCCTTGAAGTGGAACCAATGTTGTTTCTCCGCCACCAAGAAGTCCTGCCCCCATCATTAGTAAAATTGCTGTGAGCAATCCATACACTGATTGAGTCATGGGTAATACTTGAAGAACCAGACATTTTCCAAATAGATCTGGTTTTTCAGCAGTTACTGCTATTGCGGATGATCCTGCAAGTGCTAGCCCTATTGCTGATGAGACTCCTGCTATGCTTATTGCAAGAGCACATCCAAGTATAACCAGGGTTTTATTTTGATCGCTTTCTGATATTTCTTCTTGTGCTGCTGCTGACCCTACAAAACTAATGAGTAGGATGGAAAGGAAAATTCCAATGAGCGCTGCTTTTCTCATTTGCATGTTTTTTTTCTCCAATTTTTTTATTAATTTTTATCCTTTTTTATTTTGGTATATGTTCGTTTAATTTTGAAGGGTGTAAATTCTGCCCCTCCACCTTCATAGAATCTATTGAAAAATTCCACATATTGTAATCGAAGTGAATGCACACCAGCTCCAAGTGCCGATATCGCAAGATTCACTACATGTAAAACTAATAGTAAAAGAATTGAAATTACAATACCTATAACAGGTATCATTTCACCAAGCAGCATTGATACAACATTAAATGCAAGAGCCATTCCTGCTGTTGCTAGTCCCAATGCAAGAAGTCGTGCATATGATAACCAGTCTCCAACATACCCTGTTATGTCAAATAATCCAATGGGTCCTGATGAATATAGTAGTTGGATTATTCCTATAACAACAAGAACTGATGAAATCAAAATAAGTGTTTGAGGTAGATACCATTCTAGAATAAAGTATCCAATTAGAAGTCCACCTCCTATCTGAAGTGGGATCCAACAGAGCTTTTCAGTTAGCATTTCTTTGTATTGTTTTCGTTTATATGCCTGATAAATTCCAAGAATAATTCCAACGTTTAAATGAACAAGTCCTAATATTAATGCCATTGTAAGAATTGCTATTGGATCTTTTAATGAGTCAATTGGAAATTGTATTCCAATTAACTGAAACTGATACAATAGTTGTGTACTATTCTCATTTATCAATAACATATGAATAAGATTTCCAAAGATGCTGTATGTTAGAATTCCTACAATTGTTGTAATTATACCTAGCCATATTCCCATAAATGACCAATTTTTTATCATTGGACTGAATTTACCAAATTTGATATAACCCATCAGTGATAAAGTAATAATAATTAGTCCATATCCTGCATCACCCAGCATCATTCCAAAGAAGAGTACAAAAAATATTCCCATTAGAATTGTAGGATTAATTTCATTGTATTTTGGCATTGCAAATAATTCTAGTAAAGTTTTAAATGATTGTGCCCAGCCTGGTGTTTTAAAATATGTTGGTGGTTTATCTGGATTTATTGAAGGGGTTTCAAATTTGATTATTGAATGTCCATTTGTTGATTTCTCAATGATTTCCTTTAATTTATTACTTTCTTCTTCTAAAACCCATCCTCTAATTAGTACAGTAGATTGTGTTTGTGCAAATTTTTGTTCAATTTCTTTTCTTAATCGTTCAAGTTTGATTTGCTCATGAAGACTTTGCAGAGTTGAAATGTGTGAATCGCAATATTTTTTTAATATTTCTTTTTTTTCTTTTTTTGATTTCTGTAATGATTTTTTTTCTTGTTTTAATGACTTTATAACTTCTTTTGGTGTTGCATTGATCTGAGGTAATTCAATATCAATAATAAACTCATTAATTATTCGTTCGATTTCTTTTTTCTCAGAGATATGTGCAACTATTATAACAGACCATAAAGATTTCTTTCCCTTCTGCAATTGTTTTGAATAAAGAACCGATTTTTTTAGCTGTTCACATATTTTTTTTAGATCTGGTAGCTGTTCTGTAAGACCCATCTTTATTACAAGTGATGTTGAAATCCCATTATCTTGCAATAAAAGATTAAATGATGTGAATTTACTGATATTTTCTATGTAATTATCAATTGTTGATATTCGTTCATCAATTTGTTCAAGACGGTGATGATCTTTTAAAATTGTTTTTTCAATCGTAGAAAGCATAGATTCAATATCTGAATATAGCTCATCAGCATTGATATCATCAATTTGATGTAAAGTTGGTAATGTAGGATTAAGTAAAGATTTAATTCCAGTTTTTTGCTGTTGTTGTTTTTTTAAAATTTTGATTAGTTCTTGTGTTCGTTGTTCATAATTAATACATATTGTAGTTTCTGTATGAGCTGTTGAAGGAGTAAGTTTTAACTGTTTTTCTGCCTCTTCCCTTGTAATATCTGATATCTGCATGATTCCTTCTTCATGAAGTGTTTTTATGGCATCATCTAGATAGTTTTGATGAATGATGATGCTTGTTTTTTTCATTGAAGAAGGAAAAAGTATATTTTTCAATCCTCCTCAGTAATCTCTTTAACAATACGTTCTACTGATTCATTGATATGTGGTTTTGCTTGTGCTTTTATATCTTTAATGATCTTTTCATTTTCATCAAGGATTTTTTCCACTTCTTTTTTTGTGGATTGTATTGTTTCCTTTTTTAATGACTCGATCTGTTTTTTTGTTTCTTCTAAAATAATATTTCTATCTTGAAGAGCTTGTTTTTCAGCATCTAGAATTTCTTTTTCAGCTTCGTTTTTTGCTTGCTGAATTTTTTTTATAGCCGTGTTTTCAGCCTTTTTAATCTCTTCAATTGAACCTTTTGGCATCGTTATCGGGAAATAATAACCTATATATTAGTATTGTTATTGGGATAGTGGTCAGCGGTATGAAGTTCAAGAATTTTTCCTCAGAGTAATTAAAATTGTTTTTGAATAATAAAATTCTTGACCATAAGGAGAAAACTTCAGACCGCTGATTAACATCGTTATTAGGGAAAAAAAAATTAAAGGAAGTTTGTTTACATTCCCCAGAATTTCTCGATTTTTCTTTTAATAACAAAAATTTTTTCAAGGACATCTTTTTCATCAAGATTCAAAATATCCATCTCACGAAGTTTCTTTGCATCAACCTCTGGAATATCTGTAAAGAGAATATCTCCACCTTTGATTTGTCTTCCTACCGTTACTCCCTCAATAGATATTGCAACTTCTTGCCCTTGTCTAGCATCATTTACAGATTTATTGTCAGATTGTATTGCTTTTATTCTCCCAACAACTTTTCCATCTTCACGAAGAACCTTCATCTCATTTTGAATTCTACCAGAGATTATTCGAACACCGACAATTGCAGGATGACTGGTTCGAAAAATATATTCAGGTATGATTTTAAACATGCCTGGATGAACATATTCTTTTCTTCTTGATTTTTCCAATTCATCTTTTCTTTTCTCAATCCAAACATCATATTCTTCAAGGATTGTATAGATAACATCTTTATGGAATATGGTTACCTCGGTTTTTGAAAGTTCTTCTTTTGCCTCAGGTAATATTTTAATATTAAACGCAAAAATTGTCTTATTTAAAGGATCTAATGTTGCCTCTGAATCAGTGATATCTCTTTTTGAAACATTTCCTATTTCTGCTTTTCGTATCTTTATTCCTTTTTCACGTGATTCTTTTATTAGTGCTTCAAGGCTTCCTATTGTATCTGCTTTGATTATGATTCCTTGTTCATCTAGTTCTATATCTATTTTTGTTTCTTTTTTTATTTCTGCAAGGATTGTTTCTTGGTTTTCATTTGCTACTCTAAGTGGTGCACCTGGGACAACATTTTCAAGATTTGGAGAAGATATTTTTATTCCACATGCCGCATGAACTTCTTGGATTCTATCAAATCGTTCCCTAGGATCACGAATTTCATCCATTGGTTTTGGTTTTAATAATGCTTTAATTGTTGTAAGTATTGGTTCATTTTTTGTTCCAATTGCAATAATGTCAGTTTGTTTAATGGTTCCATTATAAATGATAGTGTCGATAGTTGTTCCAAGTCCTACCTCTTCTTTCACTTCAAGAATTGTTCCTCTACCTGGACCTTGTTCAGTATGTAATTGTTCTTCAAGGAACCTTTGTGCAAGACCAACAACAGTCATCAATAACTCAGGTATTCCTTCACCTGTTTTTGATGAAATAGGCATGATACCTATATTTTTTCTGAAATCCGCAATATTATAATATAGATCTGCCTGGAATCCTTGATCATACACGACTCCAATCATATCATAAATATATTGGTCAAACAATGTTTTTGCTCTTACGTTTTGATTTTCAATACGATTTTTTCCTATCTGATCTGTTTTTTTCCATCCAGATATCCTATCAATCTTGTTTGCTGCAATTATAAAAGGTGTTTTGTATTGTTTTAAGATATTGATAGATTCGAAAGTTTGCGGTTTAAATCCTTCCGTTACATCTACAATAAGAACTGCTAGATCTGCAAGAGAACCACCTCTGGATCGAAGGGTCGTAAATGCATGATGACCCGGAGTGTCAATAAATAAAAGACCAGGAAGGCCAAAATTCTTTGCTTTTAGCAATGATCCGCATACGTTTTTAATCGCTTCTATTGGAATTTCTGTTGCACCAATATGTTGCGTTATCGCACCTGATTCTCTTGATGCAACCGCGGTTCCTCTGATATAATCTAATAAAGAGGTTTTTCCATGATCAACATGACCTAAAACACTCACAATTGGTTGACGAATATATTTTGTAGCCATAGGGCATCATCCTCCGGATGGTAACAGCGAATACCTTTTAACATTTATTGATAAGGTCTCATCTAATTTAGAAAGCATAGTTTAGATGTGTTAACAAAAA
>NJDG01000029.1 GCA_002254885.1 Thermoplasmatales archaeon ex4572_165
ATTCTTTTCCTAACAATGCATCATTAATCTTCCCAAGAGGAAATGCACCAAGTTTCAATGGTGGACTCATATCCACTCCTTCAAAGTAATCCTTGGTGAGACCACCAAAGTGACCAAGTTCATGGAGTAAAACACCTGCTAATGCAACTCTTCGGCAACGTTCATTGGGAAATACCCCAAAAACCAAAAAATCAAGAAATTGGGTTTTCAAGTTAAGACTTTTTGGAGTATGGCCAAAATGGATGATATCGTAGACATTACCTTCTGCAGGATGTTGAAATCCTCCGCCTCTGTCATGACCTACAAGACAATAAATGAATGATCCTTTTCGTTCATCCGGGAAATAATTGTTATAATATTGGAGCATCATCCCTGAGTCTTGTGAGAGCATTTCATAATGAGGGAGGGCTTGTCCGCCACCATTTGGTGGACTGTTATGCCAACCGTTATCAAAAAAAGCTTTAATGTTGTGTTGGGCAAATCTTTCTGTTAATGCTTGGACACTCTCATCATAAAACGCATGAGGCGGGTCTAAAAGACCTCCTTGTTCCATGTGATCGATTTCAACATAAAGATTCTCAATGAATGGATTAGCAAACCATCGTTCTAGATAATATTCATCTATGTTCATAATGCTATCAATGTCAGGATCAAGATAATTATGCGCATCCCATGTATAAGGATCATATCCCCATTTCCATTCCCATTTGATTGGGATTCCATCACCATCTAAATCAAAGTTTGCATCATATATTGTTGGATCTGTTCCAAGAATGTTTACTTCTGTCCAATAGGGAATAAAATCATTATCAAAATCCGGCCGATACAAATTAAACCATATTTCAAAGTTATCACCAAGGTAATATCCATATCCATCAGAATCTCCAAAATAATCATCTCCCGTCCATCTCCCAGTACGATGACAAAAAGTTACAGTAAAAGAATCCTTATCTATATCTGTTGTTTTTCGACCTAATAAAACTGTTTTTTCTCGTTCTACAATAGTAAATGTAATTTGTGATGTTTCTTGTTCTTGTTCAACTGTTCTTACCACTTTTGTTTCCTGAAACATGCCATCCCATGTTTCATACTTTACTTCAGCGACGTTACCATGTTGTTCTATATCTTTACTTATATATTCCATTCCATCCATATTTGTTTTAAAATAAAATGTTGGTTTTTCTTTCCAAGCATTACCTTGTGTTAATAACGTATCAAGAAGTCCTCTATGCCTTATTCTTAAGACTTCCAGTATAACAGCTTGATTTTCATAGGGACTAATGCTTTCATTGACGATCTCAATGTCATCTAGTAAACCTTCGTAGCCCATTTGATCATATGTTTTAGTAAGTAACTGTGTTATTGGAATCTTTGATTCTAAACCAGTCTCGTCTCCTTTATCTTCATCCCTAGTAGTCAAAATGTAAAGGAAAGCACTAGTACCAACTATAAGTACTAATCCAATTGCAATTAACACATACATATGTTTTTTATTGTACATATTGCGTTTCTTTTTGTCATTAGTTTTTGTATTCGATTTAGTCATAATTAATCAAGCCATCATTTTTTTATTAGCTTAAGTTCTCCCTCAGCTCTTCTAACTCAGTATCCAAAAATCGTATTATTTAATAACTTATATATCTATCGTTATATACTATTTTTTAAGGGAAATTTTGTAAATTAACAGTTATTTTATCTGTATCCATTATGGCATCCAGTTGTTCTTCAGAGTGATGGATTATTAAAACTAGGTTAGCTAGGAGTTTTATAAATCTTAAAATAAGAATTGACCAAAAAACACTTTGAACTAAAAAATTATTTCAAAATCTACGATCAATATACTACTTGAAATCTATCCCTCATTTATTCATATACTTCATTGTCCAATTATATTATTCAAAGAGAAATTTAAGACCCGGATAATCTGGCGGATATCGATGTATTTTGAATACTTTATTATTAAATTGTGAAGGGAATTGATTAAGATATTCCCAAACAATTTCTTTTTCCAGTGTCACTTCAAAAAAGAGTCCATTTGCCCCTTCACAAATCAATGTGTTTCCATTTGGAAGACGTTGGCATCCTGATATATGATATGAAAAGAAATCAAATGGATTCTCTTTTGTATATGTCCATAACGCTTCTTTTGGCCCATATGCTTCAAAGGAATGTTTATGATAAAATCCTAATTCATCTACAGGGGGAACAATTTCTTCAATGGATGAGTACTCACCACCAGGTCGCCCATTTCCATTATTGAAAATAAGTATATTTCCCTCACCAGGGAGTCCCTGTTTTATCCATTGAGGATCATGTTGATTGAAGAGTTTTTGATCTTCTGGCCCTCCTTGCCGATATGCATGTGGATTTCCCCACCGATATAGAAGATCACCACCTTTGCCATATCTTCCACCAGTATGTCCAGCTGCCTCTTCTGTTGAGGTGCTATGATCAATAACCCAAAGTTCACTGAGATGTTTTACACTTACCATTATTTGATCTAAGTCCTCATTGTAATCAACAGAGTTGATATGATTCCAATCAGCATCAGGATGCCCAAAATTAATATCAATCAACTCAGGGTGTTCTTCAACATTGCCAAAGTTATCTTTCGATGGATCAAAATCTTGAATAAGATGATCCCATACATGCCATTCCCAAACAATATTTCCCCCATTTGGATAAATCGGCTCCACTTCAATAATATGATCTGGATATAACTCATTTCCATGTAGAAAATCTGGGTTTCTTCCCGCCTGTGTTGCTTCCTGACGTGTTTTGTATTCCCAAGCAATCATCAATATATTTCCATTTGGAAGCACCTCCACTCCATGATGATGGCAATGATCTTGGTTGGTATAATCAAAATACCAAACCCTTGATCCATTCCAATCAAATTCTTCAACACGACCAAGAATTCCACCAGCAAGAAACGTTGGATTGGGCCATGGAAGTGCACTACGTATCATATGACCATTTTCAAGAAGAAATGAACCAAGCCCATTTAACAAATTACTCTCCGACCAACTATGTACTACCTCTCCATCATTATTAATCAAATATGTATTAGTATACCATTCAGGAGTGAAAAGTGTATATCCATCAAAGGACCTTGGATCATCATAAAATTCATCTATGGTGATGATAATTGGCCCAATGATTTTTGCAATAATTCCTTTTTCAACAGGATGAACATGAGGAGCGGACCCATGAACAATAATCCTTGGTAGATCACTTAATACACCAAGTCCAAATCCTGATGATTGTACATGAAATTCAATTGATTGTCCTGCTAATATAAATGGTATTTCAAATCTTGTTTCAGAAAGATGAATTGAGTATCCTCCCGTATATGATATCTCAATAAGAATGTCCAATAAATCAACTGCTCCATCATTTCTTATTTCTATTGTTAGACCAAATCCATTTGTTATAACTTCAAGATCAAAGTTTGAAATTAGATTTTCAACGGTTTCATCAATTGAAAAAATCATATTATTTTGATATTTTTGATTGTTATGAATTGAAATGACCCCATTCTGGAATCCTTGCAATAATATTAAACATGTCAGCAGAATAATAATTTTTTTCATTTTTCGTTTCTCCCAGATAATATCATTAACAAATTAAATCCAAAATTTAATAGACACATTATAATATAAATGTGTATCGGACAGTTATTAAAAAAATATTATTTTCTTTTACTCACTTCTTTTGCAGGAGTACCTGCATATATTTTACCTTTTTTCAAGGTTGAATTCTTCAAAACAACACTGTTTAACGCAACTGTAACATTATCCTCAATGACCGTCCCAGGCATAATAAATGACTTCCCTCCAATAAGGCAATTATCCCCGATTTTCACTTTCTTTACAAACAGTTTTCTTTCCCCAAGATGCCCAGTTATTTGTGACCATCCGCCAATAAGTGTTTGCTCCCCTATCTCAAGCATATATGGATCATGAATGAGTTCGCTGCCTGCAACAACACTGCTCTTTCCCATTTTCATCCCTACAAGTTTTAAAAAACGGATGCGAAGCGGGAGGAGTGGAAGGATACCAATAAGTTTCAATGACGGTCGATAAAGCGCAAAATAAAGTGTATATTTAAAAAAATTCCAATCAAGAATTGAAACCTCATGTTCCCCCTCATCCACCTTTAATTTTGATATTTTAATGAAAAGACCAGGGATAAAGGTTTCAATGATGATAAAGAGGAAGAAAAGTATTACTAAAAAACCTGAAAACAAAAAAATATGAATAATATTAGTTAAATTAATAATTCTGAGGACATAAACAAGAGATAAAACAAGAGGAAATAATCCAATTGTATAAGCAATAATTGGGATGAATAAAAGCATTAGTCCTCTGCTAATAGATGTAAAGGAGAAATCATATTTCTGAATACCACCTTTATACCCATCGCGATACTGAGCCATATTATTACCTTATCATCAATGTTTCTATAAGAGTTTTCATTAAAAAGAGGGTTCCTTGAAAACTATGCAATATTATTGAATTTTTAGTTCCTATCAATTTTCACAGCAGGTACACCACCATACATGTTTCCTTTCTTTAGGGTCTTGTTTTTTGTCACTAGGCTTTTCCCACCAAGCACCGAATGATTTTCCATTTTAACACCTGGCATAATCAGTGCTTCTGCACCTACTAGACAATGACTTCCAATACTTACTTTTCGGATTATGAGTTTTTCCTCCCCTAGATGCCCCATGATTGTTACCCCTCCACCGATTAATGTATTTGACCCGATCTCTGTGACACAGGGATCTGAAATCGTGTTTCTTCCACCAAAAAACACATGTTTTCCAATTTTTGCCCCAATAAATTTAAGGTAAAATGAATAAAGAGGTGGAATATAGATGGTTGAGAGAAGTTTTTCAGTGGGCCGATATAATATCCAATACAAAGCAAAATGAAACGTGTTTTTATCAGTAATTGATTTCCGGTATTCTCCTTCTTTATATGTAAGTCTAAACAACCTTATAGTGGCACCTGTAAAAAATACGGTTGAAATAATAAGAAATAGAAAACTAATAACTAGGATAAATGGAAGGAAAAATATAAACCAGATCCATGAAACCTGAGGATAAAAAAATGAGAAATAATATGATATTAAAAAAACAGAGGGCATTGCAGAAAATGAAAAAACAGTTATTGGTGTTATAACAATGGACATCATGCGGATAATTGCAAGAATTGATCTGCCTACTTTTCTGTTTTCTCCCGTGTAACGCATGACCTATCAATAAATATGTCGTCTATAAAATAATTTGGGTTACACGCAATCAATGAAGCTTATAATATTTCATGAGTATCCATTGGACAACCCTGTCAGACATTACTCCTTTCATTGATGCTATAAATTTTTGAGAGAAACTACCCACGCGATACCGCAATTTTGGATTAGAAGAATGAATGATTTTATCGACAAGTTTTGCTACAAGAATCGGATCGCTACCATTTTGTTCATCATTTTCAAAAATTTTATGAGCAGTATTTGAAGCTGAATAATACACAGAAGATGAATCGGAAGATCTAGCTTTCTTTCGACTTGCAGTAAATCCTGTTTTGAAATCACCAGGTTCAACTAACACAACATCAATACCAAATGATTTAACCTCCATTCGCAGGGCCTCAGTCATTCCTTCAATAGCAAATTTAGTGGCACTATATAATCCCTGAAATGGAAGACCAAGAACTCCTCCAATGGAGCTGATATTGATGATTTTTCCCTTTTTTTGTTTTCTCATCAATGGAAGAACCTCTTTTATAACGCGAAGTGTTCCAAAGAAATTGGTTTCAAAAAGGTTTTTTGCATCTGTTACTTCAATATCTTCAATAGATCCTGAAACACCCCATCCAGCATTGTTAACAACAACATCAATTCGTCCCTCTTTTTCTATAATAGATGCAACCGCTTTTTTCACAGATTTTTCATCATTGACATCCATCTGTACCATTACAAAAGTATCTTTTTTGGATGAATCAATCTTTGAAACATTCCGACTTGTTCCATAGACTTTATATCCCTTCTTAAAAAGAAATTTCGCACATGCTTCTCCAAGTCCTGATGAGGCACCTGTGATCAATATGATTTTATCATCCATAAATATAAACCACCACTATTTCCATTAACAATATGATCCTTTTTCTTTATGAAATAATTTTCATTTTTTTACCAACACTTGAAAAAATATCAAGAGATTCATCAATCATTTCCTCTGTCATCGATGCCATATATGAAGTTCGAATTAGCTCCCTTCCTTCTAGAACTGCTGGTGCACGTATTGGATTAGTAAAAACACCCCGTGGTTTGTTATGAAACAGTTTTTTGTAAAACCGAAATGCTTTGATGTCATCACCAATAATGATAGGGATCACAGGTGTAGTGGATTTTCCGATTTCAAAACCTAAATCATTTAAACCATTTCTCATACGATCTGCAATAGATAAAACCTTCTTTCTATATGAATTATCATTTTCAATAAGATCAAGAACCGCAAGAACTGTTGCACAATTTGCAGGTGGAACACTAGCTGAAAAAATAAAGGATCTGGCATGATGACGAACCCAATTACATATATCCTTATTTGCAGCAATATACCCTCCACAAGATGCAAAACTTTTAGAAAACGTCCCCATGAGAACATCTACATCTTTTGTCACATTGAAATGAGCCGCAGCTCCTCTACCCTCAGGGCCCAGAACCCCAACTCCATGTGCATCATCAAGATAGATCATTGCATCATATTTTTTTGCAATTTTTACAAGCTCATCAAGAGGTGGGATATCTCCCTCCATTGAAAATATACCCTCCGTGATTATCATACTTTTTTTCTTTGGAACCTGCTGAATTTTTTCTTCTAAATCTGCCATATCATTATGTTTAAAAATGATTTTTTTATCACGTTCTATCTTTGAAAGAGTAACACCATCAATGATAGATGCATGATTAAGCTCATCAGAAAAAAGAAAATTTTCATCCCTATGTGAAAGTAAACAAGAAATTGCCCCTAGATTTGCCTGCATACCTGTTGAAAATACAACACAGTCATCTTTACCTAAGAATTTTGCAAGACGTGACTCCAATTCATTATGCAACTGAAACGTTCCATTAAGAAGCCTTGAACCAGTAGTTCCCACCCCGAATTCTTCCATAGCCGCAAGAGCTTTTTCTTTGACAACCGGATTACCTGTCATCCCCAGGTAATTATTACTACCTAGCATGATGATGTCTCTACCGGCCATGTTCACAATAGGTCCTTGTTCACTACTAATCTGTTTAAAATAAGGGTAAAGACCTGCTTTTTTTGCAATGGCTGCAATTCCAGATCTATTATATTTTTTACATTTCTTTTCAATACTGTTCATTCTAACTCAACTCAAACGATACACATAATTTGCTTAAATATTTATCAATAGCAAATGTTCTATGAAATTAATTATTGGTTAAATAGATTATTGGAAACCATTTATTATTGGCCTGTATCTTCTCTGAGTGCTCTGCGTAATATCTTCCCAATATGCGTCCTAGGAAGCTCGTTTCGATATTCTAAAAGTTTTGGAAGTTCATAGGATGCAATAGATTCTTTTAGGAAAGAGCGGACATCTTCAAGTGATAACTCCTCACTATCTGGTTTCTTAACAAGAATTGCTTTAATCGTTTCCCCTAGCTCTGATCTAATCCCAACAATTGCTGCTTCAAGAACCGAAGGATGTGACAGAAGAAGCTCCTCAATTTCATTAGGCCATACTTTGTAACCAGAAACAATAATCATATCTTTTAACCTATCAACAATAGAATAAAAACCATTTTCATCAATTTGGGCGATATCTCCTGTTTTTAACCATCCATCTTCTAAAACCAGATCTGACTCTTTCTTATTTTTCCAATATCCACTCATTACACCCGGACCCATAATCCAAAGCTCACCAGGAGTTAATGGCTTGGTGATTTCTTTTCCAGTTTCAGTATTCATAATCTTAGATTTAGTATTTGGAATTGCTACACCAATAGACCCAATTCTTCGATCCTTTTTACTTGGGTAGTTCAAATGTGTAACAGGTGATGCCTCGGAAAGACCATATCCTTCAATAAGAGTACATCCTGCATTTTTTTCAAAAACCGTAACTGTTGCCTTAGGGAGGGTTTCTCCACCAGAAACACAAATATGAAGTGATGAAAGATTATAGGCTTTAAGATTTTTATGATTTGCAAATTTCTGAAAGAAAACAGGGACACAGTACATGAAATGAATTTTATGGCTATGAATCATCTGCATGACCTCCTCAAGTTTCCTTGGATCTGGGACAAGATATTGTGTTGCACCTTCAGAGATAGACCAAAGAAAAGTTGAAGTTAGTCCAAAAATATGAGAATATGGAAGGACCCCTGCAACACGGTTTTGACCTTTTGGTTGTTTATCCATTTTTCCCATCCAATAATGAAGAACAACAGTTTGATATATCAAATTCTTATGAGTCAGCATTGCACCTTTTGGCATACCCGTTGTACCACCAGTATACTGTAACACTGCAACATCAGTTTCTGCATCAATCTTACTTTTAACAACAGTGTTATCTCCCTCATTTATTAGATCATTATAATCAATACTGCCTTCAAGAGATGTTTTTTTAGACATTGTAATAAGTTTATAAAGATACTTCTTAACCGTAGGAAGTTCTCTACTAACAGAGGTTACCACAATATGATCAATGGAGATATCCTTTTGGATTTTTGTAACCTTATCAAGAAAAATATCAAGAGTGAGAAATACTTTTGGTTTACAATCATTCAGACGCTGCTCAACTTCTCGTGCTGAATACAATGGATTAAGAGCTATAAATATACCGCCAAGAGCTTGTACAGCAAAAAAACTTGTGATAAACTGAGGGCAATTTGGAAGGAAAACTGCGACTCTACTTCCTTTTTTAACACCTAGTTTTTTTAATGAAACGCTTAACCTGTTGACTTCCTCCTCAACTTGAGCATAGGTTTTGAATTTTCCCTTGAAAAAAACAGCGTTTTTATCTGAATGTTCTTTTACTTGTTTTCGAAACAAGGTTATAAGATCAATATCAGGTATGGAAAGGTTGCTTTCATCTTCAATTGATGAAATTTTTGTATTTCGTGCCATAATATACCTATATTCACATCATTACTTAATATATTTTTTCTAAAATAAATTCGTTATTTGACGAATACATATAAGAAAACATATTTCAAAGAAAATGAAATGTTTATCTACCTCTACATCAAGAATAAGACTCATAAAAAAATGAAAAACAAAAAAAGGCCTACATATTCCACCAAAAATATTATAAGAAAAAACAGCAAATATCATAAAAAAAACATAAACAGATATAAGAGTCATCCTATGAAAAAAATTGATATCTTTGAAATAGATCCATTAGATGTTACCTTTGAGCCCCTCGCAGGATCAACATTTACAAATCTTCTAAAACTACTAGCACAAAATCATTTTCATGTAGAACTCCTTGGAATGCCAAGAATTGTTTACTCAACATTTATGAGTCTATTATTTTCACCTCTTAATGTTATAGAACACATTAAATACGACAAAAAAACAAAAAAAACAACACTAAATAAACCACCTATCTTCATCGTAGGACATTGGAGAACCGGATCAACATTTCTACATAACACAATGGCCCAAGACCAACAATTTGGATACCCAACTACATTTCAAACAGTAACTCCCGCACTCATGTTAACATTTGAAAAACTAATCAAACCCCTTGTAGAATCATCCCTTCCTGAAACCCGACCTCAAGACAATGTAAAACTCGGAGCAGATCTACCACAAGAGGAAGAATATGCCCTTGGAAACATCAGCCCATACTCATACTACAATGGATGGATCTTTCCAAAAAACATGGAAAAATATAATGATTATGTTGATTTCCAAAATGTACCAAAAAAAGAAATACAAGAATTCAAAGAAATTTTCCATTACTATTTACAAAAACTAACACTCCACTACAAGGGAAAACAACTACTTTTAAAAAATCCAAGTAACACCTCACGAATCAAACTTCTCTATGAAATGTACCCTGATGCAAAATTCATACATATATATCGAAACCCCTACCATGTATACCTATCCATGAAGCGAAATATCGAAAAAGAAATGACTCTATATACACTACAAAAACCACCCAAATGGGAAATCTTTGAAAAATCAATGGTAAACATGTACAACCGAATGTTTCAAAAATATCTCAAAGAAATCAAGCTTGTTCCACCAGAAAATACAATCGAAATACAATACGAAAAATACATAAAAGAACCCTACCCACAGTTAAAACACATCTATACCGAATTAAACATCCCTGGTTTTGAAAAAAATAAAGAAATCTTTAAAAATTATCTACAATCCCAAAAGAAAATTAAAACATACTCATACAACATTGAAAAAGAACTACAACAAAAAATATATCACCAGCTCAAAGAAGCAATAGACTATTGGGAATACACAATATAAAAAATTATATCCCTTCGTTTTCATACAAAATATTCAAAATCATTAAGAACCAACCACCCCATATCACCTCTTGTGGTTAGATGGAAATACAATTACCAATTCTCTTAATGATTAGTGGAACACTTTATTATCTATTCTTTATCATATACTCACTAAAAAAAATGAAAAATGAAATGAATGATTTCTCCTGGAAATCATACTGTAAAAATTGCGGAATCTATCACCAACAATCGCATTGGACAGACATTATCAAAGCCATAAGGAAAATAAAAAAACAAATCAACATTTAAGAAGAGAAATGTACTTAAATAGCTTTTAAATAAACAAAAAAAAGATAATTAGGAGAACAAAAAAAATATGAAATGTTTTGTTACAGGAGGAGCAGGTTTTATTGGAAGTCACCTTGTAGACAGATTACTCAATGAAAAACATGAGGTAACCGTTTTTGATGACATGAGCTCCGGAAAAGAAGAATTCATCGCCCATCATTTTAACAATCCCAATTTCAATTTCATCAAAGAAGACCTTATCAATAAAACACAAGTGGAAAAAGAAATCAAAGATCATGATGTTGTATTTCATATTGCTGCAAATCCCGACGTACGTAGCGGTGCAGATAATCCATCAATTGCCGAAAAAGACATACAAGCAACATACAATTTGCTTGACGCAATGAGAATGCAAAACATCAAAAAAATAGTCTTTTCATCAAGCAGCGTCATATATGGAGAAATGTGTAGATGGAATCATGCATGGATTCAACCATTCAGATCAAGAAATCAATGTCTTCAACCTTGGAGTCAACTCAATAACGGATGTGACAAGAATAGGAGAACTTGTCAAAAAAGAACTTGGTCTTGAAAATGCAACTTTTAGCTATACCGGTGGCAAAAGAGGATGGAAAGGAGATGTTCCACATTTTCAATTTGATATCAATAAAATCAAAAACCTGGGATGGCAACCCAAACTCTCCTCAGATGATGCGGTACGAAAAGCAATACAGGATCTTTTAAAAAGCGGACTATAACAATCTAAAACTAAACATTTTTAAAACAGAAACAATTGGCACAATACAATGAATATCTCAATCGTTGGAACTGGCTATGTGGGTTTAGTTTCAGGTGCATGCTTTGCAAAACTAGGTCACAAAGTCATCTGTGTTGATATTGACGAAGAGAAAGTAGAAAAAATTAATAATGGTATTTCACCAATTTTTGAGAAAGATCTTGAAGAAATACTTCAAAAATATTCCAAAAATATCAATGCAACCACATCATACAAAAATGCCATTCAAAACAGTGAAATCACATTTATCTGCGTAGGAACTCCGTCAAAAGAAAACGGAGATATTGATCTAAAATATGTAGACCAAGCCATAAAAGAAATTGGACTTGAGCTGAAAAATAAAAATAATTTTCATAGTGTTGTTATTAAAAGCACCGTTGTACCTGGAACAACTCAAAATCATGTGTTACCCCTACTTGAACAAGCCTCAGACAAAAAGGTAGGAAAAGATTTTGGACTTGGGATGAACCCAGAGTTTTTACGAGAAGGAGTCGCAGTTGATGATTTCCTCCATCCCGATAGGATAGTCAATGGTTGTCATGATAGTGAAACCAAAAAACTTCTTACATCAATTTACAAAGATTTCTCATGCCCAATAATTACCACATCCCTTACGGTTTCTGAAATGATAAAATATGCAAGTAACTGTTATCTAGCCACAAAAATATCATTTATAAATGAAATTGGAAATATCTGCAAGGAATTAGATATTGATGTGTATGATGTCGCGGATGGAATGGGGCTTGATGCACGAATAGAAAGATCTTTTCTAAATGCCGGTATTGGCTGGGGTGGCAGTTGCTTTCCAAAAGATACCAAAGCATTATTTTCATGGGCAAAAAAAGAAAACATCTCAAGCCACTTAATCAAAAGTGTAATCACAGTAAATGATGAACAACCGCTACAACTCATAAAAATCCTGAAAAAACATATACCAAATCTTAAAGGGAAAAAAATCGGTGTACTAGGACTTGCATTCAAACCGGATACCGATGACATCCGGGATAGTCGAAGTATCCCGCTTATACAAAAATTAATTGAAGAAAAAGTAGAAATTATTGTTTATGATCCAGAGGCGATGAAACATTTCAAAAAAATATTCCCTCAAATCAAATATTGTGATTCAGCAAATCAAGTATTAGAAACAGATACGATAATCATTGCAACCGCGTGGGATGAATTTAAACAATTAGATTATTCTGATAAGCTTGTAATAGATGGAAGAAGGGTTCTTGAAGCGGAAAAAACAGCTAAAATATATGAAGGGGTGTGCTGGTAAACCATGCAAGTAAAAAAAGCAGTGATTCCCGCTGCAGGAATGGGAACTAGGTTCTTACCAGTCACAAAATCAATGCCAAAAGAAATGCTCCCATTAGTCGATACTCCTGCAATTCACTTTGTAGTCAAGGAGGCAGTAGATGCAGGAATCGATGATATAATCATAATAACGGGCCGTGGGAAAAGATCCATTGAAAACTATTTTGATGAATCACCGGAACTTGAACTTTTTTTAAAAAAGAAAGGAAAACCAGAAATCCTTGATTTTATAGCTGAAATTACAAACATGGTAAATGTACATTATATCCGTCAAAAGGAACCATGTGGCCTTCCCAATGCGATTTTACAAGCAGAAAAACATGTGGGAGATGAGCCCTTTGCAGTACTTCTTGGTGATGATATCATAAAAAGTGATAAACCTTGCATTGAACAATTAATTGAGGTATTTACAAAAGTAAAATCTAGTGTTCTTGCAGTCCAAGAAGTGCCATTGGAAAAAATAAGTAGATATGGATCTATCGATGGAACAAAAGTTCAACCAAATAACATTAGTGAAAATATATTATATAAAGTCCAAGATATTGTTGAAAAACCCAGACCCGAAGATGCTCCATCACTTATCGCATCAATTGGACGATATGTATTTACACCTGAAATCTTTGATTGTATACATCAAACAAAACCCGGTGTGAATAATGAGTTGCAGATTGCAGATTCAATACGTTTATTAATGAAAAATCAGGAAATGTATGCATCTGAATTTCATGGGCATCGTTATGATATCGGAGATAAACTTGGATATCTTGAAGCAGTGATTGATTATGCACTTGAAAAAACTGATCTTTCAAAGGACTTAAAAAAATTCTTAAAAACACGCTGTTGAATATTTCTTTTAATCATAAAATCTGTTTATATGATCAACAATATATCTTAATTGATCTTTTGTTAATTCCGGATACATTGGAATTGAAAGAATATTATCTGCAAGATGTTCAGAAACGGGATAGGATCCTTTTTCAATTTTTAGATGCTCATACGCGGGTTGAAGATGCAGAGGTATTGGATAATGAATACCTGTATGAATACCATGTTTTTGAAGAAAGTTTCTTAATTCTTCCCTCTTTGGTGCTTGAATCTCATACATATAGTATACATGTTTTGCGTTAGATGCTTCCACAGGTTTTTTGATGTTTTCTGAAAGATGTTTATTATAAAATGCTGCATGCATCCTTCGTTTTTCTGTCCACCCTTGAAGATGCTGTAGTTTTTTATTTAAAATAGCTGCTTGCAATGCATCTAGTCGATAGTTATAACCTTCAATATAATGTTTATATTTTTGTTTCCGCCCATGGTTAAGAAGTAATCTAATATGTTCAGCAAGGTCGTCATTATTGGTGACAACTGCACCTCCATCCCCATAGCAACCCAAGTTTTTTGCAGGAAAGAAACTAAACGTTGCAATATCACCATAATAACCGGGTTGATGTCCTTGCCATTCCGCAGCATGTGCTTGGGCTGCATCTTCAATGAGAAAAAGATCATGATCATCTGCGATTTCTTTTATATGTTTCATATCTGGCATTTGACCATATAAATGTACAACGATAAGTGCTCTGGTTTTTGATGTTATTTTTTTCTTAAGGTAGTCAATATCGATAAGTGCTGTGTCTGGTTTCACATCCACAAAATTAATTCTTCCTTGAACTTGACTTATGGTTTCTGTTGTTGCAATAAACGTATTTGGCACCGTGATAATCTCATCACCTGACTTGATACCTGCTGCAAGAAGTGCAAGATGAAGAGCAGACGTTCCACTTGATGACCCTATTGCATGTTTTACATTGCAGAATCGCGCAAAATTTTGTTCAAATTCTTCTAGATACGGCCCATTAATAAAAGAGGTCTCATCAAGAACATGTTGAATTACATCATCAATCTCTTTTTTAATTGAAACGTAATTTGCTTTTAAATCAACAAGTGGTATTTCCATGATATTCCTCTAATAATCATTCACTCAATTATTCTGACTTGATTTTTTCAGCAGGATTCCCAAAATAAATTCCGGGTTCCGTAATATTCTTTGTAACAACGGAACCAGCTCCAATAACAACATTATCTGTAACAGAAACTGGTAAAATAGTTGCATTTGTCCCAATAGATACATTATTACCAATTATTGTAGGTTTCCAGAGTCTTTTATCTCCACCGGCGGGTTTTCCCTGAGAAAAAGTGTCATTGATGAATTTTACTCCATGTGAAATGAAACAGTTATGCCCAATTGTTACAAGCTCACAAATGAAAGCATGTGATTGAACTTTTGTATTATCTCCAATAAGAACACTTTTTTGAATCTCCACAAATGGCCCAATGAAACAATTATCACCAATTGTACATTCATACAGATTCACTGGTTGAATAACCGTAACATTCTTTCCAAAGGAAACATCACGAATTCCTGCTAATTTAATAGATGGTTCATTCATATAATTCTCTAATTCCCTATCTTGCTGCCTTGTATATCTTTTCAATGATCTGAACAGTTTTCAATCCTTCCAGCATATTAGTTTTTATTGTTCCTTGATTCAAAAGAACATCAATTACATTTTCGTATACTTTATCATGATTTGACATACTGCCCTTGTAGAAACCATAATCATTTGCTGGTTTAGAAGTATCATCAAATATTATCTTATAATCATCTTTAAATGACTGATATTCCAGGAGATTAAGATATTGCCCTCCGATCTTAACCGTGCCATGCTCTCCAAAAAGAGTTATCGAACCCTCCATATTATGATCATAACTACAAACAGTATAATTAATAGTTCCAAGCGCCCCATTACTAAATTTTAATGAAATAACGCCAGTGTCTTCAAATTCTATAAGATTCTGATGAGTGAAATTACTAGTGAAAACCTGAACAGCATCAATATCTCCAACAAGCCAATATAACAAATCAATGAAATGACTGAATTGAGTAAAAAGAGTCCCACCATCAATATCCTTTTTACCTTTCCAATCAGACTCATGATAATATCTAGGGTTTCGATTCCAAAAACAGTTAAGCTGGACATTAAAGATGTTGCCAATCCTTCCTTCATCAATTGCCTTTTTTACTGCTTGAACCGGTGGATTAAAACGATTTTGCTTAACGACAAACAATCGTTTATTAGCTTGTTCTGCTGCATGAATCATTTGTTCACAATCATCTCATTTTTCAGTAGATCATCAATAGAATAATAACCTGGACAATTGTTTTCATTTGAAACAATATCTGCTATGTCCTTCTTAATATCACAAACAGCAGATAAATGAGCAAGATTATTTATATGTTTAATATGACGTTTGCCAATTCGACCGGTTCCAACAACTGCTACATGTAATTTTTTCATTTTATATCACGGAATACGAAATCTTTTATTTATAAAAGAATCATAATGCAAATTAGTTGTGTTTTGTTATAGTTTTCTGTTAAAGAGTCCTCTAATAAATCCTAAACCATATCCTCCAATAAGATGAAACGGCTTTAAGGTCTTAGGGTGTTTCTTACACATTTTAGCACGAGCCACGCCATAACGATACATTTGCTTAAACAATGCTTTTAATGTACTCCTTTTATAATGATACACCCTTGTTTCAGGAGTAAACAATATTTTATATCCTTTTTGAATCAGACGTAAATCAAGTTCAGCATCTTGACCACACCAAAACTCAGGGTCAAACATTCCAACCTCTATCACTGGATTTTTTTTATACAATGCAAAAGAAATATGATCCGTGAAACGCTCCTCAGAAAACTCAGCATTTTGAACAAAAACATTCTTCCCACCAATAAAACTTGAAAACACCATAGATGCAGTTTCTGCAACAAAATTCTGTTTCTCAGGTGAAATATTTGCACAACCAACTGATGCAAGGTTTACACCAGTTGCATTATCAATACAAATGTTACGACCAATCGAAGTATTGCCCGAATGATTTTCAAATGTCCTAACTATCGTTGGATATTTTGATTTGTATTTTTCAATAATTACATCCGTATTATCAGATGATTTACCAAGTGCAAGTAATATTTCTTTTTTTTCGTTTGGATAATCAATATTTAAAATAGAATCAAGACTTTTAGCAATAGTTTTTTCTTCGTTGAGAACTGGAATAAGAAAAGATACTTTAGGCTTATGTGATGAATCCATCTGGAAAAAAGGAATTAAGCAAACTATATTTAAAGTTAGGCAAAACAATTAGACAATCATTCTCATTATTTACATTTTTTAAGTAC
>NJDG01000030.1 GCA_002254885.1 Thermoplasmatales archaeon ex4572_165
GTAAAATTATCAACTATGGCCGATGAAAGATCCGCAGGACTTATTGAGGGATTATCGACTAATGCGGCAATACTTTGTTGAAATGGCCAGGCTCCAATCAAACCGCAATCTGCATATCCAACATATGTTTCAACATACGAAGAAAGCTCATATGCAAATGCTAGATTTCCTCCTAGACATGTTTCAACCGCAACAATATCAAGTTTTGATGATCCCTGTTGTGTTACATCTGAGAATACATCAGAGAGCTCAGGCATTGTGATCATAGTACCATCACCTCGTTCATCAAGACATACACCTTGCCATCCACTACCTTGATTGCTTGAGATTTGTAGAAAATATTGTTCAGATGACAAATCATTCTTTACTTTATTAATAAAATCTTGTAATGTATCTGGATTTGACATGTCAGATTCAATTTCCCATTGTTGCTCTTCAAGATCATTTCCATTAAGATAATAGAGATGAGTGTCATCTGCCCCATCATAATCTACAAGAATTGCGATTGATACTTCACTTGTTGAACCTACTGATTTAATCAGATTGAGATGTTGTTGTTGACTTGCGGACATTTTGTTATCTCCACAGAGATAATACATAGCAGTCCAATGGGAATTAGTTGAGGTATCATTTATATTTTCTTTTGCGTGAGGTGTTAAGGTAGATGGCAATAATAGCATTATTACTATACTTAATATTACAATTTTTACATTTTTATGTTTTTTAACCATGGTAATGTCCTCCAAATCATTTTTTCAAAAACTAATTGAAAAATTGAAAACTCAATTCTTTTAATTTTTGGCATGCTGACAGTTATCGGATCAGACCATTCACTTTCATATTCATGAATATCTTTTGCTTTTACTTGTATTTGATAAGTTCCTTTTTTTGTAAATTGAATGGTTCCTTCACAGTTATTCCCAGATTCAATTGGTCCAATCCACCCTGAATCGGTTCCATCGCCCCAATCAAAAAAGTAATACAGATCTTCACCATCAGGATCAGTTGTCATTGTAGTATATGCACATGTTTCATCAACTGTTCCAGAGGTAGGGCCTGTTGGTGTTAACATGTTTTCCCATGGCATTTGAGGATCAGAATAATAAATATTTTCAGAATGATGTCTAGCTCCCCAGTTGATAAAATCATCATCTACATTAATACCAGAAGAAATTGGCCCCTGTGAATATATTAAATTTTTTATTAGTTCTCTATTATTTTCACTATCAAAACCTAGGAATTGTTCTCCACAGTCAGTAATGGGAATAAGCTGATCTGCCCAATTATCACATTTATCTTCACACGCAATAGTGTGATCTGCAAAATATGAGAAGCATTCCTCAGTTATTGCACCATTATGATAATTACCTTCTTCCCCATCATCCATAAGATAATAAAATGCCTTATAGGGTGTTCCACCTAGACATCCTTGGCCATAGTTATTTGCAGCAGCAGGCAGGCAAGAAAGAACATATTGTTCTGATAAATCTGGGTTAATATCTGGATTGTTTTCCCGAATTTTAATGATACTTTCTAGTGTTCCAAGTGCTGCAAAATCCCAACAACTCCCACAATCACCTTGATGTTTTGCAGGTGTTGTCCAATCTTTTCCATTATGATATGATTTTTCCAGTTGAACGCAGCAGGAAAATCTATCGTTGTTGATATTGGTAAAGTATGCTTGTTTTCAATGGTTTCAGGGTTTAATGGAATATCCATTGTGGCATAATAATTACCATATTCATCATAAAATGTGGAACGTGTTTTTGGAAGAGATAAAATTAATGGATCTGACCATTCACTCAAATCACCATTTTCATCCTTTGCCATTACACAAACATTATAGTTACCTTTTTGACTCCATGAATGAGTTGTCTTAAATATTTCTTCACTTTCAATAAGATCTGACCATTCGCTATTGGTACCATCTCCCCAGTCAAATAAATATTGAATTTTTTGCCCCTCTGGATCTGTTGTCATTGCATGAAATTCACATTCTTGATTGGTTTTTCCAGATGTGGGCCCAATAGGAATATTTGGTTTAAGCGGGGGATTATTTTCAGTATCTGTTTGAATTGATACCCATGAGATAAATGCTCCTGTGAACATACTTCCATATTCTGCATTATAAAAACCATCATATCCCCAATCTGTTCCCCAGCTGTTTTTACATATCCAATATCCGCCATTTGAGATTGAGCTGTCATCCTTCCATCCTACAATTACAATAAGATGATTTAGGATATTGTTCCATGGTTGTTCAACGTATTGATAATAATCATCGGAACTGTGATGGGTTGTCCCCCAATTAATGAAGTCGTTTGTACAATCAATACCTGCTGCAACTGGTCCATGTTCAAATATTTTTGATTTAATAATATTTCTTACTTCGAGGCTATCAAATCCAGGCCAACTAAAACCACAATCGTTGATTGGAATCAAATGTTCTTCCCAATTATCACATTTATCTTCACACGCAATGTTGTGATCTGCAAAATATGAGAAGCATTCCTCAGTTATTGCTCCATTTTGATAATTTCCTTCGTCTCCATCATCCTTAAGATAGTAGAATGCATTGAAGGGATTTCCACCTAAGCATCCTTCTCCATAGTAATTTGCAGCAGCAGGAAGACAAGAAAGAACATATTGTTCAGAAAGATCAATATCAACATTTGGATTTTCATTTTGGATATTTACCATGCATTCTAATGCACCCATAGCTGCAAAATCCCAGCAGCTACCACAGTTTCCCTGATTTTTTGCAGGAGTTGTCCAATCTCCACCATTATAATCTTTCCAATTAAATTCATCGGGAGTATCAACAACTTGTATTTCCGTTGCATCATCCTGAAATTCTAATGCTGGTACTATGATTGGATCAGTCATTACAGCATAGTTTTGATTAATATTAGATTCATCTTCAGTTATTGATTCTTCAACCATTCCGATTCCAATAGTGCTGAAAAGCAATATTGATGTTAGCAGTGTTATAATTTTTTTATACATTTTTTTTTCACCGTTTTTTGTTATTTTTTATATCCTCCAATTTTAAGACTTGGATCTCCAATTAATATGAATTCTTGTAATGTTAGACAATCATCAAAACCTTCAATACAGATAGTTTCTGCATAGCTTTTTTTTGCTTGGATAAACATATCTCCAAGATATATTCCGGGTACATATGAATTAAAAAATAATGTATGAAGACTAGGGGAACCAGCACCTAATGGATCGCCAACAAATCCCCCATATCCAATTCTTGTTGAACCAATACTTGCGATAGCTCCACCAAATGGTTTTTTAACCATTGACCATGCGAAACATGGTACATTTCTATTGAATTTTTGATAATCAAGAGATGCAGTTAAACATGCATCAAAGTACATAATTGGATATTTGTTATTATTGAACAAACCAAGGATATAGGGGGTATAGTAATGTTTGATGCTATCACTATTTGGTTGTGATGTTCCAAAACCATTAGAAAATCCATGACCTGAATAACTTACAAAACCTGCGCCTTTATTTATTGCCTGATTTATTTTTATTGGAGAAAATGTTTTTAATGAGGTCCATAGTTTTATTGCTTGAAAATCTTTCATCTTTGATGCAATATAGTCCGTAACATATTCCCCTTCATTCATTTCACCAATATTTGGGAATGTATCTCCACCAATAAGGATAATCTTGTTAAACCAGGATGAACCAGATGTTTCTGTTTCATATTCAATAATTTTTTCAATGGTTGTTTCTACTTCCTTTTTTGTTTTACATGGAAGTCTTCCAACACTAATATCTGATATAAGATCGATTTGATCTATATAATGAAATGTTTCATTATCTTCCATGTCATTTGTAATCATCTGCACTTCTGAAAATATTCCATTATAATTAGTATCCCAGCTTGAAAAATTCATGTTTTTATCATAGATATCTTCATAATAAAAATCAGTAATAACGTCTTTAACGACAAGATCTCCAAAATATTCCCATGTTACTGCTGTTTTTCTGATGGGAATTTTTTCAATATCTCCGATGAGTAACACATATTTAATGTTGTATTGTTCTATTGAATCTTTAATGAAATATTTTATTTTTTCAGAGGAATCAATACCGGGGTAATTATCATATATTGATTCTGTTGTCTGAAAAAATGTATGAAGATGCATTGATTGTTTATGATTGATGAGTGGTTGAATTTCATTTTTGAATGAATTTGGGGATATGATTACCATATCAAAGGTTTCTTCTGAAATATCATTTGATTCTGAATGTGTTGAAATGGAAAAAAGAGAGATACATTGCATGATGAAAACACAGAAAATAATTATTTTTCTTTTTTTACTCATTATAATTAATAATTAATTATTAATATATAATATTTATTTCCTATTATTTGGATGAACAAACAAAAAACAATATCATATTGTATGTTTTGTTTGAATATTCATGAATATTCTATTGAAATTTTAATTTCATGTTGTCTTATAATATTTTTAAGAATATCCACCTATTTTCAAACTAGGATCGCCTAGTAAAGTCCATTGCTGTATTGATTTTACATGGCCCATATCATCAAATGAATCAAGTTCAAAATGAGTAATATAATTTGCAATAGACTGAGAATGAAGATCACCAAGAATCGTTTTTCCTTCAATACCATATTGTCTGAAAAATTCAGTATCCAACCAGGGGTTAAGCCCACCGGAAATACAGTATCGTCCAGGCATTCCATATCCCATTCCGGTATTACTAATAGTTGCAATTGCCCCTCCATCTTCAAGTCTGGTTAACCACCAGCTCCAACATTCAGGAACTGGAATACCAAAGGTCCACATGAAAGGCTTTCGAAGAAGTGTTGAAAGAAGTGTTACATTGAACTGGCCATTATGACAGCCACAGGCAACGACAATTGGTAGTTTTTCATTGTTTTCTAGCTTACTCATTGGAAACATTGGCAGGCCAAAGGGATTGAATGTAAGAAGACCATTGATTGATGCATGAAATCTTCCACCAGGAATTCCAGGATATTGATCACCCCATGCCTGAGGGCTTGCATGACCACTGAAATGAACAAAGCCTGCACCTTTGCTGAATGCATCTATTACATCATTTTGTCCTGTCCATTGTCCATTTGAAGTGAAAAGTTTAATTTTATCAAAAGTTTCAGGCATATAATATAAAGATCCGCCACGACCATCAACGATTTTTTCACCTGTTGCCCATTCATCTTCATAATATGTTTCAGTGTTATTTTTATATGCTGAAAAAACAGTTTCACCATCATTATTTGTGATCCATATATGTATGTCTGTTATGTTTCCATAGGGTTTTGGATCATAGGATTTCCCACGAATATGCATGATATTGTCGATAAACTGAACTTGTGCCCATGAATAACCATCATAGGCTTGAGGTGGAACGAAATCAACCTCTGTGTTTCCAAGGATATTATTATTAGAAGGTGAGGTTATTAAAGCAATAGGATCAAATGGATATGAATCAGTAATGAGATGATCATTTTCTGAAAAACTAATTCTTGACGATGCAGATCTATCAATAGTGACATCTACTTGATCAACAGGGCCAAAAATTCCTTCATCATTGTTGCTTTTTGCATGAATTGTGTAAATACCGTTTGGGAAGAGATCAGTATTGCTGATATCCCATTGAATGTCTAAATCTTGTTGATCCTGAAATGCATCCCCTGAAATTACAAGCATTTTTTGAAACCAGGATGAATCAGCAGGAGTTTGTTCATATGATATGATCTTATTAATCATGATTGAGACTTCATCAAGATTTCTGCATGCAAGACGACCTATACTAAGATCTGGGGTGAGATCAAGATTATCTTTGCTGGATTCATCCCATTCTCCAAAAATATCGTTTTCATTTGAATCCCAATCATCAAATACTCCACCTGTTTTGTAGATGTCTGAATAGTACAAATCTGTAATGAATCCAGGGTCATCTCCATACATGGCTAGATTAAGGTTGCTATATCTAACAGGTACATGCCAATCTTTTGATCCTTGGTTTTTATCGTCTCTTGAAGAACCCATAAAAAGAGAGTTGAGTCCTCCTACTAGTAAGACGTAATTGATGCCAGTTGTTTCAAATGTGTCTTTAATGAAATATTTGATTTGTTCTGGTTTATCTCTTCCGGGGTAATCATTATAAATTTCTTCTGTTGTTTTTAGAAATGTTCTCATATCAAAACTATTTTTATGATCTACAAGCTGTTGTAATTCATTTGAGAAAACTGATGGGGCAATAATGACAAGATCATATGTTGATTCTGAAAAACTTATAGGTTGTGAGGGTGGTGAATAATCAACGGTGAACTCTGCTTGTTCCATATATAACAAAGTTCCAGATTCTGGTTTGTATCTAATTGGATATGTGAAAATATTAACAAAGGTCACAAGATTATTTTCTGTATTTCTCCCACATGAAGTATCAAAAGTAAACCATTCAGAAGGATATGTTTCATCACTTTGATATGTTAATGTGTCTTTTTTTGGTTGAATTGCTTTTTGTGTTGCATGAATATTATAGGATTGAGGATATGGAGCAGGAGTTACATCATTTGTAATTGTTGAAGTTGATGTAACAGTTGGATTTAGTTGAACATGAATATTATCAACACCAAATGGGAGTTCAATTGTTTTAATATTCATTGGAAGAAGAGGTTTTCCAGGGTTCATAAGATAAGTATTTTTATTTAAAGAATCAAACTCAATGTCATTATTGTAGTTAATACTCATTGATGGTTGTGAAAATTCATCAATAAATTGGATTGTAATCTGTTTAGTAGGATTTTGAGTTACAGCTACTGTTTGCATTCCGCCGAGTATAAAAAGAAATATTAATCCGATTGTGTAAATTTTTTTCATTATGACTCCTCTTCTATAATTATAATATGATTTATATCTTTTTTAAATTTTTGTATATTAATATTATTCATTATGGTTTTTTAGTTGACATAAATGTGTGTTTATCTCTCAAAGCAGTTAATGAAAAAATCTATATGACAATTGAACAAATATTCTATTTCAATTTTCATTCTGATAATATGTGTAACTTATACAAGTTGAATTGATCTAAAAAAAAGAAAAGATTATAATTGATTAAAATTGGCTTTTAATCAATAAATCCTCAATATTGTATCTTCTTAATTCATAAACTTTACATCGCATATTTCTAGCCTCCCCGGCTAATTAAACATGTAAAAAGTGATGGAGTATTTGAAGACTTTGTTTTTTTTTAAAATAAATTTGTAAAGATTATTTTAAGATTGAATCAACTTTATCAAGCAAGGTATCCTTGTCATATGGTTTCATAATGTAATCAGATAATCCTTCATCAAGTAGAACTTGTTTTCTTTTTTCCGATATCTCCAAAACACTCATAAAAGCAACTTTTGTATCGATATGTTGTTGTTTAATCCTATTAAAAACATCCCAACCACTCATACCCGGCATCATAATGTCAAGAAGAATTAAATCAACGGGTTCTTCCTTAATTTTCTCTAAACATTCTTCACCACTATAAGCTGGTACAACTTGATATCCCCCAATTTCAAGAACAGTTCGAGTTAAATCAACAATATCTGGTTCATTATCAACAACCATAATTCTTTTCATTTTTCATTCCTCACATCAAATGCTACGATTTTATATAATACAATAAACGACAGTATATCATCATATATTTCTTTAATCTACCGATTTGATTTGTCAAAAACTACAAATTTTTTATAAGAATCGAGAAAAAAGTTGAATATAAAAATAAAGACAAAAAAAGAATCAATGGTAATGTTTTGGTACCATTGAGTAAAATGAAGACTTTGTTAATACTAAGAATTGTAGATTATTTACTCTACTTTTTCTACTTTAACTGCTTGTGGTCCTTTATCACTTTCTTCTATTTCAAAAGAGACTTTATCTCCTTCGTTAAGATATGTTCCTTGTGGAACTTGTGTGTTGTGTACAAATACATCTTTTCCCTCTTCGACTTCGATAAATCCAAAGCCTTTACGAGGGTTATACCATTTTATAACTCCATTCATTATGTTCACTTCTTTGTTTTATTATGGTAGAATCAAAAAATATAAAACCATTTTAAAGAATAATTCAATAAAGGTGGTTCTCTTATTTCTTAATTCTATTATTCATCCAGGATATTGTTCTTATATTAATAATTTTCGTACTTCAAATCACAAAACATATACTTTTTGTAAAAAATCAATGAAATTTGAAGTATCGTTCGTTCTTAATTTATCTCTATAAAAATCCATTGAAATTTCATTTGAGTTAATTTTCTCATTTATGATGAATCATCTATTGATTCAAGTCTAAAGTATTCATAAAAAGTTAAATATTAAATACTATTTGATTCTGATTGTTAAACGAAAGTAAAGATGAAAATTATGAATTGTCTTGTAACAGGTGCAGCAGGATTTATTGGTTCTGCATTAGTTCAACGTCTTGCATCAGAGGGTCATCAAGTTAAAGGTTTAATCCATAAGAATAAACCATTGATTAAATCAGAAAATATATTCTATGTTCAAGGTGATTTGTCTGATGATACAATTACAAGGGATCTTGCAAAAAATATGGATGTAGTGTTTCATTGTGCAGGTCTTGTAAATGATTTTGGGAAAAAAAATGATTTTTATAAAGCTCATGTTACTGGAACGAAAAATCTGGTTAGAAGTTGCAAGAGACATCAATGTAAAAAATTCGTTTTTCTTAGTCATATTCCATATGAATCAAATAAAATGAAACATCCTTATCAGAAAACTAAAGAAATAGCTGAATCATATTTATTTTTAGAATATAAAAAAAATCATTTTCCAATAGTAATTATCCGTCCAGGTAATGTGTATGGCCCTAATGCAAATACATGGGTTAACCGTCCGCTAAAAGCCATCAATAAAGGTAGAATTGCATTAATAAACAAGGGTGAAGGAATCTTTTTACATACATATATTGACAACCTCATTGATTCGTTGATTCTCACAATGAACACATCTGGTATTGATGGAGAAATCATTGAGATTACTGATGGAGATAATTCGATAACTTGGGGAAGGTATCTAAATGATCTCTCAGAAATTGTCGGAAAAAAACATATTAAAAGAAATATTTCAAAATCTTTTGCATTAATCATTGGAAACATGATGATATTTATGTATTCACTATTTGGTGTCAAACCTCTTTTAACACCTTATGCAGTAGAAATCTTTTCAAATAAAAAGAAAATTTCAATTGAAAAAGCAAATAAACTATTGAATTACCAACCACAAATTGATTATGAAACGGGTATGAATATAATTAAAGAATGGGTCCATGAAATCTGTGTTGATTCTTTATAGAAATGCTATAATAATTGACCTAAACAAATTCTATTTTTTCCGATATTATTATATAATTTATAAATAATATATAATATTAAATAAAATAAAGGAATTAATTTCAATGATCCAATTCAAAACAGACGATAAATTCATGATTGGTGCAGCAATTTTTATTGGTTTCATCGTCGTATTATCTGGTTTTTATTATGTATTCTATGATGGCGCGCAAACAGAAACAGTAAAGGAACCACCAATTGTAATGATCAATGATCAAATTAGCCCGTACACAAATCAGGGATTAATCGTAGAAATGTTGCGGATACGAAATCGAGGACTAATGGACCATATGTTAATCAAGATAGGACCTGGAAAAGAATGGAAAAATCCACCAAGTTATTTCTGGATAGCAACAGTAGATGGAAAAGAAGGAAATGTGGAAGGTAATGTTGGAAAAACTGGTGTATTCTCAGAGTGGGATAACATTGGAAATGAAAACCATATGAGCTTTTTTATTGAGGAAGAACAGGCCATATCGGGTATTACTCTTAAAATTATTGAAAAATCATCAGGAGGACTGTTTGGAGTAAGTTCAGATGTTGAAAAAGAAGCTATACATCTAAGCTATGATTATCGAACTGGCAGATGGTCTGGTGATGACTCTTTCAAGGACAAAGATGGTTATGGACATTATTTGGGGGAAACATATGAAGTTTGGTTTAATCTTTATCAATCAGATTACGATCATGATGGAATACCTTATTGGATTGAAGAAAATGTATTAAAGACTGATCCCACAGTTGATGATTCAAAATTAGATCCAGACAATGATGGAATTCCAACAAGTTGGGAATGGAAATGGGAATATGATCCCTTTGTATGGGATGATCATGAGAACCTTGACCCAGATATAGATGGGATTGAAAACAGTGAAGAATACATGATGAAAAAATGGTTTGCAAACCCATATCAACCAGAAATTTTTATTGAAACTGATGGGATGGAACAAAATGGATTTTTAGATCTTGCACCTCATGAATTACCAATGGAAGCTCAACAGATGATCATTGAACGATTTGCTCAACATGGCATCTGGGTATATATCGATGATGGGGGAGATTTCTGGAAAGACGGACCAAATAATGGCGGTGGTGAATTGGTTCCATATCACAAACAACTTAGTGATGTAACTGGAAAAGAATCTTTAAGTTTCTATAAGCATTATTTTGCGGATGAACGGAAAGGAATTTTCCGGTATATTGTCATGGGAAATGAAGGAGGATTCAATAACCCATGTTCATATAACACATTTGATATGATAATTGTTGGAACAGGTTTGAAAGATAGTGTAATGAAAAGATCGGCTTTTACTCCGCGAGCATACAAAGTAGGAATCGCAAAAGTTTCTCTTCATGAACTTGGTCATTCACTTGGTCTTGTACCAGTAACCTATCCAGGAAATGATATACTAGGTGCAGTTAAACGATATCCAAGTATGACAGATGAGGAATATGAAAGATATCTTTTTGAATACCATAGCATTATGAATTATCAATATATTTATCGAGATGAAGTATTGTTTGATTATTCTGATGGAAGTAATGGTGCTCCATATGATCAGAATGATTGGCCTCTTCTTTATTTACCAACTCATCAAGTTGATATGGTTTCATATGAAGAACCAGTCGATGAAACATTTGAAGATTTTGAGGTAGTAGATGATTACCCTGGCGTCATTTATAAAGGATGGAGCTATGATAAAAATCTCACAGGTGTTTATGAGAATAAATGTAAAGAAATTGCAATTGTAAAAAATACTGATGTTACAGTTCAAATGTTTGTAAAAGATGAGTTTGATAATGAATCTGATAGAAATGTCCGTATCTATGCAATGCCAAATGTGGCACCTACAAATGCGAAATATTCGTTAATTACAGAAGGATATATAGATAGTGAAAATAATCTATTTTTATATTCAATTGATGAAATGATAGATGAGCTTCATCCATTGCATTAAAAAAACAATATCTTTGATATTTCGATTACATAGCCTATTTTATTAAGGGAATAAAAATAAAGAATTTGATAATATGCTACGATTCATTACAACAATCATCATTATATCATTGTTATTTTCTATGATTCCGGCGAGTAATTCTTTACAGGAAAATATAATCATTTCTTATGGTCCTTTTTTCAATCAATCTTGCATTATTGACTACGATCCCCTCATCGATTTAAACATCACAATAAAAATTAACTCTATTAGAATTTTTGAGAATAAAGAAGCAAATATTAGATTAGAGATTCAGATAAATGACAGAATTTTCATTAGCCCTCAATGGAATACAACAGATCACAATATTGAAGTTAATTGGAGTATTCAAGAAGATATACCTGATGATGAAAAAATAGTAGAAATTTATATTCGATTATACGACTCAAATGAACTCTGTGATATCAATGGAGAGGTTGATAAAAAACAAGCACATATCCTATTTGATGTGAGAACCGGCCACTGGTTTGGAGATGATTATCTTGGTGATCTCAGTGGCTATGGGCGATTAAATGGAAATATTGATTATGATGCAGATGGTTTAAATGATCTTGAAGAATTCTGGATGTTTGAATGGGATTCTGACCCCTTTCGAAAGGACATCTTTTTAGAAATAGATCAAATGGAACCTGGTCCTGATGGTGAAGGTTCTTGGATTTTGACTAATGGTTGTAAAGAGCTATTAAAAAATCCATTTCATAAAAGAAATATCGTTCTTCATATTGATGGTGGATCAATGGGCGAAGGCGAAATGATACCTTTTGATTCAATTATTGACAATGTTGAACTATTAGAGTTGTATAATGAATATTTCTTAGAAAACAATAGCAATAATTGGAGAAGAGGCGTTTTTCGGTATGGTCTTATTATATATCATCATGAGAAGGCAGCAGGAAAGGCATTTGTTGGGGAAGGTTTTCCAATTAATAGCAATGTGAGAGGAATTAATAGCTTTCAAATCTCAAAAACTGCTGCGAATCAAACAATGAAAGTAAAGAATCATTCCTCTGATTTCATCTATGCAACCTATATCATGCATGAAATGGGCCATACTATGGGCATTGATATCTTTAATCCACCAGGTTGTGATAATAAAAACACGGTTCATCCATTATTTTTTGGTTGGTGGAAATATGCTAATTATAAATCTGTGATGAACTATCGATATGTTCATGATATTTTAGATTATTCTGATGGAACGCATGGAAAATATGATTACGATGATTGGGGGAATCTTGATTTATCATGGTTTGAAATTCCCTTAAATGATTTACTTTATTCAATAATACAGGATGTATATCAAAAATTTATAAAAATTCATTGAAAATATTAATTGAAACAATTATATAATATTTGTTATGAATTTTATCCAAGAAAAAAACTCAATGAGGCAAATATTTGTTATTATTGATATTCAAACCTGGCTAGATTTATTATAGCCCAATCATTTTGGTCAAATTCTGAATCATCATCTCCATTTGAGTAATCAAGAAGCTTGTAGGTGTAATGATAGTTCATACAGCTTTCATATGCCATGTACTGCCAGAATCCGGGTTTCCAGGGTTTTGTAGTATCTGTATTGTCGATCCCACCGAAACTAAATAATCCTAGTGTATGTCCCAGTTCATGCATGAAAACACTTGCCATACCAACAGTTGGGTTACTAAATTTAAGGTAGACATATTTAAACGTATTATCGATGATAGTTTGACGTGCTAGTACAAAGCTATCAGTATGAAACATTCTTCCACCAATTTCTCTATCCCAATATTCAATTCTTGAACAAATGAATGCCCAATGAAAGATACCTCTTCGCCAATGATTTGGATTTCCATTAAGAAAATGTTTTAACCTTGCTGCATCAAGTTCCATTCCTTCGGTTCGTTCTTGATACGGTGCAAAATCACCGCCTCCACCATAAAGACCAAGATCAACATGCATGTCTTCATCATTTTGCAGACCATCATTATCGGGATCAAGGTTTTCATGATCATCCCAAACAAAGGGATCATATCCGTATTGATCCTCCCATTCAGAAGGAATTCCATCATTATCAAAGTCTATTTGTCCATCATTAACAAATGGGTCAGAATTGTAAAGGTTTGTCTCTTCCCAATAGGTAAGTTTATCACCATCTAAATACTGATTATTGTTTACTTCCAATTGGTATATTTCAAACCAAAGCTCAAAGTCTTTCTCATTAAAAATTCCATCTTCAAAACCTGATGCATGACCATAACCTGATGAATCGCCTCTGTAATCATCTCCTGACCAGTCTCCACGTTTTGGATCATATGTAAGTGATAAGGTTTTTTCAGAACCTGGACTAATGTCAGCTTGTGTATCAAACCAAAATTTGTTTTTAAGAAAGATTTCAATGTCAATGGATATTAGATTGTTTTCGTCATAAGGTTGACTGTTATATATTGATGGCCAATTAAACCATGATTCTTTTTCTGTTAGGGTATCTCCAATATTGCTCCATTGAGGGTCATTACCATTGATTTTAATGTCTAAATAGTATTCAGGTTCCTTGATTGTTTCATCTAAAAGCCTAATTTTTTTTATATGAACAATAATCATATTTTCTTGAGGGGAATTTCCTGCACTTGCTTTTTCCATATTTAAAAAATCTGGTTTTTCTTGTGAAACAAAAGGAATATTTTCCATTTTCTCAGAGGTTGCATAAAGAGATGATTCTAAGGTTTCTTTTATTGGTTCTGTATTAGTAGATACTTGATTATCTATGGATAATACGGGAAGCGTATTGATAACTAAACATGATACTATTAGAATCGTTAAAAATGATGCTTTTTTCATTTGAGATACTCCAATTTAATTATTTTATAATCCTTATATTAATAATATGCCTAAATAATTAATAAATGTATCGAATTACAATTGTTATTTTTCCTTTAATTTTGCTAATCTTTAAATGACATTATTTTGTATATTATTATAAATTGAAAGTATAAAAAATTGCAAAAATTTAAAATATTAATAGTGAATCTTAAAAAAGAGATATATATTAGTTGGTTGCGCTTGAAATTGAAACCGCAGAGTCAGACATTCTCAATCAAAGAAAAACTCTTTGCTCATCTGGAAACATGGAGACCGTACACTTTTGTATGGTGTGGTCTTGTTAGCCTAGTTGGTGCTTGTCTTGCATATAATGGAACACCGTCATTTCGGGTAATGATCTTATCTTTTTTTATTCCTCTTATTGGTTGGATTGCCTCTTTATATGCATCTGATTTTCTCGATAGAAATCTTGATGCTATTGGAAAAAAACACCGCCCTATTCCATCGGGGAGAATATCATCAAAAGAAGCATTGATAACTGGTTCTTTCTTTGCATTTACTGGTTTTTTCTTATCATTTTTTTTAACCATTTATAATGTACTATTTGCAATCATTGTTGCTATTCTGGTAATTAGCTATACAAAAATATTTAAATCAAAAGGAATTTTTGGAAACATTAATAGAGGTTTTATTACAATAGCTGCATTTTTTTATGGAATTTTTTCAGTTAATCAAAGTTTTTCTGAAATTCCAATGTATCTTTTTCTCTTAGCTTTTGTTTTTTTATTACATGATACTAATAGCAATATGATTGGAGCAATTAGAGATGTGAAAGGAGATAAAAAAGGAGGATATGAAACCTTCCCTGTGAAACATGGAATAAAAAAATCAATGATTCTTTCTTTCATTCTCACTGTATCATGGTTTTTTCTAATTATTTTTATTCCATGGTACTATCAATTTCTATCACTTCATTTTTATTTGATTATGATTGTTGATGTAGGCATTCTAATTATTTTTTACTATTATTTGATGAAAACATTTGAGCATCATACAAGAAAAACTGCGCTTAGATATCATGAATTTTTTATAATAGAACGAATCACGTTAGCATCAGCATTATTATTTGGGGTTATTGATGTTGCAGTAGCCGCATCAATCTTTATTTTTTCTATGATTGTAACATTGCTATCTCAATATATCCTACGGGGTAGATATGAAGGTGTATGATCAAAAAAAAATAGTACGTAAACAACAATATACTTTATTGTTAATAAGATCCACATGTTCTTCTTGATTCAAGATTAAAGGAAAGTATAAAAGCGGAGGTATAGCTTTAAATAAAACATCTTTTTTTCAGAATATGAAAATTAAAAAGGTGACAAATAATGGCGTTTATTCCAAATCCAACTTTTATAAGACTCTACTTGAATTATAAAAAAACTGTTGATAGACTCTGGAAATTAAACAATGAAGAACTGAAACAATATCAAACAACACAGCTTCATAATATGATTGATCTTGCATATACCGTTCCAGTTTACAAGGAAAAATTTCAAAAAAATCAGATCACAAAGGAGTCCATTCAGAATATAGATGATATTACAACTATTCCATTCACAACAAAACAAGACCTACGGGATTATGGGACAAAAGGAACCATTCCAAAAAATTTCAATAAAGATAAAGGGTTTAAGGTTGATACCTCAGGGTCCACAGGTAAACCAGTTTCAATATATCGGGATCTTCCATCGATCGCTCTTGAAATGACAACGACATTACGAATTATGAAATCACATAATCTTTCACCAAACAAAACTCGAATATCAAATATTGGTGATTTTACTCTTGATAATAGCTATGATGAGGAATGTATCAAAAGAGGAGTAAAAGATCAACTTGGTTTTCTTCATTCTTTATATTCAGGAAGATATCAAAATCTGTTTACTGGGAAAAAAATAGTTGAACTTATGCATGATTTAAACAATTTTCAGCCCGATATGGTTATTGCTTATCCTGGTGTTTTAATTGGTCTACTAAAACTTAAACAAGAAGGAAAAGGAGAAAATTTTTCTCCATCTCATATTATATATTCAGGTGGCGTGTTAGATCCATACACAAAAAAACAAATTGAAAATACATTTGATACTCATTTACTTGGATTATATACTGGAACGGAAAGCGGCGTTATTGCGTTTCAATGTCCTCATAGAAATTTTCATGTACAGGCAGATCTTGTTCATATCGATGCAGTTGATACCAATGGCGATATCGTAGCACCAGGGGAACATGGGCATGTTGTTGTCTCTCGTCTATATGGAGGCGGTACACCGATTATTAGGTATACAGGCATGGATGATATTATTACTCCTATTGATGGTGAATGTGAATGTGGTATGCATTCACCAATGATTAAAAATGTTGAAGGGAGAAGTGTCGATTCAATTGTGGCTCCTGATGGGCGGATTTTCCCGGCTGCAACATTTACATTGATACCAGGTATTGTTGCCCAAGAAACAGGTGTTGATATTATTCATAGATTTCAGCTGATTCAACATAAAAAAGATCATCTTGAAATATTACTTGTCATTAATAATGAAAAAAGAGAGCAAGTAAAAAGTGTTGAAGGCCTAATGAAAGAAATAAAAAGGAGATATCAACATCTCATTGGAGATGAAATGAATATTGATATTAAAGAAGTAGATATGGTAAAAGAGGATCCACGAAATCCTGGGAATCTCTCTTCTATTGTAATCTCTCATGTAGAACATAAAGATTGGATTTAGAATCATTCATCTTTTCTTTTTCTCAAAGGAATCAATATATTGTTTTCAATATAGAATAAGTAAAAAACCAAAAACAATTAAACCAAAGAATTTATAATTGGGTAGAAATGATGCAGCAATCAAAAAAACATTATGTACCCCGGCCCTTTGAGTTTCTTTCTCATTGGCGGTCTCTTCCACCTTATGAGCTGATAAGTTATATTTTGATGTATTCTAGTGTTCCAATGCTTGCATTTGGAATGAAAAACTATGATATGGGAATTATCAAGATAATTTTCTTTACTGTAATAACTTTATATTCTGGTTTTTTTGCAGCATTAATCTGGAATGATATCACCGATAGCGATATTGACTTAATTGCTCATCCAGACAGACCTATTCCATCTGGAAGAATTTCAAAAAAGAAGTTTTTTGGGATTGCCTTGATTTTTTCAGCTTTAACATTCATTTTTTCTATTCTTGTAAGTATGTGGTGTTTTTTACTTGTTGGTTTTACTGCATTGTTCACTGCGTTTCATAATAAATACCTTAAAGATAGAGTTAAAATACCTGCGTATTCTGAGATTTTTACCCCAATTCAATGGGTAACGGTTGCAATATTTGGTTATTTAGCTATTTGGACGATGTATCCTTCTTTTGATACTTTTTTGAGCAATCCTTTTTTTATAAATCATCATTTTTTTAACATAAATGATCTTCAAAATATGATAATTTTGGTTCTTTTCACTTATTTTGCAGTTAATGCCCATGACTTACCAGAAGGAATTCATGATTATCATGGCGATAAAAAAAAGGGAGTGCGAACCTACGCTACATCCTTTGGAATGCATAATGCCGCAAGAATTTCATTTTTTATGTTTTTCCTTTCAGGTATACTTGGAATGATTCTGTTCTATCGAACAATTCTTTCACCATTATTTCTCATTCTATTTCTTATCATCTGGATATATGTGCTTTATCATTCATATCAATTATTAAAAGCAG